>NZ_CALMZS010000050.1 GCF_937870815.1 uncultured Brevundimonas sp.
GCCGCCGTAGCTCAGTGGTAGAGCGCATCCTTGGTAAGGCTGAGGTCGTGGGTTCGATTCCCCCCGGCGGCACCACCCAGGCAAAAGGCCCGATCCGGCGGATCGGGCTTTTTCTATTCTTCCGCCGCCTGCGGCGGACGGGTCGCGGGCCATCGGTTCGGCCGACCTTCCGGTCGCGACACACGGACTTCATCGTCCTCGGCGGCGCCCGGCGCGGACTGGCCCGCGAAGGCGTGGCCGCCGTCGGCGAAATAGGGATCGTAGCCGCCTCGGTAGCTGTAGCCGTACGGATAGCCGTTCTCCGACTGGCGCACGCTGATGTCGAGGCGGCCGCTGTCGCCGAGCGGCAGGGACACGGCCGCGCCGTAGTCGCGATAGCCGCCCGTACCGACGCCGATGCTGACCTGGCCGTGCGGCTTGCGGTCGTCGCGCCAGGCCGGCGAATGGTCCGGGGCGGCCGGGGCCGGCGACCGGGCGGCCAGCCACCGGGCGATCTGCGCGTCGGTGCTCAGGCCGTGCGGCGCCGCTTGCGGGCCGCTGACGGGCGGCGCGACCGGGGCCGCCGCGCCGCCGAGGATCAGGGGGGTGGCCGGGGCCGTGGCGACGGCGCCGTCCTGCCCGGCGCCGTCCGGCGACGGCGGCGGAGCGACCGCCATGGCGGCCAGCAGCAAGGGGATCAGCATGGCGTCGGCTCCTGCGGGAAATCCACCCTAGGCTCAAATGCGGCCGGGGTCAGGCCTTCCCGTCGCCGCGCCCCAGCGGGTCCGGCAGCGCCTCGCCATCGGGCACGAAGCTCAGCGCCACGGAGTTGATGCAGTAGCGCAGCCCCGTCGGCGGCGGCCCGTCGGGAAACACATGGCCCTGATGGCTGTCGCAGCGGGCGCAGCGGGTCTCGGTGCGGGTCATGCCGTGCGACCGGTCGGTGATCGCCCGCACATGGGTCGGGTCGACCGGTTCGGTGAAACTGGGCCAGCCGGTGCCGCTCTCGAACCTGTGCCCGGCGCGGAACAGCGGCAGGCCGCATTCGCGGCAGCAGAACACCCCGGCCCGCTTCTCGCCCAGCAGGGCGCCGCAGAACGGCGCCTCGGTGCCGTGGGCCAGCAGGACGCGTCTCTCCTCCGGCGACAGCCCGGCCTCCAGCCGGGCCCGCTCCTCCGCGTCGGGCGGCGTCAGGTCGAATCCGGAGGGAGAGCGCAGGGTCGGGGCGAGGTCGGGCATGGCTCCATGTTCACTGATCATCGGATGACGTGCTGTTGGCCGAATCCTTCAAGGGCGGCGTCAGAACCCACGGCCGCCGACCTTTCCATGCCCAAAAGGCTGTGAGCGCGCCCGTAATCGCCGGTAGAAGAGCCCCAAGCAGCGGCGCCGGCTCGGGCAGGTTGAGCGGCGTCGTCACGGGGTCCCGGGTGACGCTCCCGACCATGACGCCGACCTCGATCGCCACGCCGCCGAGCGACCATAGCGCCATGACCAAGCCAGCAAGCGCGAGCAAGCTGGCGACGCGTTCCTGCCTCGCGCTCACCAGGGCGAGGCAGATCAACAGCAGCGCGTTGACCAGGTAGGAGATGAGCACGACCGGTCTCTCTGACCCGCCCCAATAGTGTGCAAAGAAGTTTCCGGCAAACCCGTATAGGTTCCACAACAGGGTCACCGTCGCGAATACAACCGCCAGCCTCAAGGCTTGATTCATTCGCTGCTGCTTTTTCGAGGAAAGATGGATTTCATCCTCCTGCAACAATGACGACGACGTTAATCTTCTTTCGCCTGCTGTCCACGCGGGTGTGCGTTTCTACGATTTTCTCCAGCGAAAAGCAATGATCCGTCATCCTCTGGCCAGATAACGACCATGTCTCCGGGACTCCGGCTTCCATCCGGGCGGAAGCGGGGGCACGCACTCCATTCCGTGTTTGCTCAACCGCGACCCGCCAAGAGGTCGGGCGCCCTCTCCACGTGCCGGCAGGCGGGGTTCACTCGCCGGACTCCTGACAGCAGAAGGGCCGGCGCGGTCGACCCGGGCCGGCCTTCGCGGTCTTCCGGCGCGGGGAATCAGCCGCCGAACAGCGTCCCCACCCAGGTCCGCACCGCTGTCTCGTCGACCGGATTGCCCGTGTAGGTCAGGCCCTGCTCCGGGATGAACGGCTGGTTGTTGCCGCGCTGGCGCGAGGTCCAGGCCTTGTGGCCGTAGCTGAGGTCCGCATAGGTCGACGGCAGGCGCTGGACGGTCTGTTCGATGAAGATCGAGTCGGCCGCCGTGGTCGAGCCGGCGATGCGCACGTTGGGCAGGCGGCTGACCAGGTCGAGGGTGTCGAGGCAGCCGCCCGCGCAGCCGGCGTCGACCAGCACGATGACCGGCCCCTGCACCGGATTGGCGGCGTTCGGATCGGCGGTCGTGGCCGGCTGGGGCTGGGTGAAGCTCGGCTCGCCGGCGGCCAGGGCGACGTCGAACGCGGCCAGCACGGCCTCGGTCTGGGCGATCACCTCCGGCGCCTCATAGACGAACCGCGCGTCCTGCTTCATCCGCTCGATCACATCGGCGTACCACTGCCGGTTCCCCGGCGTGGCGCGATAGGTGAAGTCGCCGCCGGTCGGCTGGCGGCTCTGGGTGAATTCCGAGGTCCAGATGCGGTTCAGCACCCCGTAGCCGCGCGCCGTCGATCCGAGGTTCGAGGAGCCGCTGGCGCCGCGCAGGTCGAGCACGAAGCCCTGCGGGCCCTGGATCGCGGCCAGCTGCTCCTGCAGCTGGGCGTTGAAGGCGTCCCAGCCGGCGTCGTCGGCGAAGGAATGGACGTTGACCCATGGGCGGCCGTTGACCGTCTCGATCGACAGCGGCACGGGGCCCGGGGTGTACAGGGTGGCGCGATAGGCCGCCTCGAGGTCGGCCGGAACCACCGGAACCGGGCGCAGGTCATAGTCGCGCGGACGGCGGTTGCCGACCTTGAACTTGCAGGTCGACGGCGTGCCGCCGGCGTAGGGGTTGTTGCGGTTCCACAGCAGATAGGGGGCCGAGGTGATGCGGCCGGCCTCGGTGTTCAGGTCGCCCTCCCACAGGTCCAGCTTGTTGCGCGAATACTCCTCGACCGGGGTCAGGTTGCACTCGGTGACCGTCGCTCCGACCGGCGGCAGGCGGCGCACGCCCGGCTGGACATAGGTGACCACATACTGGCCGTTGCGCCAGCCGGTGGCCAGCCCCGGCCAGCTGGTCGCGGTGAAGCGGTCGGCCGAGGTCTCGTAGCTGGGCCGGATGACGATGTTCGAATCGCGGAAGCCGGCGGCGTAGTAGCGCAGCAGATAGGCGTGGCTGGAGCCGCTGTTGGACTGGTCGACCTTGGACAGGGCGTTCTGCAGGCCGGCGTCCAGCCAGGCGCGGAAGGTCTCGCCGGCCTCGCCCGGAACGACCGGGGCCGGATGGTTGGCGGCCAGTTCGTCATGGGCGGCCTGCAGGTCCTGGCGCGCCAGCGTCTGGAAATCCTGGGCGGCGACGGAGCCGGCGCCCAGCGCCAGGGACAGGGCCGCGGTCGCGGCGACGGGAAGGAAACGGGACATCGGGGTCTGGCTCCGGCCATGGAACAGGGAACGGGCAGCGTTTAAGCCCATCGAAGCCGGGCTTGCCAAGCCCGAACCCCGTCTGGGTGAACGCCCCCCTCGGTTTACTCGCCCGGGATCGCGGCCTAATCGGGGCGACGACCCGGCGGCGACCGCCCCGGCGGTCACCTTCGCTTCAGCCCAGGACACGCATGTTCCAGAAGATCCTGATCGCCAACCGCGGCGAGATCGCCGTCCGCATCATCAAGACCTGCCGCCGCATGGGCATCCGGACGGTGCAGGTCTATTCCGAGGCCGACGCCGGCTCCCTCGCCGTCGAAATGGCCGACGAAGCCGTGCTGATCGGCCCGGCTCCCGCCGCCCAGTCCTATCTGCTCGCCGACAGGATCGTCGAAGCCGTGCGGCAAACGGGCGCGGAAGCCGTCCACCCCGGCTTCGGCTTCCTCAGCGAGAACGCCGGTTTCGCCCGCCGCCTGCGCGACGAGGGCATCGCCTTCATCGGCCCCAATCCCGAGGCCATCGAGGCCATGGGCGACAAGATCAGCTCCAAGAGGCTGGCCGCCGCCGCCGGCGTCTCCACCGTCCCCGGCCACATGGGCCTGATCGAGACGACCGAGGAGGCCGTCCGCATCGCCAACCAGATCGGCTATCCGATCATGATCAAGGCCTCGGCCGGCGGCGGCGGCAAGGGCATCCGCGTCGCCCGCTCCGACGCCGACATGGCCGAGGGTTTCGCCGCCGTGAAGGCCGAGGCGCTCAACGCCTTCGGCGACGACCGCGTCTTCCTCGAGAAATTCATCATCGACCCCCGCCACCTCGAGATCCAGGTGCTCGGCGACAGGCACGGCAATGTGGTCCACCTGTTCGAGCGGGAGTGCAGCATCCAGCGCCGCAACCAGAAGGTCATCGAGGAGGCCCCCTCCCCGCTGCTCGACGAGGCCACCCGCGCCGCCATGGGGGCGCAGGCGGTGGCCCTCGCCCAGGCTGTGGGATACGACAGCGCCGGCACGGTGGAGTTCGTGGCGGACCAGAACCGCAATTTCTGGTTCCTGGAGATGAACACCCGGCTGCAGGTCGAGCATCCGGTGACGGAGCTGATCACCGGGGTCGATCTGGTCGAGCAGATGATCCGCTCGGCCTGGGGGGAGAGGCTGGCCTTCGAACAGAAGGACCTCGCCATCAACGGCTGGGCCATCGAGAGCCGGGTCTATGCGGAGGACCCGTATCGGGGCTTCCTGCCCTCGATCGGGCGGCTGGTCAGATACGACACGGCGGAGGAAGGCCCGCATCCCGACGGCTACACGGTCAGAAACGACTCCGGCGTCCGCGAGGGCGACGAGATCTCCATGTTCTACGATCCGATGATCGCCAAGCTGTGCGCCTGGGCCCCGACCCGCGACGCCGCCATCGACGGCATGGCCCGGGCGCTGGAGGACACCCACCTGCGCGGCGTCGGCCACAATGTGCCCTTCCTCGCCGCCGTCATGGACCAGCCGCGCTTCCGCGAAGGCCGGCTCTCGACCCGCTACATCGAGGACGAATTCCCCGGCGGCTTCCACGGCCTCGCCCCCGACCGGCGCCAGACCGACATCCTGATCGCCGCCGCCGCCGCCATGAACGAGGTCCTGACCGAACTGTCCGGCGACCCCTCCAACCGCACCGACTGGATCGTCCTGATCGACGGCGAGGCCCACGGCGTCTCCCTGTCCTACGATGACGACGAGGCCCTGACCCTCGACCTCGCCGGCGAGGACCGCGCCCTGCAACTGGGCGACATCGACTGGCGCCCCGGCCTGGCCCAGTTCCGCGCCGTCCTCGACGGCCGGCCCTTCACCGCCGAGGTGGCCCGCGTCGCCGACGGCTTCGTCATCCGCCACCGCGCCGCCCGCGCCCGCGTCCGCGTGCTGACCCCCGCCGTCGCCGCCCTCTACGCCCGCCTGCCGGAAAAGGTCGCCGCCGACACCTCCAGGCTGATCCAGTCCCCCATGCCCGGCCTCGTCGTCGCCATCCCGGTCGCCGTCGGCCAGGAGGTCAAGACCGGCGAGACCGTCGCCGTCATCGAGGCCATGAAGATGCAGAACATCCTCAAGGCCGAACGCGACGGGGTGGTCAAGGCGGTCAGCGCCAAGGCGGGCGACCCGGTGGCGGCGGACGACGTGCTGGTGGAGTTTGAGTAGGAAGGGCAGCGCGAGTCAGAAGTTAACCACTTCGCCGACCAATCTACTGCTGCGCTAGCTTGCGGGGGGTTGCTTGAGTTCCCTCTTTGTTCCAACGTCCGAGAGTCAGCGTGGAAGGATTTCGAGCGATGGCCGCTCCGCGAAGCAAGACCACCGAGAATTCCGTTGGGCATTCAAACCGGGTCGAATTGGCTGTTGCCAGGAATGCCGCACGTACGTGGTCGGCCACCGTCAGCGACAAATGGCGTATCGAGCAAGCTGCCGCATTCGCTTGGACGGCTCTTGAAGCCTACGCAAACGCCACACGTCCAAGGCTCCAACTGAGCTCCGCGCATCGTCAGGCTGTTCCCGGATTGGACGCCGAAGCTTGGCAGATGGCCCGTGGGGTCGGCCAGGAAGCCGCCTCGCTGCCCATCATCGAAGCCATCCACTACTTGACCAGCCTCTATCCCGCGATGTTGCCAGAACGACGGCGCAGTGAAGTCGGCGCGTTCTACACCCCACCCTGTCTCGTCAATCGCATGTTGGACCTGGCGGGCGAGGCCGGCGTGGATTGGACGTCGGCACGGGCGCTTGACCCGGCCGCCGGCGGCGGCGCGTTCCTTGTCCAAGTCGCCCTAAGAATGCGCGACGCGCATGGCGACAGCGAGCCAGCCTTCGTTCTGGCGCAGATCGGCAATCGTCTGTTGGGGCTGGAGATCGATGCTCACGCAGCCTCGCTCGCTCAGGCGGCGCTAGAGATCGTGCTGGGCGACCTTATTTTGGCGAGCGGACGGGCCGCGCCGATGATGCTACGCGTCTGCGATACGATGGAGGAAACGCCCGAGGCGAAGTACGACCTGGTTATCGGCAATCCGCCTTACGGACGAGTCACGCTGGATGTGGCGCAACGCGCGAAATATGCGCGCAGCCTATACGGTCACGCGAACCTCTATGGTGTTTTCACTGACATCGCGCTCCGATGGACCAAGCTCAATGGCCTGATCGCTTATCTGACCCCCACAAGCATGCTCGGCGGCCAGTATTTCGCCGCGCTTCGTGGCCTGCTTGCCAAAGAAGCCCCGCCCATCGGCATCGACTTCGTGCATGCCCGCAAGGGCGTCTTCGAAGACGTTCTGCAGGAAACCTTGCTGGCCCTGTACCGGCGGGGCGACGACGCGAAGCGCATCCAGGTCCACTACCTCCAGGTCGACAACGAGACCGAGGCCAAGGTCGTTCGGAATGGCACGGTCGGCCTGCCCAATGATCCAAAACTCCCTTGGCTCGCGCCGCGTGATCCGAAACACAGCGCGCTTATCGCCCATGTGGAGCGCATGCCGCATCGTCTGAGCGATTGGGGCTACGAGATTTCGACCGGCCCCTTGGTCTGGAATCGTCACAAGCCTCAGCTGACGCATAATCTCGAAAAGCACTGCCATCCCCTTATCTGGGCCGAGGCGGTCACGTCCGACGGTCGTTTCGCGTTCAGAGCGGAAAAGCGGAATCACGCGCCATACTTCAAAATGAAGACCGGTGATGGCTGGCTTCTGATCGAAGAGGCCTGCGTTCTTCTCCAACGCACCACGGCAAAGGAACAGGCCCGACGCCTCATAGCGGCGGAACTACCGGAAGCGTTCGTGACAGAACACGGCGGCGTGGTCGTCGAGAATCACCTCAACATGATCCGGCCGAAAGAGCCGCCGAAAGTGTCTGCCGCTGCAGTGGCCGCGATTTTCAACAGTCGGGTCGTTGACGAGGTATTTCGCTGCATCAGCGGCAGCGTCGCGGTTTCGGCGTTCGAACTCGGAGCGCTGCCCATGCCGTCCGCTGAGGCAATGAAGGAGATTGAACAGATGCTGGCGAAGCGTGCTTCGAAGGCCAAGCTGGAGGCGGCGATCTCCGCGCTGTATGGCCAAGAGGCGGCATGAGCTTGCCGCCCATTCCGCCTTGGCAGGAGGTGTTGGCCCGCCTTCCGGTAATTTTCCCGGCCGGGACTCCTAACCGAGACCACTCGATCTGGGAAATCGCGGCCAAGACCATCCATGTGATGCTCTATGCAGGCGCGGTCGAGGGGCGGGACTATTGGCTGAGGCCAGATCAAGTGTCGCGCATGACGGATCGACAGGCGGCGCAAACCGGCGACTCGGACCGGCTCGCGTGGGCCAAGGCGTCTCTGAAGCCGGGCAAGGGCGAAATTCCGGGCCGCTGGTATGCCGTGAATACTCGCGAATCCATTCGCGACGACACTATCCGCTACAGCCTTATCCAGAATGGAGCGGTGATCGAACGAGGTGGTTTGGCGACGACGTCTCCGGCCGGACGCTATGCGCTGCAAGCCGACTTCGCCGGACTATTTGACCCGGCGTTCGATGAAGCGACCTTCCGAGCCAAGGCTGACGTCTGGCGTGAAAAGCACCTCAATTCCGGTGCGCTTGCCCGGATCGCTCTCAACCGACGTGGCGCAGTCGATACCGGGGATCGGGTCCTCGTAGCGTTCCCCAACGGGGAAACGCGCGCACTGTCTCCGGGCGTCAGCACCGACATCGTCAAGGCGGTGGTCGAAGTCTTCGCAGTGAAGTTCTTGACGAACCCGGGTGTGATCTCGATCAGCGAGAGCAGCAACAAGGTGGTCGCGAGAGACGAGCAGTTGGCGAAGGCTATCGGCTTGGACATCGCCATGGACAAGCATCTGCCCGACGTCGTCCTGGTAGATTTGGGGCCCAAGCATCCGCTGTTGGTGTTCGTCGAAGTCGTGGCGACAGACGGACCGATAAATGACCTGCGCAAGGGCGCTCTGCTGGA
Source organism: uncultured Brevundimonas sp. (assembly GCF_937870815.1). Classification (GTDB taxonomy): domain Bacteria; phylum Pseudomonadota; class Alphaproteobacteria; order Caulobacterales; family Caulobacteraceae; genus Brevundimonas. Next base: position 8,502 of record NZ_CALMZS010000050.1, read on the forward strand.
ACTCGCGGGCAACGCGGGCTTCAAGAGCCAGCATGTGGCGTTTGTCACCGCCTATCTTGACCGGAGCGTTCAACCTTTCAAGCGGACGGTCGATAGCCTCGCATGGGGCACCTATGCTTGGTTCGCTTCTGAGCCGGACAACTTGGTTGTTTTCGCCTCGGCGCACGGTCCCTTGGGGACGTGAGCGCCCCGCATCTGATCAGCCTGCGTCGTCAAGAAGCCGGCGCCGGCTGCATTTCCCCAGCGGCCCACGAAGGACCAAAGGTATTGAGGTCCTCCATCTGCTTGGTCAGTACGCCAAGCCAGCCGCCCGACCACGTGCCGAATGCCGGCTCTCCGTTGGGCAGATACAGCTTCTCCGGCAGTGTGCGCAGGAGGTAGACCGGGTTCTCACCAGCCGAGAAAGCTTCGCCCAACTCCGCGAAATCAGTTCCCTGCATCACGAAGACCGCCTTGCCCTGCCGGGCAAGGGTCACGCGCCCGAACTCTCGGCCCTTCAAAGCTTCGGCCGCCTGAAAGAGCGCGCGGCTCAGGTCGACGGTCGCCGCGTCGTTCACCGCCATCAGATCGATCGTGATGTCGTTCGGGTGGACCAGCCAAGACCGGTACACGTGAACGCTCGCCGCGGAATTGCGATCATCCTCTCCCAGCTTGGTGGCGACCGGCACCCAAACGGTCAGATTGTAGATCAGGACCGGCACCAACAGTGTCACCAGCCACGGCCAGCGTTTGCGCAGCTTCCACCGGGACCTCTGCGGGACTGCCTCGTCGACCTGCTCGTCCATGTCACCCTCCCCAGAGTTGTTCCACAGCTAAGGCGCAGACCGCGACAGAGTCGAGTACCCTCACACCCACCGCACCCTCGGCCCCCGCTCCCCGTCCGGCGCGTCGACCAGCAGGTCCGTCACCGCCCACACCAGGGCGTCGGCCCGGTCCAGGGAGCCGGCCGCCTCCATCTCGCCGCCGAAGGCCATCAGCTCCTCCTCGAGGGCGTCGAAGGCCCCCGCGTGGTGGATGCGGCCCTGTTCGTAGAGGGCGGCGACGGGTTCGAATTCGCCCTCAAAGCTTAGCCGTCATCCGCGGAGAGACTTCGTCCAGGCGCTCCCTGTAAAGGGGGCGCACTTGCAGCGGGGCGCGCCTGCTGACGGGCAAGCTCCCGATCCACCTGAGCGGCGATTTGATCCTCGACGGAGGTCGCCTTCAGGCCGAAATAGACCAGCAGGGTGATGGCGAGGGTAATGACCCAAGCGATCATGTTCGACATGATCGCGCCGGCCAAGGTCGTCCGGCCGCGGATCATCGCCTTGATCTCGCCCTTCCAGGTCTCCAGCCGCTTGTCGTAATGCGACTGCTTCCACTGCTCCGAGACCAAAGACTCGAAGTCTTCCATAACCGTCTCGATCATGGCGCGGGCGGCGCTCCGATAAACTTCCACCTCTTTGTCAGGAGGATTGCGGAGAAGGCCATCGGTCGCGCCCCCGTTCTTGCACTGCTCGCGGATGGACCGCTTGTAGAGCGCGTACCCTAGCAAGCCCTCTACATCGTCGGGATTGTCGCCGACGAAATTGTCGAAGGCCTTGCTGTAGCTCACTGCCAGCGCTTTTGATTGTTTCGGCGCGGCGGGTTTAGCTGCGGCTTTTGGCGCGGCAATGGCGGCGTCTCCAGACGCGGCCGCTGACTGCTTGTCCCTATCCGTTCTTGCCACGTACGGCGCGCCGGTAAATGTCGTTTCGAACCAAGCTAAGCTTCATGCCCTTCACTGAGTAGTGACGGGTAGCGACTTGGCTAGGCGACAGCAGCGCAGACGATTTGGCCTTGGCGGGCGCGCGCTCGGCGTTGCCAGCGTCAGGAGTTTTGGACATCAGCACGTTGGCGGCCCCCATTAAGCGCTTCTTAAAGCGCGTCCCGGGCTTGCGATCAAGGTCGGAAGCGTCAGCGTGGGCGGCGGTCAACGGACGAGCTCCTCTTTGGGTAGGACAGTGCCACCATCCGAGTAACGGAAGTCTGAAGGCTGGGCTTGAGTTCCGTTCATGGAGAAGTCCTCCTGTGGCCATTCGTCGGCAGATTCTGTCGAGTTCGTCACTGATTCCTTTTTGAGGCCGCTAGGCAAGGGAAGCTGACCCCTCATACCCACCTCACCCTCGGCCCCCGCTCCCCGTCCGGCGCGTCGATCAGTAGGTCCGTGACCGCCCACACCAGGGCGTCCGCCCGGTCCAGCGAGCCGGCCGCCGCCCTCACCCCCGCGCGAACGTCAGCAGCGGCCCCATGTCATGCCGGTCCGCGGCCTTCAGCGCGGTGATGTATCGCCGCCGGGTCTCCCCCGGCTCGACCAGATCGGCCCTACCCCAGGTCAGGGGAGCCACGCCCAACTTGGTCGCCAGCATGTCGGCCGCCATTCGTGCATGCCGGCCATTGCCGTTCGGAAACGGATGAATTTGCACCAGGCGATGGTGAAAGCGGGCCATCAGTTCGTCGGGCGGCCAGGTTTGATTGGCGACCCAGTATCGGATTTCCTCCAGCAGGGCGTGGAGGTCCATGCCGATCCGCGAAGGATCGACACCGATGTTTTTGTCCGTCTTCCTGAACTCGCCGGCCCAACGCCATACCCGACCGAACATCTGCTCGTGGAGGGCCACCAGGGTGTCGAAGTCCAGAATGTCCCGGCGGCGGCCGGCCCCCCATTTCTGAGCCTTGGCGATGTTGTCGAACTCGGCGCGATTCAGGTCCGCCCGCGTTGCGATCCAACTGGGGATCAACGCCTCCTTCTCCTCGGGCGCCAGAGCCGTGTTGCCCTCGTCGTCGCCGTCGAAGATGGGATCCGTCACGGAATGCGCCACAAGCTGCGTGGCTCGTCCCGCAACAGAGCGTCGATCATCCGCTCCCGTTCATGAGCGAAATCCGTCGAGGGTACGCCCTGGTTCTCCAGACTCATGGTGTGGCCCACCCGGGCCAGGCGCTCATCGACGATGCGCGCGGCCCGGTCTCGCACAACCTGTTCCAGTGAGGTCTCCGGCACGATGGCGTAGACCAGACGACAGTTCATCGCCTCCGCCGCCCGGCGCAGACTGCCCAAGGTAATGGAGTCGTCCGCCTCCCGCTTTTCATATCCGGAGACAGTCGCCTCAGAGACTCCCATACGTTGGGCGACATCTTTGAACGTCATTCCCAAAGCTTCTCGTATGGCGCGGAGCCAGCCGCGATGGGGCCGCGCGGGGTCATGCATTCGCCAATTCGCCAAACGTGCATCCAGCGATTTGCGCGCAAATTGTCGGTCTTCCATGCCTATAGCCTTATTTTTCTTGGTTAGTTTATGTCTATGAGCATATTTCTTGTCAAGAAATATATGCTTATAGGCTACGTATAGCACCATATTTTTTAGCCTACAGGCTTACAACCACCGCACCCTCGGCCCCCGCTCCCCGTCCGGCGCGTCGACCAGCAGGTCCGTCACCGCCCACACCAGCGCATCCGCCCGGTCGAGGCTGCCCGCCGCCTCCATCTCGCCGCCGAAGGCCATCAGCTCCTCCTCGAGGGCGTCGAAGGGGCCCGCATGGTGGATGCGGCCCTGTTCGTAGAGGGCGGCGACAGGTTCGGCGCGGATGTATTTGCCGCGGGTGGCGTGGACCTCGCGGATCTTCAGCGTGGCGCCGGCGGTCTTCAGCACCGCCCTGACCATGTCGCCGCCCTGGTTGACCTCGGCCACCACGGCCGTGGCCCCGAACTCGGCCGCGAGGGCGACGGCGCGGCGGGCCCAGGCGTCGGGGCCGAGGCCGGCGATCGAGCGGTCGGCGAGGACGACGGCGCAGCGCACGCCGTCGGGGCGGCGGTAGCTGGCGGCGGCTATGAGGCCGCAGGCGTCGCCGCGGGCGGTGGCGGCGGGGTCGATGGCGACGATGACGCGGTCGTAATTTCCTTCTCCCCTTGCGGGAGAAGGTGGCTCGCGAAGCGAGACGGATGAGGGGTCGCGCCGGCGGGCGGGGCTGTCAGACGACGCTGCGGTTGGGTCGGAGAGACCCCTCATCCGGCCCTCCGGGCCACCTTCTCCCGCAAGGGGAGAAGGACGCGGCGCCCGCGCCCGCGCCATCATCTCGGCCGTGAACAGGGCCCCGTCGAGCTCGACGATCTTGCCCTCCAGCTCCTGGGCGGCGCGGCGGGTGCCGCCGTAGAGGGCGTGGAGGCCGTCGAGGAAGCCGGGGGACAGGTTGTCCGCATTGGCCGAGGTCGGGGCGTGGGTGTGGGCGCAGCCGGCCTCGCCCTTGAGGCGGACGAGGGCGCGGGTGGGGCGCGGGGTGGTGGTGACGACGAGGCGGGGATGGGTCGAGACCCCCTCCACCGCCTTCGGCGGTCCCCCTCCCCCGGTGGGGGAGGATTGATCCGCGTCGCCGTCAGCATTCCTCCCCCCTTGGGGGAGGGGGACCCCGCGTAGCGGGGTGGAGGGGGCCAGGGGCAGGCGCAACCCCATGCGCAGCAGGGCCAGGGTCTCCGCCGCCCCGCGCGGCCCCGACCCGCGCCAGGCGCAGAATTCGTCGGCCCAGGCGGCGCTGAACTGGGGGCCGCGCAGGGAGTCGGGGTCCTCGGCCGAGAAGGCGTAGGCCTGGCAGCCGTTGGCGAAGACCAGGCGGCGGCGGGAGGACTGGAATTTGGGCCGGCTGGCGCGGGTCCAGCGCGGCAGGGCGCGGACGCCGCTGACGCCCTCGATCATCACCTCGCGCACGTCGTGCAGGGTCGGGCCGATCAGGGCGAGGCGGCCGCCGGCCCCGAGGGCCTCGGCCTGGTCGGCCAGCCAGCTGGCCCCGGCCAGGGTCTTGCCGGCCCCGCGCCCGCCGAGGAACAGCCAGGTGGACCAGGCGCCGTCGGGCGGGGTCTGGGAGTCGCGCAGCTCCAGCGGCGGCCCGGGGACCTCGTCACCCGTCTCATCCCCCGCCGGCCCGGCGGGCGGCCGCCCGGCGCGCCAGCCCATCATCACCCGGCGGAACTGCTCGATCAGCCGCAGCCGCACCGACGCCCCCCTCATGTCGTTGATCCCCAACAGGACGTCGAGCTGGTTCATCAGCAGATCGATCGTCTTTTCCGGCTGGTCGCGGTGCAGCCGCACGGTGACGGAGCCGCAGGCCAGTGCGAGGGCGCCGTCTTCCCGCGACTGCACCGTCACCGGCGCCGGTCCCTTGCGCCGCGTCGGGGCGCCGACGTCGCGCTTGCGCAACCCCATGATCCGGGCGTGCCGATAGAGGCTGCTGACCGAGACCCGGTATTCCACGGCCAGATCGGCGAGCGCCTCGCCCCGGTGATAGCGCAGCAGCGCCTCGCGATAGCGGGCCGCCGACATCCCCGAACGGCTCTGCCGGTAGGGTTGGTCGTCGGGCCACGGCCGGTCCGTCGCCGCGACCGCCCCTTCGGTAATGTTCGCCGTCCTGCTCATCCGCCCATTATCGGGCGGCTTCTTCCTGCGGCGGGTTCGTGACGCTGACTCCGGGGCCGGGTCGAATGAAATCAGCGGCCTGGGCGGAAGAACTGTGCGGGCTGGCGGCGAAATGCCAGCAGTCCCGCCTCACCCTTCGGCGGCGCGGGCGCGGGCGCGGCCTTCCAGCCGCCAGGCCGCCAGGGCCTCGTAGGCGTCGGCCAGGCGGGCGCTGGCCTCGCGCTCGCGCGGGTCCAGGGCTTCGGCGGCGCGGCGGCGCCAGAGTTCGGCGCGGGCGCGCAGGGTGTCCTCGTCCATGCCGGTCCAACGAACGGCGAAGCCTGTTTCATCCCGGGGCGGGAGGGGCTCAGCGCCAGCCGGCGTCGCGGGCCCGGGCCTCGGCGGCGGCGTCGAGGGCAGCGCCGGCGATCAGGGCGTCGACGGCGGCCAGCACGGCGGCGGGCGTCTCGGCGGCGGCGGTGCGGACCTCGCCGGCCGGGGCCCCGAACGGGGCCAGGGCCTCCATCCGCCAGCCGTCGCCGGCGCGGCAGGCCAGGCCGGCCACCCCGGCCTCGCCCGACCGGAAGGTGCGGCACCAGCGGCCGTCGGCGTCGCGGAAGGTCAGGCCGACGGCGCGGCCCCCGGCGTCCGGCGCGTCGGCGGCGAGGCCGGCGTCCAGCACCCGCACCAGGCCGGCGTCGGCGAGAGCCCCGCCGGGGGCGAGGGCGAAGCCGGCGGGCTCGCGCTCCTGCCCCAGCCAGGCGACCGACAGGCCGAGGGCGAAACTGGCCGCGGCGAGCGCGCCCCAGACCGGGGCGTGGCGGGGGGCCAGGGCGGCGCCCAGCCGGCCGGCCAGCCGCGCCGTCCACGGCTGCGGCGGCGGACTGCTCATGATCCGCCGCGCCAGGGCGGCGTCGCGCGGGTCGGGGGCGAGCGGGAAGGCCTCGCGGGCGAGCCGCCTCAGGGTCTCGTCGTCGTCGTCGAAGGAACCGGTCATGCGCTCACTCCCTGTTCGGTCAGGGTCTGGATCAGGGTCTGGCGGCCGCGCACCAGGCGGCTGGTCAGGGTGCCGGCGGGGACGTCCAGCACCTCGGCGGCCTCGGCGTAGGACAGGCCGTCGACCAGCACCAGGGCCACGGCCAGCCGCTGGTCCTCGGGCAGGCGGCGGATGGCCTCGCGCACCGCCAGGGCGTCGGCGCGCAGGCCCTCGTCGGCCTGGGCGGCGTCGGCCACATTGGGCGTGGCGGCGTCCGCGGGCGAGACCACCTGGCCCCAGCGGGTCTTCGCCCGCCCCTGATCGATGTGGATCCGCCTCATGATGGTGAAGGCCCAGCTGTCCAGCCGGGTCCCCGGCCGGAAGCCGCCGCGACGCGCCAGCGCCCGCTCCACCGTGGCCTGCACCAGGTCCTGGGCGTCGGCGTCGGAGCGGCAGATGGCGCGCGCCAGCCGGCGCAGCCTCGGCAGAAGCGCCACCAGCTCCGTCTGAAACCCATCCAAGCGCAAACTCCGGTCATCTGGATGAAACGTCCCGGCCCGGCCGTTTCATCCCCGAACCTTTCATCCATTGCCGGACCGCCGCCAATGGCCTTTGATCAATTGTCCGAACGGAGCAAGCCGGTGTCGATACGCATTCTGGGAGCGTCAGCGCTCGCGGGCCTCGCCATCATGGCGGCCGCCGCGCCCGCCCGCGCCCAGATCGGCCTGCCCGGCGGCCTGCCCCCGGCCCTGCCCGGCCGCCCCGGCCTGCCGGACCGTCCGCCGCTCGACCCCGGCCGGCTCGGGGACGCCGTCGGCGAGCGCCTCGGCCGCACCCTGCAGGCGCCGTCGCGGCTGCGCGGCCTGGTCCGCCGGTCGAACGGCGCGCTGGAGGCCGATCCGCACGGCTGGCCGGTGGTGCGGGCCGAGATCGTGGCGGTCGATCCCTCGGCGGCCGGCCGCCGGGCCGCCCTCGACGCCGGCTTCACCGTCCTGCGCGAGGAGCGGCTGGAGGAGCTGGGCCTCGCCGTCATGGTGCTGGCCCCGCCCCGGGGCCTGTCGCTGGGCCGGGCCGTCGAGCGGCTGCGCCGCCTCGACCCCGACGGCCTGTGGGAATTCAACCACGTCTACGGCCCGGCCGGAACGGTGGCGGCCGCATCGTCCCCGGCGGCGGCCGGCCCCGCGCCGCCGCCGTCCGTCCCGCCGGGACTGCGGCTCGGCCTGATCGACACCGGGGTCGACGCGGGTCATCCGGCCCTGGCCGGCGCGGCGGTGCGCCAGCGCGGCTTCGCCGGTCCGGACCGGCCCGGGGCCCACGGCACGGCGGTGGCCTCGCTGCTGGCCGGACGGGCGGGGGCCTTCTCCGGATCGGCGCCCGGCGCCGCCCTGTTCGTCGCCGACGTCTATGGCGGATCGCCGGCGGGCGGTTCGTCCACCGGCGTCGGCCAGGCGCTGGCCTGGATGGTCGAGAACAACGTGCCGGTGGTCAACGTCAGCCTGGTCGGCCCGCGCAACGCCCTGGTCGAGGCGGCGGTGCGGCGGGCCGGCGGGCGCGGCACGCTGGTCGTCGCCGCGGCCGGCAACGACGGCCCGGCCGCCCCGCCCCTCTATCCGGCCGCCTATCCCGGCGTGGTCGGGGTCACCGCCGTCAACGCCCGCGGCCGGGTCCTGCCCGAGGCCGCCCGCGGGCCGCAGGTCGACTTCGCCGCCCCCGGGGCCGACATGGCCGCCGCCGGTCCGGGCGGGGGCTATGTCTCGGTGCGCGGCGCCTCGTTCGCCGCGCCGCTGGTGGCCGGGCTGCTGGCGCGGCGGGGAGGCGGCGACCCGGTCCGGCGGCTGGCGGCCGAGGCCCGCGATCTCGGGGCCCGGGGGCCCGATCCGGTTTACGGCCACGGCCTGGTCGGCGCCGACCTGCGCGTCGACCCCGGCGCCGCCGGCGCGCGCGGACGGCTGGCGCGCTGAGGTCTTTCGCGCCGATTTCGCGCCGGGCGGATGAATCCGGCCCGGCCGGTCGTTGGATCCTGCGAGGGCGGCTCCCCGCCCGCGCTATTGCAGGAGAGACGAGATGCGCAAGACCCTGATGCTGATGACCGCAGCGGCCTTCACCCTGGCCCTCGGCGGCGCCGCCAACGCCCAGGTTCTGGGCGGATCGGGCGGACCTCGACCTGCCAACTCGCCCAGGCCACGATCAGCGCCAACATCGCTAGGGCCAGCAGCCCACGCCAGGGCAGCGGTCGACTCGGCAATCCGCTCATGACCACCACCGACGGACGCGGTCGGCACACCATTCGACCGCTACCACCAGCAACATCAGGATCAGCACCTGGGTGGTGACCTCGTCGTAACGCGAATAGCCGTAGGAATGTTCGATCTGGAAGCCGAGGCCACCGCCGCCGACGTAACCCATCAGGGCGCTGGCGCGCACCGCGCATTCGAAGCGGTAGATCGCGTAGTCGCTCAAACCCGGAGCGGTCATCGGCAGATGCGCCCACAGCAGCGTGCCGAGTCGCAAGCTGCCGGCCTGGCTGAGCGCCGCCGCCGGGGCCGGATCAGCGAGCTCCAACTGTTCCGCCGCGACCTTGGCGATCATGCCGCCATAGGCGACGCCCAAGGCGATCACGCCGGCGGTCGGACCGAGGCCAACCACCCGCACCAGGATCACCGCCCACACCACCTCGGGCACGCTGCGCAGTCCCGCCGCCAGCAACCGCGCACTGCCGCCGATCAGCTGGGCAAGCGGCTGAGGACGCTGCCAGCGGGCGGCGAAACGCGGCCCGATCATCACCGCCCGCGACGAGAGCAGACCCAGGGGCAGGCCGATGAGCAGCGCCAGCACGGTGCCCAGTACCGCCACCGCCACGGTCTCCGCCGCAGCGGTAGCGCTGGCGAGCAGGAAATCCCGCCCCCCGGCTGGGGGTAGAAAGGAGTTCAGCACCGCCGTGACGCTGCCGCCCCCGGAACGCCACGGCACCAGTTCGGCCCGCCAGCAGCTCCAGGCCACCACCGCGATGGCTACAACCACGATGATGCTGAAGGTCCGCCGTTCACCGCCCTGTATCACGTTGCGGCCGCGAACAGAGCGGTGAGCCGTGCATCATCCACCGCAGCGCTGGGAAGATCGAAGGCGATGCGCCCGCCGCGCAGACCGATCAGGCGAGGAAACCAGCGTCGGGCCAGGTCCGGCTGATGCAGGCTCGCCAC
>NZ_CALMZS010000051.1 GCF_937870815.1 uncultured Brevundimonas sp.
GCGAGCCCGCCCAGGACAGGCCGGCCGGCGCCCAGGTCCGCGACGCCGCCTGTTCGGCGACCCAGTCGACCAGTTCGGCCTTCTTCAGCGACCTGGCGCGGTCGTCTTCGGCCCCCATGGCCTCGAGCATCCCCAGCAGCAGCCCTTGGGGTGGGACGGCGCCGGAAGCGCCTACAGGGGTTTTGCGCCGAAGTTGCCCGCAGACGGGCCCGCAAAGGGCGCCCCAGGGATAATGGACCACATTGCGGGCGCGGGCCCGCACCCTGTCATACAGTCGAACGCCCAACCTGTTTGCCATGCCCTCGGCCGCGATCGCCGCAGGGGGCCGGGTCGAACACGTTCCTCTTTTTCCCTGACCTGGGCGGGCGTCACGCCATAGAGCGCAGTCTGCGTCCAGTCTGTCACCTTTGGTGGCGACAAGGCCGGCAACGGCTCCAATGAAAAGGTCCACCGCCAGCGTTCTCGATGGGTCGCACATTGCCTGGCTCCGTGGTGGAAAACGGTCCAATCGCCTGATAGATCGCGCGGTTGACAGCTCCCCGCTCTGCCGGGACCCGACCTCTCAGGAGGACAACGAAGCTGGAGTTGCTTCAGATTCCATTTGCGGCCGCGATGCTTCCGATCGTGGACGGGGCATAGAGACACGCGCAAGGAAACCGCGACGTGCGGCGTAGCTGTGCGCGAAGCTGACCAGCCGCGTGATCACCCAGCCCGCCAGACTGTGATGACGAGCCTGAGTCCCAGGACGCCGAAGATCATCGGATCAGGCGCACAGCAGGCCGACAAGTGTCATAGCGGAAGGCATCGCGTCTTGCCGCTCAACCGGCGCAGCAAGACAGTTTGCTGACGTCCTTGTTGAACGTCAGCGCGGCCAGTTTCAGGCCCTCGACGGTCGTGAGATAGGGGAAGATCGTGTCGCCCAACTGCTCCACCGTCATGCCGCATTTAATGGCCACCGCTGCGGTCTGGATGCTGTCGGCCCCTTCCGGCGCGAGAATGTGCGCGCCTAGAAGTCGCCCCGTGCCACGATCCGCCACCAGTTTGATGAGCCCACGCGTGTCCCTGGCCGCGAGCGCGCGAGGTACGTGATCCAGGGTGATCATCGAGGTCTGCACATCGTGACCGACCGCGCGGGCCGCAGCTTCCGTTAGGCCCACCGTCGCCACTTGAGGATCGGTGAAGACGACCGCGGGCATGGCGCGATTGTCGTAGATCCGGGTGTCGCCGTTCAGAGCGTTCCGGGCGGCCAGCCTGGCCCCGTAGGCGGCCATGTAGACGAACAGGTCCCTCCCTGTGACGTCCCCTGCGGCATAGACGCCCGCGCGCGTCGTGCGCATTCGGTCGTCGACGATGACACCTCCCGCAGGCGAGATCTGGATCCCCATCTCGGCAAGCCCCAGCCCATCCGAGTTGGGAACCCGCCCCGTCGTGATCAGAACGCGCTCCGCGGTGATCACGACGGGGCCGCCGGACTGCGTGAGGCTGAGCGAAGCGCCATCATCGGTCTGTCTGATAGACCCGTAGACGGCCCCCGCCACGACCGTGACACCCTCGTCCACCAGATAGCGTTGCAGCGCCTCGCTGATTTCGGGTTCGCCCTCTGGCAACAGCCGGGACCGGCAGACGATGGTGACGTGGACGCCCGCCCGGCTGAACATCTGGGCCAGTTCCGCCCCGATATAGCCGCCGCCGATCACCAACATCGATTGGGGCAACGCTTCCAGTTCGAGCGCGGTCGTGCTGGTCAGATAAGGCACGGACTCGATGCCGGGGATCGCCGGCATCCCCGGACGTGAACCGGTCGCGATGATCACCTTGTCCGTAGTCAGCCGGACGTCGCCGACTTCCACGCCGCCCTCGACGAGACGCGCCGCGCCTTGGTGGTAGGTGATGGCGTCGTAGCCTTGCAGAACGTCTTCGTACTTGGCCTGGCGAAGGTCGTCGACCAGTCGGTCCTTCTGGCGAACCGTCTCGGACCAGTCCGTAATGGCGGCCGAGGCCCGGACGCCGTCGAAACGGCTCGCGGCCCGGGCCTGACGAAGCGGTTCGACGGCCCGGATCAGGGCCTTGGACGGCACGCAACCGACGTTTACGCAGGTCCCGCCGATCGTTCCGGCGCCGACGAGCGCCACCCGTGCGCCCTGTTCCGCCGCCGTGATGGCGGCCGAGAAGCCGGCCGAGCCCGCCCCGACCACGACGAGATCGTAGGTCTTGGCGATATCCCCTGACGGCGTGCAACAATCACTCATACTGTCCGGATCCTTCTGAATGGACTTTGCCGCCAACGAAGCGGCGTTCGCCCGATATCGCCTTGGCCTTCGTGTGGCGGCAGCGAGAGCCTGGATGTCGCCACACGCGTCTCCTGACGCGGGGACCGGTCGCGCGACAGGCGTTCGAATATCGTCCTCGAGGCGGCTGGACGAACGCCGAAAATGCCTATCGGCGTGCCTGAACACGAGCGGGATAACCGGCCCTGGTCGACGCGAGCGCCAGGGCGGCCGGCGTCACGCGGGCGTCATCGTAGGTCACCGTCGCCACGGCCTGTCCATTGCCGCCCCGAGTCACGGTGACGGTCACGGCTTCGACGCCCGGGATGCGCGAAATTGTGCGACGGACGATGGGCGCGCAGGTCACGCAGGAGACATTGGTGACGTCGAGCCTCACGGTGCGTTCGGCGGCCTGGACGGCATCGGCGATGAAGAGAGCCGCCGCGAAAGCGAGGGCGGCGCGAAGCGAAAGGGTCATGATCGATGTCTCCAGGAAAAATCAGGCGCCGATCAGCAGCGGCGCGACATAGGGAAATGCGAGAGCGAGGGCGACGAGCAGGGTCGCCGTCCAGAGCGCGATCTTGACGAGACGGGTCGAGGCCGGCCGGGCGCAGGTCACGTCTTCCGCGCATGCGACCCGGGGCTGGCGGTAGACCCGGTAGAAGCCGAGGCCCAGCAACACCACGGCGGCGGCAACGAAATAGAGATGGTAGGGGGCCAGCGCCGTGACATTGCCGATCCATGCCCCGCTGATCCCGAGCGCGAACAACGCCAGGGGCAATACGCAGCAGGAGGTCGCGCCGATCGCGGCGACAAGTCCTCCGACGGCAAGCCACCCGCGAGCGTTGGGTTTGTCGGCTGGCACCGTGGGTCCGCCGAAATCTTCCTTGCCGTCTGCCATTGACACTCCTCACGCCTTCACTGGCCGATGGACACAAGGTAAGGTCTGTAGGCACTACAGATACAAGCGGCAAAATCCATGATGGACAAAATCGCCCTGCGCGATACGGCCCCGCGCCTACCTATCGGCGAACTGTCGAGGCGGACCGGGGTCAATATCGAAACCGTGCGCTACTA
>NZ_CALMZS010000052.1 GCF_937870815.1 uncultured Brevundimonas sp.
CTGTTCGATGGCGCCGAAGATCGAGTGGTGGTGGTCGTCGAGCATCTCGATGCGGACGGTGTCGCCATACCTGAGGAAGGGGGTTTCGGGCTTGCCGCGCAGGAGGGTCTCGACGGTGCGGACCTCGGCGATGCAGGAGTAGCCGAGGCCGCCCTCGCTGACCGGCCTGCCGGGCCCGCCGTCGGCGTCGCGGTTGGAGACGGTGCCCGAGCCGATGATGGTCCCGGCGCAGAGGTTCCGGGTCTTCGCCAGGTGGGCGATCAGGGTCCCGAAGTCGAAGGTCATGTCGACGCCGGCGTCGGCCCTGCCGAAGTCCTGGCCGTTGAGCTGGACGTTCAGTTCGCCCTTCAGCCTGCCGTCGACCCAGCGGTCGCCGAGCGCGCGGGGGGTGACGAAGACCGGCGACAGGGCCGAGGCCGGTTTGGACTGGACGAAGCCGAAGCCCTTGGCCAGTTCGGCCGGGATCAGGTTGCGCAGCGACACGTCGTTGACGAGGCCGACCAGGCGGATGCGGGTCAGGGCCTCCTCGCGCGACACGCCCCGGGGCACGTCGCCGGTGACCACCACCACCTCGGCCTCGAGGTCGCAGCCCCAGCTCTCGTCGGCCAGGGGGATCGGGTCGCGCGGGGCGAGGAAGCCGTCGGAGCCGCCCTGGTACATCAGCGGGTCGGTCCAGAAGCTGTCGGGCATCTCGGCCCCGCGCGCCTGACGCACCAGGGCGACGTGGTTCACATAGGCCGAGCCGTCGGCCCACTGATAGGCCCGCGGCAGGGGCGAGGCGGCCTCGCGCTCGTGGAAGCGGCCGCGCGGCACGCCGCCGTGCTCGAGGCTTTCGGCCAGGGCGCGCAGGTCCGGCTCGACCCGCTCCCAGTCGTCCAGCGCCGCCTGCAGGGTCGGGGCGATCAGGAAGGCGTCGGTGAACCAGGCGAGGTCGCCGGAGACGAGGACGAGGCGACCGTCGCGACCGTGCTTGAGCGAGGCGAGTTTCATGCCGCAGGCCTAGACCGTTTCCAGCGATGGGGAAACCCGGCTCAGGGGCCCGACAGCTCCCGGTGCGCCTCGCGCAGCTCGGCGACCCGCCTGTCCTTCTCCCGCCAGTGCTGGTTCAGGGCGGCGATGGCCAGGCGCATCGTGCTCAGCTGGTTCCGGGGCGACGGCGGCGGAGGAGGGGGCGGCGGGGACGGCGGAGGCGCGGGCGGGCTCGGCGGCGGCGGCGCGCTGACATTGACGATCGTCACATTCCCGGAGGCGGCTGAGGCGGAAGCGGCCGCGGCGGCCGCGCCCGGGGCGTCGCCGTCGGCCTCGGCGTCCGCCGACGGCGGGGCCGCGGCGCCGGCCGGGGTCGATGCGGGCGCCGTCGCCGGCGGCGCCGGGGGCGGCGTCCCGGCGACAGCCTTGCGCAGCTCCTCCAGCGGCCCCGACAGGCCCCTGGCCAGGGCGAGCGTGCGGCCGAGCCGGCCGTCGATCACCGACAACACCTGCTGCGCCTGATCCAGCAGCACCCCGTCGTGGGCCTGCATCGCCTGGCGGAGGGCCTTGTCGATGGCCTCCCAGATCTCGACGGCGGCGTCGGGGCGGCGATGGGACCGGCCCTGCCCCAGCCACCAGCCGAGGAGGGCGGCGAGCGCGATCGCCAGCAGCATGGCGCTCCAGAACATCGGACCGGCGCCGATCATGATGGTCGGATCGAGCGGGGCGCCGGCCGAATCGACGCCGGCGAAGTCGTCGCCGTAGGACATGGGGCTCCCCGCTGGAACGACCGCCGTTCGCGGACGGCGCATCTTGCCCCGACCGCCGCGCTTGGCAACGGTAAAGGTTAACGGCGGGAGCGGATTCGCCCGACGCGGGAAACTCAGCCCCGGTCCGGGGTGATCAGCGCCTTGGCCTCCGCCCCGGTGCGGGCCCCGACGTCGCGGACCTCGACCTCGATGGAGACCGCCCCTTCCGGCTCGTGCGCCCACAGGTAGCGGCGCTCGATCTCGACCTCGCGGCCCGACGGGGCGAAGCCGGTGAAGCTGTCGCCCCACGGGGTGATGGCCCTGATCTCCGGCCAAGCCAGGGCGCAGGCGGCGTCCAGCTCCTCCATGGCCATCAGCGACAGCTCGTCGCGCCGATCGGGGGCTACAGCCATCGGCGCACCCGGGCGCGGTAGGCGTCGTAGCCGGCGCCGAATTTGGCGGACAGGTAGCGCTCCTCGCGCTGGATCACGAAGCGGTCGATGACCCACAGGCAGGGGATCAGCAGCAGCAGGACGAGGACGCTGTCCATGGCGACGGCGAGGCCGGCGTAGGTGATGGCGAAGCCCAGGTAGATGGGGTTGCGGCTGAAGCGGTAGAGGCCGCCTGTGGCGAGGACGGTGGTCGGCTTCCACGGCTGGACGGCGGTGCCGAGGCGGCGGAAATAGCCGGCGGCGGCGCCGTCCAGCAGCAGGCCGCCGATGATCAGCGGCAGGGCGACGATGCGGCGG
>NZ_CALMZS010000053.1 GCF_937870815.1 uncultured Brevundimonas sp.
CGCGCCGCCCATGTCGCCGACGCCGTCACCCGCGCCCACGTCGGCCAGACGGTGGCGCAGATGGAGAAGGCCCTGATCCTCGACACCCTGTCGCACTGCCTCGGCAACCGCACCCATGCGGCCACCATCCTCGGCATCTCGATCCGCACCCTGCGCAACAAGCTGAACGAATACGCCGACGAGGGGACCTCGATCCCGGCGCCCCAATCGGGCGTCGCCGCCGCCGGCTACGCGGCGGCCTGAGCATGGAAGCCGTCGGCCGTGAGTAGGAGACGCATATCGCTTCCCTCTCCCGAGGGGAGAGGGCTCGAGCGCACGGCGGCGAAGCCGTCGTCCTTGCGCGAAAGGGCGAGGGCGACCGGCGTCAGCGACCTCAAACACCGTAACCCCTCATCCGACGAGGCTCCGCCCCGCCACCTTCTCCCGATGGGAGAAGGATCGATATGACCGACGTCCCCGCCTCGACCCTGATGAAGGACGGCATGGCCCGTCCGACCGGGCGCGACATGATGGGCTGGGTGGCGCGCGGCGAGGTCGGCATGGCCGTCGGCGTCATCGGCGTCATCCTGCTGCTGATCCTGCCGATCCCCGCCTTCCTGATGGACATGCTGCTGGCGCTGTCGCTGGTCTCGTCCGTGCTCATCCTGATGACCGCGGTGATGATGAAGAAGCCGCTGGACTTCGCCATCTTCCCGACCGTCCTGCTGGTCTCGACCCTGTTCCGGCTCGGCCTCAACCTGGCCTCGACCCGGCTGGTGCTCAGCCACGGCCACGAGGGCTCGGGCGGCGCCGGCCAGGTGATCCAGGCCTTCGGCGCCCTGATGATGGGCGGCAGCTTCATCATCGGCATCATCATCTTCGCCATCATCCTGGTGGTTAATTTCGTGGTCATCACCAAGGGCTCGACCCGCATCGCCGAGGTCAGCGCCCGCTTCACCCTCGACTCCATGCCGGGCAAGCAGATGGCCATCGACGCCGACCTGTCGTCCGGCCTGATCGACGAGGAGGCGGCCAAGCGGCGGCGCAAGGAGCTGGAGCAGGAATCGACCTTCTTCGGGGCCATGGACGGCGCCTCGAAATTCGTCCGCGGCGACGCCGTCGCCGGCCTGATCATCGTCTTCATCAACGTCATCGGCGGCATATTGATCGGCGTCGTCCAGCACCAGATGCCGATCGGCGACGCGGCCAATTCCTATGTCACCCTGACCATCGGCGACGGCCTGGTCACCCAGGTGCCGGCCATCATCATCTCCATCGCCGCCGGCTTCCTGGTCTCCAAGGCGGGCGTCGAGGGCACGGCCGACAAGGCGCTGGTCGCCCAGCTGGCCACCAATCCGGTCAGCCTCGGCGTCGTCTCGGGCGCCGCCGGCCTGATCGGCCTGATCCCCGGCATGCCGCTGCTGCCCTTCGCGGCCCTGGCCATCGGCGCCGGCTTCATGGCCTGGCGCCTCGGCCGCCAGCGGCTCAGGCCCAGGCCCGCCGACGCCGAGCTGAGCGCCGCCGCGGCCAGCCCCGGGGAGGACGTCGAGGAGCCGATCGGCACCGCCCTCAACATCGACGAGGTCAAGATCGAGCTGGGCTATTCCCTGCTGTCGCTGATCAACGACCTCGAGGGCCGCCGCCTGACCGACCAGGTCCGCGCCCTGCGCCGTTCGCTGGCCCAGGAGTACGGCTTCGTCATGCCGTCGGTGCGCATCCTCGACAACATGCGGCTCGGCACCCAGGGCTACGCCATCCGCATCAAGGAGATGGAGGCCGGCTCGGGCGAGGTCCGGCTCGGCTCGCTGATGGCCATGGACCCGGCCGGCCGCCAGGTCGAGCTGCCGGGCGAACACACCCGCGAGCCCGCCTTCGGCCTGCCGGCCACCTGGATCGACGAGAGCCTGCGCGAGGAGGCCACCTTCCGCGGCTACACCATCGTCGACCCGTCGACGGTGCTGACCACCCACCTGACCGAAATCCTCAAGGAGAACATGGCCGAGCTGCTCTCCTACGCCGAGGTGCAGAAGCTGCTGAAGGAGCTGGGCCCGGAAGAGAAGAAGCTGGTCGACGAACTGATCCCCTCGGTCGTCACCGTCACCACCCTGCAGCGCGTGCTCCAGTCGCTGCTGCGCGAGAAGGTGTCGATCCGCGATCTCGGGGCCATCCTCGAGGGCCTGGCCGAGGCGGCCCCGCACACCAGCTCGGTCACCACCCTGGTCGAACACGTGCGCGCCCGCCTGTCACGCCAGCTGTGCTGGCAGCACAAGGGCGACGACGGGGCCCTGCCGGTCGTCACCCTGTCGCCGGACTGGGAGCAGGCCTTCGCCGAGGCCCTGGTCGGCACGGGCGAGGACAAGCAGCTGGCCATGGCCCCGTCGCGCCTGCAGGACTTCATCCGCGCCGTCCGCGACGTGTTCGAGCGCGCCGCCATGGCCGGCGAGACGGCGGTGCTGCTGACCGGGCCCCAGGTCCGCCCCTACGTCCGCTCGATCATCGAACGGTTCCGCGGCCAGACCGTGGTGATGAGCCAGAACGAGGTCCACCCCAAGGCCCGGCTGCGGACCATCGGGACGGTCTGACCGGCGGGCCCTAAGGCTCTGTCCAGCCCCCCGCCGAGGCCGCCCGGGCCGCGTCATTGGCCGGCCGGGCGACCAGGCCCGACTGGGTGATCCACACCTCGTAGCGGGCCCCGTCGGCCATCGGCATATAGGCCCCGCCGCCGTACAGGGTGTCGACCGCGTCGACGTAGCGGCGGTATTTGCGCGCCGTGTCCCAGGCGCTGATCTTCCACGGCAGCCAGTCCGGCCCCGCGTCGCCCCCGGCCAGCGGATGCACGCTGCGCGCGCCGTTGATCTCCTGCTCGATCGAGCGGTAGCGGCCCGACAGCCGGTCGAGGCGATACTGCGTGTCGAGGCCGAGGACGTTGGCCCAGGGCTTCCACTTCAGCACCTGGGCCTCGATGCGCCATTCGTCGCCGTGCAGCGGATAGAGGTTGTTCAGGGCCGGGGCGTTCTCGCCGCCCGCCGGCTGCATCACCGTGGCCTCGTAATACTGCGGGCCCAGCTGGCGGGTCTCGATGGTCGCCACCGGCCGCTCGTAGGTCAGGCGCGAATAGGTCTGCACGTCGAGGCCCAGCAGGGCCGTGATCATGGCGGCGGCGAGCAAGCCCGCCCCGCCGGCCCCGCCCAGCAGGCCGCCGAGGAGGCGGCCCCGGAACAGGGCGCCGAGCCCTCGCGACAGCAGCGCCAGCCCGACCAGTCCGACCAGCGCCGGCGCGATCCACCACCACCAAACCATATTCACACTCCACCCCTGCCCGGAATGATCTTTACCCTAAATCCGCGGAAGGGGGGCGGTTTCCCCTGTCACGCGACTGGACAGGCCGGAACGCGCCGCTAATGCTCACGCCCGATGTTTCCGGCCGTCCGCTCGAGCCTGCCCGCCCTTATCCGGTTCGCGCGGACGCCGAGCATCGGGCGGTCGATCGTGGCCCTGCTGGCCGGGGCGATGGCGCTGCTGCTGGCGGTCAATATGACGACCTTCGTCATGATCCAGCGCACCACCGAGTTCAACGACCAGGTCGAGCGCTCGCAGCAGGTCCGGCGCGCCGCCCGGGTCCTGCTGCTCTCGCTCGTCGACGCCGAGACCGCCCAGAGGGGGTTCCTGCTCTCGGGCCGGGCCGACTTCCTCGCCCCCTACAACCGGGTCGAGGTGTCGGTCGCCGACCAGATGGAGGAGCTGGAACGGCTGGTCGCCGGCGATCCCCAGCTCAAGCCGGCGGTGACGGCCATGCTCGACGCCGCGCGCGACAAGCTGGCGGAGCTGGAGCGGACCCTGGTGCTGTCGCGCACCGGCCGCCTCGGCGAGGCCGTCGAGCTGGTCCGTTCCGGCGACGGCCAGGCGCGGATGGAGACCGTCCGCGCCCAGATGGCGATCGTCGACGAGATCGAGAACGAGCGGTTGGCCTCGCGCACCCTGCAGTCGGAGCACGGCTCGCGCCTGACCCTGTGGGCCAACGCCCTGGGCGGGCTGCTGGTGCTGGTGCTGGCCGGGATCATGATCTGGCTGGTCCGCCGCTACGTCGCCGAAATCCAGGCCGCGCGCGACACCCTCGACCGCATGAACGCCGGGCTCGAAACCGAGGTTCGCGACCGCACCGCCCAGCTGACCCTCGCCCGCGACCGCGCCGAGGCCATGCTGCGCGAGGTCAACCACCGCGTCGGCAATTCCCTGCAGCTGGTCTCCAGCTTCATGGCGCTGCAGCTGCGCCACCTCGCCGACGAGGGGGCCCGGGCCGCCCTGCGGGAGGCCCAGGCCCGCATCGAGGCCGTGGCCCAGGTCCACCGCCGCCTCTACACCTCCGACGACATGTCCTCGGTGGCCCTGGACGAATACCTCGACGGCCTGGTCGCCGAGCTCGGCGGCTCGCTGGCGCCGGGGTCCGGCTCGCCGACCCTGATCCTGAAGGCCCGGCCGCTGGCCGTCTCGACCGACCAGGCCGTGTCGATCGGCGTCGTCGTCACCGAACTGGTCACCAATGCGGTCAAATACGCCTACCGCCCCGGCCAGGGCGGCGAGATCCGCGTGATCCTCGAGCCCGACGCCCGGGCCGGCCGCGCCGTGCTGACCGTCGAGGACGACGGCCCGGGTCTCGGCGACGCCCCGCCCCGGGGCACCGGCCTCGGCGGCAAGATCGTTTCGGCCATGGCGGCCGGGCTGCGTTCCAGGGTCGAATACGATCCCGCCCACGCCGGCGTGCGCGCCCGGCTGGCCTTCGACCTCCAGCCGTTCCCGCTCTAAGCCTGATCGGTTGAGGAGGAATCGCTTCGCGATTCCGCCGATGCCGTGAATCAGGCTCCAGCATGATCCTGGAGCGAAGATCCGGGTTTGGACGCGATCGCGTCCAAACCGATTTCGCTCTAGGCTGGCTCCATGCTCCAGTTCGGCGAACCCGATCCCGCCCTCGACTACACGGTCCGCCCGACCGCCTTCGGCCTGGTCTTCCACGACGGCAGACTGGCCTGCGTCCGCGTCGACCGCGGCGCGGCCAGCTACTACGACCTGCCCGGCGGCGCCGTCGACGGCGACGAGACCGGCGAACAGGCCCTGGTTCGCGAGTTCGTCGAGGAGACCGGCATGGCGGTCCGGCCGCTGACCCGGATCGCCGAGGCGGCCCAGTATTTCCGCAAGTCCGACGGGACCCCGGTCAACAACATCGGCCAATTCTGGATCGCCGAGATGCTGTCGCTCGACCCCGCCGCCAAGGTCGAGGCCGATCACCAGCTGGTCTGGCTGCATCCGCACACGGCCCTGAACGAGCTGCGCCACGACGCCCACGCCTGGGCCGTGGCGGTCTGGCTGAGGCGGGGGCGGTAGCGCCGCCGGCGCCGCGATCGTGACCAACCCGTTGAGGCCGCAAGGGAACATCCCGTCCCCAGGGGGATTGCCCCCGTATGCGCGGCGCCGTGGCCGCGAGCTGCAAGGAGTTCAGACATGCCCGATCGTGATCGAGTCGAAGGCGCCGCCCGGCGCATGGGCGGCAAGGCCAAGGAAGCCGCCGGACACGTCACCGGCGACGAGAAGCTGAAGGCCGAGGGCAGGGCCGACCAGGTGTCGGGCAAGGTCCAGAACGCGGTCGGCGGCCTCAAGGACAGCCTGCGCGGCGATCACCGCGGGAACTGATCGCCTCGGATAGCGCGCGACGCCGCCTCGTCTTCGTTCGAAGGTGGAGCGGCTTGGGCGTTGTCGTTGGCCTCCGAAGCGTCGTCCGCCGGGCGAGCCGGCACCACCGGGCGAGATACCCGGAGCGTGCGGCGGCTGATCTCCGCATACTCGAGGAGCAGGCTCGCCAGGATGGTTAGAAGCCCTAGCTGGGTAAAGTGGTCTCCGCCGATGGGCAGCAGGCCGCGCAAGCTTGGAAAGAACCGCTCGCAGCACAGCGCAAGCATGTCGAGCGCCGCGGCCAGTCGCAGGATGAGGGGCATTTGAAGTCTCCTCTTCTGAGTGGGCGTTGGTAACGCCGCCGTTTTGCTCCGCCGCATCTCCTCGAAAAACTCGGTTCGTCCCGCCAAGACTCGGTTCGGGAGGACGATGTCCGCCGTGAGGGCGGGGCACCGTTAACCATTTGCGCCTGCGTGAGGCGGTCCGGATGCGGAGCGTGAGACCCCGCGAGGGCGGCTGCGGGTCGCTCCTACTTGCGACGACCGGTTGCAAGTGCTAGCGTGTGGGGCTTGGTCGCTCCGGCCCGGGGCTTAGTGTTGTTCGGGGAAACACTTGGCTCAGCTTGGGGACGTGAATATCGCCCGTCTGGAAGACCGGGCCGCGCTTGCTCGGCGGGCGTTGTTCTTCATTCCTTCCGCATGGGTCCGCGTTTACGAAGAGGCGGGTTTGAACGTCGCGGCGTTGACCCGGCGGGCCGGTATTTTGCGAAGCCAACAGCACGATGGAGACATCGCCGGCCGCGAAGCCTTGGAAAAGGTTCTGGCCTGCGACCAGCCCGTCGCCTACGCCCGCGCCAAGGGCTTCATCACCGTGGCCAACGCCGAACTGACCGCCCGGAACGAACACGAGGGCAGGGCCTTCCGGCTGTTCCAGGAAGCGGACATCGTCGCATGCGTGTTCCGGCTGCGGGACGCGCCCGAGATCATGGACACGCTGGCCCTCACGCCGGAACGGCTGTCGGAGGAGACTGGCATTCCTCTCGACATCGTCAAGGCCGCGGTTCGCAAGGAGCGATACCGTATATCGCTGGATCACGCCCTGCGGATCTGGCGGCGTCTGCTGGCCATCACGTCGCGGCTGGAGTCCGCATCGGACAAGCTGATTGCCATCACCCGGAATCCCGCCGACCTGATCTGCACCGACGAGCGGTACAATATGTCGATCCGAAAGGTGGCGGGCCGTCGGTCAGAGGATGACGAGCGCTACGTCTACAGCCGTGATCATCTCGTTGCTGCGCCCGAAGAAGGGCATCCATGGGCTCTTTCGCCAAAAACCGCTGTAGCATGAAGCGCTGATCGGCGCCCGAAGCCTCAGCGGGCCAGGGCCCGCATCGCCGCCTCCAGCCCTTCCAGCGTCAGCGGATACATGCGCTCGTCGACCAGTTCGCGGATCATGCCGACCGAGGCCGAATAGCCCCAGTAGCGCTCGGCCGACGGGTTCAGCCACGCCACCCTGTCCCACTGCCGCACAGCCCGCTTCAGCCAGACCGCGCCGGCCTCCTCGTTCCAGTGCTCGACCGAGCCGCCCGGCATGCTCACCTCATAGGGGCTCATGGTGGCGTCGCCGACGAAGATGGCCCGCCAGTCGGCCGGGTATCTGTGCAGCAAATCCCAGGTCGGAATCTTTTCCGAGTGCCGCCGCCGGTTGTCCTTCCACACCCCCTCGTAGAGGCAGTTGTGAAAGTAGAAGAATTCCAGATGTTTGAACTCGGTCCGGGCGGCCGAGAACAGCTCCTCGCACAGCTTCACATGGGCGTCCATCGAGCCGCCGATGTCGAGGAACAGCAGCACCTTGATGGTGTTGCGCCGCTCGGGCCGCATGTGGATGTCCAGCCAGCCCTGACGCGCCGTGCCGTCGATGGTGGCGTCCATGTCCAGCTCATCCAGCGCGCCCTGCCGGGCGAACCGGCGCAGACGGCGCAGGGCCACCTTGATGTTGCGGGTGCCCAGTTCGACGCTGTCGTCCAGATTGCGGTATTCGCGCTTCTCCCAGACCTTGACCGCCCGGCCCTGCTTCCCCGGCCCGCCGATGCGCACCCCCTCGGGATTGTAGCCGCCGTGGCCGAACGGGCTGGTGCCGCCGGTGCCGATCCATTTCGATCCGCCCTCGTGCCGGCCCTTCTGCTCCTCCAGCCGCTGTTTCAGCGTCTCCATCAGCCGGTCGAACCCGCCCAGCGTCTCGATCTCGGCCTTCTCCTCCTCGGTCAGGTATTTCTCGGTCAGCAGCCGCAGCCAGTCCTCCGGGATGTCCGTCGCCGGGTCCTCGCCCGCCCCGACCGTCTCCACGCCCGCGAACACCTTGCCGAACACCTGGTCGAA
>NZ_CALMZS010000054.1 GCF_937870815.1 uncultured Brevundimonas sp.
ATGGTGCGCACCGTGCTGGCGCACGGCGGCTGCACGACCGCCATCAAGCTGGTCCACGCCAGCCGGGGCAAGGCGGCGCGGGCCGAGCCGGTGGCCGCGCTGTACGAACAGGGGCGGGTGGTCCACTGCGGCGCGTTTCCGGCGCTGGAGGAGGAACTGATGGCGCTGGGGTCGACCGAGGGCGGCGGGCGCAGCCCCGACCGCGCCGACGCCCTGGTCTGGGCGGTGACGTATCTGCTGCCGGCGCCGAGGGCCGGGCCGAGCGTCCGGGTGTTGTGAGGGTTACCAGATGACCGGCGTGTCGCCGGCGATGTCGCGCAGGTCCTTGTCCCTGGTGACGAGAGGGACGCCGAGATCATGGGCCTGGGCGACCAGAATGCGGTCCCGCGGATCGCCGTGCGCGAAGGGTAGATTGGCTGCGAGCCACGCCTGATGCGGTGTGATCTCCAGCAATTTGTAGCCGGCGGCCGGGAGGAAGGACATCAGATCAACGGGTAGCGGCACCAGGTCGGCGGCGCGCGCCGCGCTCGCGTATCGACGTTTAGAATCGATTTCGTAGAGGCTGACCGCGCTGACCAGGAGCTTCGAAGCCATTTCGATCGCGTCCCGGGCGGCGGCGGACAGCTGCCGATCAAAAAGTGACCAGACAAGTACATGCGTGTCCAGCAGGACCGCCGTCACTCAGAACAGGTCCTTCTTGTCCGGGTCGAAGGCAGGGTCTGGACCCAGGAACATGTTGAGAAATTCGTCGGATACCGGCCCCAGGTGAGCCAAGGCGCCGATGCGGCGATGTGGGCGGATCGGACGTCGGGCCTGGTGAGAAACCACGCGAATTTCGGCCGCAGGACGTCCGGCGCGGGCGATGATCACGGTCTCTCCCGCCTCGGCGCGGGAGACGAGCTCTGAAAGCCGGGCCTTGGCCTCGGCCATGTTGACCTGAACGCTCATGAGTCAAACCTATCAGAGAACCGCCCTTGGTCCAACGAACCGGACCAGGCTTCAGGACCATCGGAGAATACCATGCTGAACTGGCGAGGGCCCTTCAAGGGCCGTTCCCGCCTGCGCGGGAAGGACGGGCGCATATCCGCGCCCGAGATCAAGGACAGCCGGGTCGGGCCGCTGATCGCCCTGACGTCCGGCGGGCGGGCGCGGTGGACGCCGCGGGACTACGCCCATCTGGCCGAGGAAGGGTTCGCCAGGAACGCCGTGGCCTATCGCTGCGTGCGGATGATCGCCGAGGGGGCGGCGTCGACGCCGCTGGTGGTGTTCGCCGACGGCGTGCGGCGGGATGATCATCCGCTGACGGCGCTGTTGGCGCGACCCAACCCGGAACAGTCGGGGGCGGAATGGCTGGAGGGGTTGTACGGGGCGTTGCAGACGGCGGGGAACGCCTATGCGGAGGCGGTCGGCGATGAGGTCCCTGAGGAGCTTTGGACGCTGCGGCCCGACCGGGTGAAGGTGGTCCCGGGGCGGGCCGGCTGGCCCGAGGCCTGGGAATATTCCGTGGACGGACGGTCGGTGCGGATCGGCCGGGCGACGGACGGCTGGTCGCCGGTGATGCAGCTGAAACTGTTCCACCCGACCGACGACCACTATGGATTTTCGCCGCTGGAGGCGGCGGCGTTCGCGATCGATGTGCACAACGCCTCCGGGGCCTGGAACAAGGCGTTGCTGGACAATGCGGCGCGGCCCTCGGGGGCGCTGGTCTATGGGGCCAGGGACGGCGAGCGGCTGACGGCCGAACAGTTCGAGGCGCTGCGGGGACAGGTCGAGGAGAGCCATGCCGGGACGATGAACGCCGGTCGGCCGATGATCCTCGAGGGCGGGCTGGACTGGAAGCCGATGAGCTGGACGCCGGCGGATATGGACTTCATCGCCGGGAAGCATGCGGCGGCGCGCGAGATCGCCCTGGCCTTCGGGGTTCCGCCGCAGCTGCTGGGGATCCCGGGGGATGCGACCTACGCCAACTATCGCGAGGCCAATGCGGCCTTCTGGCGCGGGACGGTGGTTCCACTGGTGCGCAAGACGGCGGCGGCGCTGACGGGCTGGCTGGGCGGGCGGTTCGCCGGGATCCGGATCGAGGCCGATCTGGACGGATTGCCCGCGCTGCAGCCCGAACGGGACGCGCTGTGGGCGCGGTTGAACGCGGCGACGTTCCTGACGGACGAGGAGCGGCGGCGGATGGCGGGAGTGGGGGGATAGGCGAGGTGAGGAGTGCTAGTGCTGGTGAGCAAGGATGACTGGTTCGAGCGGCTGCTCACTAGCACTCTTCACTAGCACCCCCGCCCGCTCAATGTTGGAGATGAGACAGTGAACGATCTCAGAAAAATCCCCGTCGCCGTGATCGCGGCGCTGGTCGTCCAGACCGTCGGCGGCCTGGTCTGGGCCGGCGGCGCGGCGGCGCGGATCGCCACGCTGGAGGA
>NZ_CALMZS010000055.1 GCF_937870815.1 uncultured Brevundimonas sp.
GATCATCTGGAACATCTGGCAGGTGGCCAATCCGGAGGTGGCGGATCTGGTCGAGGTCGAGGAGCCCTACCGGATCTGGCGCGACACGGGCGCGGTCGTGACCAGGCTGGGCCGCGAGGATATGGACAGCGGGAAATTCCTGGAGTTTCTCCGCTCTCCGACCGGGGCGGAAATCTTCCGGCGGTGGGGCTGGATGACCGATGCGCCCCGGGATGCGCCGGACGACGACTGATCATTACGCGAGCGCTCCCGAGGCCGGCGGGCCGGTGGCGGACAGAGAGGGATTCGAACCCTCGGTAGGCTTTCGCCTACACACGCTTTCCAAGCGTGCGCGATCGACCACTCCGCCACCTGTCCGTGTCCACGACGTCGCCCGGGGGCCTGCGTGAACCGCCGGATCGGTCGTTCCGGCGGAGGCAGGCTGATAGAACAAGCCGACCCCCTCGGCAAGCGCCGCCGGACATCCCATATAGGCTGCGCAGGTTCGACCGGAGGCCCCGCCATGCGGCTGCGAAAAACCCACGAGATGCCGACCGCCGAAACCGCCCTGCCGGGGCGGAGCGAGCCGCTGCGCACCGACGAGGTCCACTACGTCAACGGCCGGCCGCTGAAGGGGCCGCATCCGGAGGGATTCGAGACGGCGATCTTCGGCATGGGCTGTTTCTGGGGCGTCGAGCGGCTGTTCTGGCGGCTGCCCGGGGTCTGGGTCACCGCGGCCGGCTATTCCGGCGGCTTCACCCCCAATCCGACCTATGAGGAGACCTGCACCGGCCTGACCGGCCACGCCGAGGTGGTGCAGGTGGTCTTCAATCCGCACGAGATCGGCTACGCCGAACTGCTCAGGGTGTTCTGGGAGAACCACGACCCGACCCAGGGTATGCGCCAGGGCAATGACGTCGGCACCA
Source organism: uncultured Brevundimonas sp. (assembly GCF_937870815.1). Taxonomy (GTDB): domain Bacteria; phylum Pseudomonadota; class Alphaproteobacteria; order Caulobacterales; family Caulobacteraceae; genus Brevundimonas. The sequence continues at coordinate 906 of NZ_CALMZS010000055.1, forward strand.
CCTACCGGTCGGCCATCTATTACCTCAGCGATGCGCAGCGGGCCGAGGCCGAGGCCTCGCGCGACGCCTACCAGGCGGCTCTGCGCAAGGCCGGGCGCGGCGACATCACCACCGGGATCGCCCCGGCCGGGGCCTTCTACTTCGCCGAGGACTACCACCAGGCCTATCTGGCCAAGAACCCCGGCGGCTACTGCGGCATCGGCGGCACCGGCGTGACCTGTCCGATCGGCCTCGGCGTCGAGGCCTGAGCGCGCTCCGCCCTCAGCGCCCCTTCTCCTCCGCGATCCACCGGTCCATCCGCTCATCGAGCAGGCCCAGCGGCAGCGGCCCGTCGACCAGAAGGGCGTCGTGGAAGCGGCGCACGTCGAACCGCTCGCCCAGCTCACGCTCGGCCCGCGCCCGGATCCCGCGCAGCCGGATCTCGCCGATCTTGTAGGCCGTGGCCTGGCCGGGCCAGCCGATGTAGCGCTGCAGCTCGGTCTCGATATTGTGCGGGGCCAGGGCCGAATTGTCGCGGAAACAGGCCCGGGCCTGTTCGATGTCCCAGCCCAGCCAGTGAAGGCCGGTGTCGGCCACCAGCCGGCAGGCCCGCCACATCTCGTAGCTGAGCCGCCCGAAGCGCTCGTACGGCGTGCGGTAGAAGCCCATCTCCTCGCCGAGGAATTCCGCATACAGGCCCCAGCCCTCGGTGAAGGCGGTGACATTGGCGTCCTTGCGGAAATAGGGGCCCTGCTCGGCCTCCTGCTGCAGGGCGATCTGGACGTGGTGGCCGGGCGCGGCCTCGTGCAGGGTCAGGGCCGGCAGCTCGTACAGCGGCCGCTGGTCCAGCCGCGCGGTGTTGACCATATAGCCGCCGGCGACGCCGTTCTCCATCGAGCCGGAGAAATAGCGGCCGGTGGTGTAGTTGGCCTCGATCTCGGCCGGCACCGGGCGCACGCCATAGGGCAGGCGGGGCAGGGTCCCGAACAGGGCCGGCAGGCCGTCGTCGGCCCGCTTGGCCATCTCCGAGGCCTTCTCCAGAAGTTGCTCCCGTGTCGTGGCGTAGAACCGCGGATCGCCGCGCAGGAAGGCGAGGAAGGCGGCGAAGTCGCCGGTCCAGCCGGCGGCGCGCATCTCCGTCTCCATCCGCGCGCGGATGCGGGCCACCTCCGCCTGTCCGATCCGGTGCACCTCGTCCGGGGTCAGGTCGGTGGTGGTGTAGCCCGCCATCAGGAAGGCGTAGAGGTCGCGCCCGCCGGGGCGGTGGACGAGGCCGAGGCTCTCCGGCGCGCGCGGCAGATAGTCCTCGCGCAGGAAGCGCGCCCACTCGCGGCGGCGCGGCATGATCCCCCCGGCGACGGCGCGGGCGGCGCGGGCCCGCAGCGCCGCCTGGTCGGCGGCGCTGATCGAGGCGGGCAGGACGGCCAGCGGCTTCAGCAGGGGGTCCGTTTCGGGCGTATGGGCCGCCTCCGGCTCCATCAGGCTGAGCGCGTTCTCGACGATCGAGCGCGGCTGGACCAGGCCGCTGTCCAGTCCGCGCCGGGCGTCCTCCAGCGGATGGCGCCAGAGGTCCGGCATGGCCTCCAGCCGGGCGATCCACGCCTCGGCGTCCTCTCGCGTGGCGATGCGGGTCACGCTGGCCAGATAGGCCATCGACTGCCCCGGGCCGCCCTCGGCGTTGAAGGCCCCGAGGCGTCCGGCGTCCAGCGGGATGCGCGCGCGGGCCCGCTGGACCAGCCAGCCGAGGAAGGCGTGGTTCAGCCGGTCGTCGTCGCCCAGGGCGGCGGGGTCGATGGCGGCCAGCCGGTCGGCGAAGCCCTTGAGCACCGGCTCCTGGGCCAGCTCATGGGCGCGCGACACGTCGGGCAGGCGCGACAGGGCCTCGCGGTCGCCCTCCATCCCGGCCGAGATCGGGTCGTTGGCCCGCAGATAGGCTTCATAGTCGGCGAGAATGGCGGCGAGGGCCGGGTCGTCGGCGTTGCGGGCCGCCTCGGGCGCGGTCTGCGGCTGCGCGGCGGCCACCGCCGGCGCGGCGGCGGCGATCAGGGCGGCGGCCCCGATGGCGATCACGGTCTTCATGGCGTCCCTCCGACTGGCCCGCGACTGCACCGGAGGCGGGGCCGTCCGTCAACCGCAGAAGGCGAAGAAGCGCTCGATGTCGGCGGCGGAGCCGGGGTGGGGCGCATAGGCCTCGCGGTCGCCGTCGCGCCACAGCGCCACCCAGCCGAGGCGGCGGAAGCGCTGCAGCACCGGCGCCGCCGTCGCGGACCCGGCGGTCAGCAGCACGCCGTCGTCGAGCTGGGACGGCTCGGACCGGGCCGGCAGCCGCGCCGTCTCGCCCCCGGATTCGAGGACGATCTCCGCCTTGGCGCCCTTGGGGGCGAGGCTGAGCACCTCCAGCCGGCCCGATCCGCGGCGGCACTCGAACCCCAGCTTCAGGTCGTCGCTCTCGGCCGCGCCATAGACCAGCCGCCCCGCGTCGGCGTCGGCGTGATGGAACCAGTCACGGCCCTCGACCGGGGCCGGGGCGGCGGCCCCGGCCGACGGCTCCGCGGCCGGGGAGGGCGGCTGGACCGTCGCACAGGCGGCGGCGCTCGCGGCCACGGCGGTCAGGGCGAAAAGGGCGCGCGGGCGCATCGACGGTCTCCGGGCGATCAGCCCGAGCACAGTTCGGCGAAGCGGCGCAATTTGGCAAGGTGGGGCCGGGGCACCTCGACGGTGCGCCTTTGCTCGCCCACGGCCGCCGCCAGCCGGCCCTCGGCGGCGAAGGCCGCGAACACCGGATGATCGGTGCGCAGCGCCAGCTTCAGCGCGCCCCGGTCGACCGTGGCCTCGGTGACGGCGGCGGCCTCCCCGGCGGTCACCCGCGCCATGCCGGTGTTCCGCGCGCCGCCGTAGAAGGCCACGCGGGCCACGCCCGAGCCCGGCTCGCACTCCAGGGTGAAGCGCAGATTCGGGGTGTCCGGCGCCTCGTTGGCCAGCGCCACCCGGGCCTCGTCGGCATAGAGGGTCCAGGTCCAGGCGGACTCCGGCGGCGGGGTTTGCATCGCCAGGAAGGCGAGGCCGGCGAGACTGGCGATCATGGGTTCAGCCCCCGCTGAATGGTCCGTTAAGGGTTTTGATCAGACCTTGCCGGTTCCGCAATAGGCGAAAAACGCCCGGACCAGGCGGCGTTCGTCGCCGTCGGCGGTCAATTCGAAGTGACCGGCCTCGCCCTCGACCGCCAGCTTGCCGCTCTCGGCCAGCTTGCGCAGCGCCGGATCGCCGAGCGGGATGCGGGCCTCGTCGCCCAGTCCGCCGCTGAGCGGATCGATGGCCGCCCCATCCATGGATGCCTTGAGCAGACGCGGGCTGGCGGGCTGGACGTCGCCATAGACCGCCGCCTGGGCCTGGCCCGGCTCGCAGGTCATCATCAGCGCCAGCTGGTCGGAATTGGCCACGCCATAGGCCAATTTGGCCATGGGGCCCTCGTGGCTCAGGTACCAGCCCATCGGCGCGACGCCGGTCGGGGCGGGGTCGGCGTTGTCGGCCTGCGACCCGGCCGCGACCGCGATCAGGCCAAGGGCGGCGACGGCGGGAATGGCGAATTTGAACATGGCAAGGATACTCGCGTCTGGCAGGCAAACGCCGGGTTCCGTTAACGGTTCACCGCTCCGCTTGGGGAAAAGCGGCTGCCGGGCCTGTATCGACGAAAAGGTCACAGGCCGGGGTCGGGTCCGGACATCGATGCTCGGTTGAGCGTGACAGACCCCGGCGCGGTCAGAACGGGCTGAAACGCTCGACCAGCGACTGGGCGGCGGGCGTCGCCTGCACCCGGCTGATGTCGCCGCGGCCGCCGTAGCTGATGCGGGCCTCGGCGATCTGGGTGTGGGCGATGGTGTTGGCCGAGCTGATGTCCTCCGGGCGCACGATGCCGGCGACGGTCAGTTCGCGGACCTCGCGGTTGGTGCGCACCTCCTGCCGTCCCTGGATGACCAGATTGCCGTTCGCCAGCACGTCGGTGACGACGGCGGCGATGGTCAGGCTGACCTTCTCCGAGCGGTTGACCGAGCCGGAGCCGTTGGCGCTCGACCCGCCTTCCAGACCGACCAGGCTGGCCGGGTCGAACCCGCCGGGGAAGGCGCGGCCGAGGCTGTTCTCGAGGCCGAAGAAGTTGGTGATCCCGCTGGACATCTCGTTGGTGCGGCTGCGCGCGGTCGAATTCTGGGTCTGGGCGCGGTCGTCGATGTCGATGTTGACGGTGACGATGTCGCCGATGCGGCGGGCGCGCTGGTCGCCGAAGAAGGTGCGCGCCCCGGTGCGCCACAGGCTGTTGGCGCTGGCGGCGCGGTCGGCGCGCTGTCGCTCGGGGGAGGGCAGATAGGCCTGGCTGGTCGGCACCAGGGCGGCCGGATAGCCGATCGGGGCCAGTTCGGGGCCGCGCACGGCCTCCACGGCGGTCGAACAGGCGCCCAGCGCCAGCGTCGAGGTCAGGGCGGCGGCGGTGACGATCAGGGCGGTGCGCATGGGTACTCTTTCCCTCTAGCGGGCGGCGAACTGTTGGAGGCGGGCGGCCGGGCCGGCGATGGCCTGGCCCGGCGCGATCGCGACGGCGTCGAAGACACGGCCGGACTGCAGGTTGCGGATGGCCAGGCGCTGGCCTTCGGCCGCATTGCCCTCGGCCCGGCCGGTGATGGTCAGGCGCACACCGGCGGCCTCGTAGATCACCTCGACGATGTCGTTGCGGCTGATGATCCGCTCGGCGTAGGCGGACCGGACCGGCCCGGCCCGGGTCGGCGCGGCCCGGGCGGGAGCCGGGGCGGCGGCGTCTCCGGCCGAGTCCGGCACGGTCGCGGGGGCGACGGCGGCGTGGCGCACCACGACCCGGCGCAGCCCGGTCGGATTTGCCCAGTCCAGGCCGGACTGCCGGGCCAGGGCCTGCAGCTGGCCGGCCTCGAACACCGCCGAGGGGCCGGAGCGGACGCCGACGATGACGCCCGAGGCCGATCCCGCGCCGTCGAACAGGTCGCCCAGGGTGATCCGGCCGTCCGCGTCGACCGGATTGGCCTTCAGGGTGACGGGGCCGGCGAGGGCGGGCCCCGCCAGCAGCAGCGCCGCGGCCGCGGCGATCAGGGCCCTCACGACTTCACCTGCGCGCTGACCGACAGCATCTGATCGGCGGTGGTGATGACCTTGGAGTTCATCTCATAGGCGCGCTGGGCGATGATCAGGGCGCTGATCTCGGCCACGGCGTCGACGTTGGAGGCTTCGGTATAGCCCTGCAGCAGCTCGCCGAAGCCGACCTCGCCGGGACTGCCGACATTGGCCGGGCCGGAGGCGGCGGTCTCCAGCAGCAGATTGTCGCCGATCGCCTCGAGCCCGGCCTCGTTGAAGAAGTTCGCCAGTTCGATCTGGCCGACGATCTGCGGCTCCGCCTGTCCCTGGGTGATGACCTGGACCTGGCCCGACTTGGAGATCGAGACGTCGACGGCGTCCTGCGGGATCGAGATGTTGGGCTGCACCGCATAGCCGTCGTCGGTGACCAGCTGGCCCTCGCCGTTGACCGAGAAATTGCCGGCCCGGGTGTAGGCGGTCTCGCCCGAGGGCATCAGGATCTGGAAATAGCCGCGGCCGTCCACGGCCAGGTCGTAGCGGTTGCCGGTCTGGGTCGGGCTGCCCTGCTCGGTGACGCGATAGACCGAGCCGGCCTTGACGCCGGCGCCGATCTGGATGCCGGTCGGGACCACCGTGCCCTGGCTGGACGACTGCGCCCCCATCCGTTCGACGTTCTGGTACAGCAGGTCCTGGAACTCGGCCCGCTGTCGCTTGAAGCCGACCGTGTTCATGTTGGCGATGTTGTTGGAGATGACCTCCACGTTCAGCTGCTGGGCGGCCATGCCCGAGGCGGCGGTTCTGAGCGCTCTCATGTCCCGTTCTCCTTATGCGGCCCGGCCCAGGCGCTCGACGGCGCGGCGGGACAGGTCGTTGGTGTTCTCGATCATCCGCGTCACGCTCTCGTAGGCGCGCTGGATCTCGATCAGATTGGTGATCTCGAGGATCGGATTGACGTTGGAGCCCTCCAGCATCGCCTGGCGCACCTGCACGTCATTGGCGGCCTCCGGCGCGGCGTTGGAGGCGTTGCGGTAGAGGCCGTCGCCGCCCTTCTCGAGCACGGCCAGGCTGTCGAAGCGGACCACGCCGAGGCGGCCGACCGGCCGGCCGTTCTGGCTGATCGTGCCGTCGGCGGCGACGGCGACCTGGCCCAGCTGCGGGTCGAGGACGATGTCGCCGCCGTCGCCCTGCACGGCCGCGCCGCCCTGGGTGGTCAGCCGGCCCTCCGGGTCCAGGGTGAAGGCCCCGTCGCGGGTGTAGGCGTCCCCGGCTCCGTCCTTCACGGCGAAGAAGGCGCCTTCGCCCTCGATGGCGAAGTCCAGCGGCCGGCCGGTCTGCTCCAGGGCGCCCTGGCCGAAGTCGCGGCCGACGCCGTTGTCCATGACGAAGCTGGCCCCCGGGCGCACGAAGGCGTTGCGGGCCCGCTCGCCGACCTCCTCGCCGAGCAGCAGCTGCTCGACCTTGAAGCCGGTCGTGTCCGCATTGGCGATGTTGTTGGCCACGATGTCGAGTTCGCGGCGCAGGGTCATCTGGCGGGACAGTCCGACATAGGCGGCGTTTTCCACGGGCGGCTCCTTTCGCCCCCGGTCCTCGCAACGGGCGTGCCAACAGGGTTAACCTAGGCGGGACGGGCGTTTCGGCCGCAAAGCCCGCCCTGGCGCCCGGCAGGATTTGCCGGTTCTTAGCGCCTCGTTAACCAAAAACGTCTCGAATGGGTCAGCAGATTCTCGGGGCGCGCGGCATGTTCAAATTCGGCGGGAAAAAGGGAGCGGCGGCGGCCGACGACGCCGGTCTTCCGGCCGTCGCCGACGGCGAGACGGTCGACGGCGAGGCCGCCGCGCCCCGGAAGAAGATTCCGCCCCTGCTGCTGATCGTCGTCCCCGCCGTGCTGCTGGTGCTGGGCGGCGGCGGCGCGGCGGCCTTCTTCCTGATGCAGCCCGCGGGCGCGGCGGCCGAGGCCGGCGATCACGGCGCCGCCGCGAAAGGCGGTCATGAGAAGAAGGACAAGAAGGGCGGCGGCCACGGCGGCGCCTCCGGCGGCGAGGCCGACCCGGCCCTGGGCGTCATCTCCGAGGGCCCCGACGGGGTGGTCTTCTACACCCTGCCCGACCTGCTGGTGAACATCCAGGCTCCCGACGGCCGGCCCACCTTCCTCAAGCTCAAGCTGACCCTGGAGATGCACGACGCCGGTCTGGCCGAACACCTGCAGGCCGAGATGCCGCGGATGCAGGACATGTTCCAGAGCTTCCTGCGCGAGCTGCGGCCCGAGGATCTGGCCGGTTCGGCCGGCAGCTTCCAGCTGCGCGCCGAGATCCTGCGCCGCGTCAACCTGATCGCCGCCCCCGGCCAGGTCGACGCGGTGCTGATCGAAGAAATGCTGGTGCAGTAGCATGACCGACGCCGCCTTCGCCGAGGCCCCCGACCCGCTCGCCGGCCTGGACCCCCTGGCCGGGCCGGACGCGGCCGCCCCGTCGGAACGGGTCCTGAACCAGGACGAGATCGACAGCCTGCTCGGCTTCGATCTCGGCGACGACGACAGCGCCGAACGTACCGGCATCCGGGCCATCATCAACTCGGCCCTGGTCTCCTACGAGCGCCTGCCGATGCTCGAGATCGTCTTCGACCGCCTGGTGCGGCTGATGACCACCTCGCTGCGCAACTTCACCTCGGACAATGTCGAGGTCAGCCTCGACAACATCTCCTCGATCCGCTTCGGCGACTATCTGAACTCGATCCCGCTGCCGGCCATCCTGGCCGTGTTCCGGGCCGAGGAGCTGGACAACTACGGCCTGCTGACGGTCGATTCCAACCTGATCTATTCGATCGTCGACGTGCTCCTCGGCGGCCGGCGCGGCACCGCCGCCCTGCGCATCGAGGGCCGCCCCTACACCACCATCGAGCGGGTGCTGGTGCAGCGCATGGTCGAGGTCGTGCTGGCCGACGCCCAGGCCGCCTTCGAGCCGCTGACGCCGGTGCATTTCAATCTCGACCGGCTGGAGACCAATCCGCGCTTCGCCGCCATCGCCCGGCCGGCCAACGCCGCCATCCTGGTCAAGCTGCGCATCGACATGGAGGACCGCGGCGGCCGCATCGAGCTGCTGCTGCCCTACGCCACCCTCGAGCCGATCCGCAAGATGCTGCTGCAGCAGTTCATGGGCGAGAAATTCGGCCGCGACAACATCTGGGAAGGCCACCTGGCCACCGAGCTCTGGACCACCGGCACCGAGGTCCGCGCCGTGCTCGACGAACAGCAGCTGCCGCTGTCGCAGGTGCTGAATTTCAAGGTCGGCGACACCCTGATGCTCAACGCCACCCCCGACTCCGACATCTCGATCCGCGCCGGGTCGATCCCGCTGACCACCGGCCGCATGGGCCGCAAGGGCCGGCATATCGCGGTCCGCGTCGAGGCGCCGATCGACATCGAGACCGCCTCCAGCCTCGCGAAGGGAAGACGCTGATGACCGGCATGATCCTCGACGGCGTGCTGATGCTGCTGCTGGTCGCCGCCCTCGGCTACGGCGTGCGGCTCGAGCGCAAGCTGACCGCCCTGCGCGAGGGCCAGCAGGCCTTCGCCTCCGCCGTCACCGAGCTCAACGCCGCCGCCGGCCGGGCCGAGGCCGCCCTGGCCTCGCTGCGCGCCTCGGGGCAGGAGACCGACCTGCTGCACGACCGCATCCTCAAGGCCCGCGAGGTCAAGGCCCAGCTGGAGGCGCTGATCGCCCGCGGCCCCGTCTCCGCCCCGGCCGCCGAGCCGGTCAGGGAGGCCGCCCCCGCCCCCCTCGCGTCCGCCCCGGCGGCGGCCCCCCGGGACGACGAACGGGCCGCGCGCATGGCCGCCCTGGCCGAGCGCATCCAGGGCCTGGCCGCGCCGGCGAAGGCCGCCCGCCCCCCCGGCGGCGGCAACGTCGCCGCCATCCTCGGAGCCATGACCGCTAACCAATCCGCGAAGCAAAGCCTCAACCGGGCCCGCCGCAGTCTCGACGAAGACCTGTTCGCCGCCTGATCGCGGCCTCCCATTCCTCCGAGTAGCCGATCATGAGCAAGATTCCCCGCCTGCTGCCCCTGATCGCCGTCGCCATCGGCGGGGTGGTCGTCGTCCGCGCCGTCGGCGTCGCTCCCGGCCTGTTCGAGGGCGCGCGGGCCTGGGCCGAGGAGGCCGCGCCGACCGCCGCCGCCGCCACGCCGGCCCCCGCCGTCTGCGCCCTGACCCCCGAGCAGCTGGCCCAGCAGGCCGGCCTGTCGCCGGCCGAGATGCGCATCCTCAACGCCCTCAAGGACCGCCGCGCCGAGCTGGACGTCCGCGACGGGGACATGGCCTCGATGCTGCCGCTGATGGCCGCCGCCGAGCAGAAGCTGGACGCCAAGACCGCCGCCCTCGAGGCCGTCAAGGCCGAGGTCCAGGCCCTGCTGGGCCAGGTCGGCGAGCGCGAGCAGGCCGAGGTCGACCGCCTCGTCGCCGTCTATTCGGCCATGCGCCCGCGCGAGGCGGCGCGGGTCTTCGCCACCCTCAATGACGACGTGCGCCTGCCGGTCGCCGCCGCCATGCGTCCGCGCGCCCTCGCCGCGGTGATGGCCCAGATGGAGCCCGCCGCCGCCCGCGAACTGACCGAGAAGCTGGCCGGCCGGTTCGCGGCCCAGCGCCGCCTCGCCGCCCGCGCCGCCGCCGCCGAAAGCGGGGCCGCCGCCCAGCCCCCCGTCCCGGCTCCGGCTCCGGCTCCGGCCCCGCCCGCCCCGGCCGCCGCGGCCCGTCC
>NZ_CALMZS010000056.1 GCF_937870815.1 uncultured Brevundimonas sp.
GGAACATAGCACAGTTCCGCCGTCCCGGCCCCGTTCGGCCCCATGACGGCGGGCGCCGCGTCCGCCGGAACGTCGAGGCTCAGGCCCTTGAGGATCGGCTTGTCGCCGACGGCGACGTGGAGGTTGGAGATGGAGAGCATGATCATTTCGATTTCGGCCTGAGCCGGAGTTTGCTGTTGTCCTGCCGCATGTCGCGAAAGGCGGCGATTTCGATGCGGTCGTCGAAGACCTCGTAGATGATGAGCTTGTTCCGATCCTTATCGCCGTGAACGAGGAAGCCCGGCCAACGGTTGGGATTGCCTATCCCGGGATGGGCTGCAAGCAACCGCGTCCAGTCTTCGATCTCGACCCTGATCTCCTCGGCGGCTTGGAGATTTCTTTCCGCGATCCAGTCCAGATAGGCTTCAAAAGCGGCCTCGGCCTCATCCGACCATTCGACCCACCTAACCGGCATACTTGGCCTTCAACCGGGCCATCATGTCTTCCTGACGGACCTTCTGCCCGCCGCGCAGTTGGGCGATGCCCTTTTCAATGGCCGCGATGTCCTCGTCGCTCCAGTTGTCATAGGTCGTTCGCTCCTGGACCGCATACTCGTGCGCGACCGACGCGATCAGGTCCTCGACCGAAGTGCCTCGCTCTTCGGCCACCCCCCGGAGCTTGGCGGCGACCTCTTCCTCTATTTCCACAGCGTAGATGTGGGCGGCAGGCTTGGGCAGAGCGGTCATGACGGCCTCCTGACGTGAATATAGCACGGCTCGGCCCGCCATGCCCCGTTCCGCCCCATGACGGCGCGCGCCTCGCCCGCCGGAACGTCGAGCGTCAGCCCCTTGAGGATCGGCTTGTCGCCGACGGAGACGTGGAGGTTGGAGATGGAGAGCATGAGGATTACGCGTCGTCTTGTGTGTAGGTGTCGAAGGTCCGGTATTGGACGGGGTAGCGCTCGTTGAGCGCCGCATTTAACTCAGCAAGCTCTTCGTCAGTGGCCGGTTGGGAGAGAGGAGCGATTCTCTCGCTCTCGATGATCGTCAGTCCGAGCGACGCCATTTCCCGTTCGACAGCCGTTCGATACTCATCAGCATTCGAAGCAAGCGCGAGCACCGTCCCGTAACCGCCCAAGGCCTCACTTCCAAGCGTTTCGCTGGGACCGACCATAGGGCGGACATGAAGAAATCCGACCCAAGCCTGAAGAGAACTCACCCCACGCTCCCTTCCAGACTGATCGCCACCAGCTTCTGCGCCTCGACCGCGAACTCCATCGGCAGTTCCTGCAGCACGTCGCGGACGAAGCCGTTGACCAGCAGGGCCACCGCCTCCTCCTGCGACAGGCCGCGCTGCCGGGCGTAGAACAGCTGGTCGTCGCTCAACCGCGTCGTGGTCGCCTCGTGCTCCAGCTGGGCCGAGCCGTTGCGGGCCTCGATATAGGGCACGGTGTGCGAGCCGCAGTCCTTGCCGATCAGCAGGCTGTCGCACTGGGTGAAGTTGCGCACCCCCGTCGCCTTCGGATGCACCGAGACCAGGCCGCGATAGGTCGAGTCCGACCGGCCCGCCGACACCGCCTTGGCGATGATCCGACTCTTCGAATTCTTGCCCAGATGGACCATCTTGGTGCCGGTGTCGGCCTGCTGGCGCCCGTTGGTGATGGCGATCGAATAGAATTCGCCCGAACTCTCCTCGCCCTTGAGCAGGCAGGACGGATATTTCCACGTCACCGCCGAGCCGGTCTCGACCTGGGTCCAGCTGACCTTCGACCGGTCGCCGCGGCAGTCGGCGCGCTTGGTGACGAAATTATAGATGCCGCCCCGCCCTTCCGCGTCGCCGGGGTACCAGTTCTGCACCGTCGAATATTTGATCTCGGCGTCGTCCAGCGCCACCAGTTCGACCACGGCCGCGTGCAGCTGGTTCTCGTCGCGCATCGGGGCGGTGCAGCCCTCCAGATAGGAGCAGTAGGCGCCCTTGTCGGCGATGATCAGGGTGCGTTCGAACTGGCCCGTCCGGCTGGCGTTGATGCGGAAATAGGTCGACAGCTCCATCGGGCAGCGCACCCCCGGCGGGATGTAGACGAACGACCCGTCCGAGAAGACCGCGCTGTTCAGGGCCGCGAAATAGTTGTCCGAGACCGGCACCACCGACCCCAGATATTTGCGCACCAGCTCAGGATGTTCGCGCAAGGCCTCGGAAATCGGCATGAAAATCACCCCGACCTTGGCCAGTTCGGCCTTGAAGGTGGTGACCACGCTGACGCTGTCGAACACCGCGTCCACGGCGTAGCGCGGCGCGCCCTCGACCCCCGCCAGCACCTCCTGCTCCTTCAGCGGGATGCCCAGCTTGGCGTAGACGGCCAGCAGCTCCGGATCGACCTCGTCGAGGCTCTTGGGCCCCGCCTTCTGCTTCGGCGCGGCGTAGTAGAACAGCGACTGATAATCGACCGGCGTGTATTTCACCGAGGCCCAGGTCGGCTCCTCCATCGCCTGCCAGCGCTCATAGGCGGCCAGACGCCATTCCAGCATCCACTCCGGCTCGCCCTTCTTCTCGCTGATGAAGCGCACGATGTCGGCGTTCAGCCCGCGCGGGGCGTATTCGGTGTCGATGTCCGAGGTGAAGCCGTGCTCGTATTTCTCGAGGGCGGCGACCGCTTCGATGGTTTCCTTGACTGCGGCCATGACTTACGCGACTTCCTTGACGCGGTCCGGGTGGCGCGCGCGGTGTTTCTCATAGGCGGCGACCCAGGCGTCGGCGAACCGCTGCCAGTCGCTCTCCACCGTGCCCCAGCCGCCCGAGACCCGCACCCCGCCGGTGGCCAGACGGTCCAGCCCCATGGCCGAGATCGCCTTGGACGGCCGGGTCTTGCCGGACGAACAGGCGCTGCCGGCCGAGACCATCACCCCCATCAGGTCGAGGGTGATCAGCTGCTGCGGACTGTCCCAGCCCTCGACGGCCGTGAACAGGGTGTTGGGCAGCCGCTCCGCCGCGCCGCCGATGATGGTCGCCCCGACGGCCGCCACCCTGGCCTCGGCCGCGTCGCGCCAGCTCTTGTGCGCGGCCGCCAGCGGCAGGTCGCGCGCGGCGCACTCCGCCGCCACGCCGAAGCCGGCGATGCCCGGTCCGTTCTCGGTGCCGGCGCGCAGGCCGCGCTCCTGCCCTGATCCGTGCAGGGTGCGGATGACCGGAACGCCCTCCTTCGAGATCAGCGCGCCGACGCCCTGCGGTCCGCCCAGCTTGTGCGCCGACAGGGTCAGGGTGTCCGCGTCCAGCGCGCGCAGGTCGACCGGAATCTTGCCCGCCGACTGGATGGCGTCGACGTGCAGCCAGCCGCCCGCCGCCCGCACCAGCTTCGCCGCCTCGGCGATCGGCTGGATCACGCCGCTCTCGTTGTTGGCGTGATGGATGGCCACGACGGCCCGGCCCGGCCGCTGCAGCGCCTCGGCCAGCCAGTCCAGGTCGACGACGCCGTTCGCGTCCACCGGCAGGATCTCGACCGGCCTGCCGCTGACATTGGCCGCCTCGGCCACGCACGGATGCTCGGTGGCGCCGACGATCAGCCGCTCGCAGCCGGCCGCGATGGCGCTCAGAATGCCCTGGGCGTTGGACTCCGTGCCGCCGGACGAGAACACCACCGCCGTCGGATCGGCTCCGACCAGTTCGGCGACCTGGGCCCGCGCCGTCTCGATCCGCGCCCGGGCGCGGCGTCCGGCGGCGTGCACCGCCGACGGATTGCCGTTGTCGGCCAGCGCCCCGGCCATCACGTCCCGGACCTCGGGCCGGACCAGGCCGGAGGCGTTGTAGTCCAGATAGATCGCGCTCACGCCGCCACCTCCAGCTCGGTTCCCACCGCCGGCCGCCGCCGGCCGGTGCGGTTCATCACCACGTCCTCCAGAGAGACCCCGGCCAGATAGCGGTGGATCTCGTCGCCGAGATCCTCCCACAGATTGTGGGTGATGCAGCGCTCCCCGGCCATCATACAGCCCTTGGGCGAGGCGTGGCCGGTGCAGCGGGTGGCCCGGATCGGCTCGTCGACGGCCAGGACGATCTCGGCCACCACCGTCTCATGCGCGCCCTTGGCCAGCCGGTAGCCGCCGCCCGGGCCGCGCACGCTCCGCACCAGGCCGCTCCTGCGCAGCCGGGCGAACAACTGCTCGAGGTAGCTCAGGGAAATCTCCTGCCGCGCGGCGATCTCGGCCAGGGACACGGCCCGCTGGCCGCCGTCCGCACGTCCGTTCCTGGCCAGATCGGCCATCGCCATCACGGCGTATCGTCCCTTCGTCGACAGTCGCATCGCGCCACTCGCAAAAACCGCGCGCTTTTCGGGGGTCCTGTGCTAGAACCCGCGCCTTCGCAAAGGCGTCTGCGCGCTCGGCGGACTTAGAAAGTCCTACCGTCGAGGTCAAGTATTACGCAGCTGCGAAATGACAGTTGAACACGGGAATTCACGCCGTCCATGCCTGAAGTCATCCTGCCCGGAGCCTCCGGCCGCATCGAGGGCCGTTATTCGCCGGGCAAGCGCCCGAACGCTCCGATCGCCCTGATCCTGCACCCCCATCCCAAGGCGGGCGGGCACATGAACAACCCGGTCGCGGTGACCCTGTACCAGCTGTTCGTCAAGCGCGGCTTCGCCACCCTGCGCTACAACAGCCGCGGCGTCGGCAAGTCGCAGGGCGAGTTCGATTCGGGCATCGGCGAACTGGCCGACGCGGCCACCGCCCTCGACTGGCTGCAGGCGCAAAACCCCGGCGCCACCCAGACCTGGGTCGCCGGCTACCAGTTCGGGGCCTATATCGGCATGCAGCTGCTGATGCGCCGGCCCGAGACCGACGGCTTCATCTCGGTGTCGCCGCCATCCAATATGTACGATTTCAGCTTCCTCGCCCCCTGCCCGGCCTCGGGCCTGTTCCTGCACGGCACGGCCGACACCATCGTGCCGCCGGTCGAGGTCGAGCGGGTGGTCAACAAGCTGCGCACCCAGAAGGGCATCGTCATCGACTACGAGCTGGAGGAAGGCGCCACCCACTTCTGGCAGGACCACATCGACGCCGTCGAACGCCGCGTCGGCGCCTATCTCGACAAGCGGCTGGCCGAAAAGCCGGCGTAGGGCCGCCACAGCCAGGGATGACGGGCTCGGCTGGTCAGTACAGCAGGAACGGCTTCCGCTCCTCCCGCCACGCCAGTTCGTCCGGCACGGTCAGGGCGTCCAGTTCCTCCGGCGTCGAGCCCGGCGCATCGACCCATTCCCGCAGCTCCGGCCCGCCGTTGATCACGTCGATGGCCAGCTTGCCGAACGCGTATTCGTACGGGAAATCGCGCCACAGCCCATAGTCCGGATACAGCCGGCGGATCGCCTTGAAGGCCAGCGCCTGCACCCGCCACGGCCGGAACGAGGCATGGTCGTAATGCGGCCCCGCGACATGCATCTGCACCCCGTTGCACAGCGCGCCGACATGCTTGTGGAAGGTCGGTTCGAACCAGCAGTCGCGCAGCATGCAGCCCTTCAGCCATTCCGGCGCCAGCGCCCGCATCTCCTCGATCACCCGCCGGGCGTCGATGTCCGGCGCCCCGAACAGTTCCAGCGGCCGGGTGGTGCCGCGCCCCTCCGACAGGGTCGTCCCCTCCAGCATCACCGTCCCCGCATAGGCCCGCGCCATCGACAGGTTCGGCGCATTGGGGCTGGGGTTGATCCACTCCCGCTCCAGCAGCGGCCAGCCGAAGCCCGGCCCCTGATCCGGCGCCCAGCCCTCCATCGCGATGACGCGGTAGTCGACGTCCAGCCTGAACCGGTCGATGAACCACAGGCCCAGCTCGCCCAGGGTCAGGCCGTGCCGCATCGGCATCGGCCCGGCCCCGACGAAACTCTCCCAGCCCGGCCGCAGCGTCAGCCCCTCGACCGGCCGCCCGGCCGGATTGGGCCGGTCCAGCACCCACACCGTCTTGCCGTGCTCCGCCGCCGCCTCGAGCACATACAGCAGGGTGGTGATGAAGGTGTAGATGCGGCAGCCGAGGTCCTGCATGTCGACCAGCAGCACGTCGAACGTCCGCATCGAGGCGTCGGTCGGCCGCCGCGTCTCGCCGTACAGGCTGAACACCGGAATGCCGTGCCGCGAATCGATGAAGTCCGGCGACTCCATCATATTGTCCTGCAGGTCGCCGCGCATGCCGTGCTGCGGCCCGAAGGCGGCGGTCAGTCTGACATCCGGCAGCGCGGCCAGGGCATCCAGCGAATGCGTCAGGTCCGCGGTCACCGAGGCCGGATGGCCGAGCAGGGCGACGCGCTTCCCCTTCAGCGGCGCCCGCAGCTCAGGCTCGGACAGCAGGCGGTCGAGGCCGAATTTCATGTCTGCTCCGGCGCCGGCAGGACCAGCGCGAATGAATCGGGGTGATGGAAGTCCGGCTTACCCGGTGGATGGGCCAGGGCCCAATAGGAGACGCCGCCGTCGATGTCCTCGATGACGGCGGACAGGCCGACGCGCCAGGCCGGCGCCGGGAGATCAGGCCGCGCGAACCGTCCCGTCTCGATCCCGATCGAAAGCCAATCGATCGATCCCTCGATGACCCCGGGCTCGACGGCGGCCTCAATCATGCCCTCCCGATAGCCCGAGAAGCGGTAGGTGGCCCACTGAAGCCCGGCGAAATTGCACTCCAGATAGCCCTCGCCGCCTTCGGGCTTCACGAAGACCTCGAAACAGGTGCTCCGCCACAACCCGTCCGCCCGGCCCGTGCGCGCGAAATTCGGCAGCCGAAGCCGGGCTAGGTCTCCAATGACCTGATAGCGCAGGGTCAGCGACGCCTCCCCACGTTCGATCTCGACCTCGACGCGGTCCACTGCGGTGGATGGCGTACCGGGATGAACCCGAAGGCTAAGAGGTTCCGTCATCTCTGCTGGGGGGTCACGACGCGTACGAGATCAATGCCATGACGAGGATCGTGGTCATTGCAGTGAGAGGCCCGCCCAGCACGATGAGTAGCAACGCCCAAGCCTGCCCGTAACGGTGCGCACGCCAAAAAAGCCCTGCGGGCACGGAGATAGTTGCGGTCGCCGCCACGATTCCCAACCGGGACATCTGACCAAGGCCGTACAGCAACACGGCCGTTCCCAGAATCCCTGCGCATAGCAGGACCCCGACAATGAGAAGTGTGAAGCCCTGCCTAGCGTGCCGATGGTGATCCATGAGTGCGCTCCGCTCTAGGTCCGTGCTACACGCCCCTTCCCTCCCAAGCCAAGCCTGATCCCCCGCCCATGACCGCCGAGCCCGCCTTCAAGTCCGACTTCCTGAAAACCCTGCAGGCGCGCGGCTACATCCACCAGATCACCCATCCGGCCGAGCTCGACGCCGCCGCCGCATCCGGGATCGTCACCGGCTACATTGGCTTCGACGCCACGGCGCCGTCCCTGCATGTCGGCAGCCTGATCCAGATCATGATGCTGCGCCGGCTGCAGCAGGCCGGTCACCGGCCGATCGTGCTGATGGGCGGCGGCACCACCAAGGTCGGCGACCCGACCGGCAAGGACGCCTCGCGGCCGCAGCTGACCGACGAGACCATCCAGGCGAACATCGCCTCGATCCGCACCGTGTTCGAGAAATTCCTCGTCTTCGGCGACGGCCCCACCGACGCGGTCATGGTCGACAACGACGACTGGTTGTCGACCTACGGCTACATCCAGTTCCTGCGCGAATACGGCACGCATTTCACCGTCAACCGGATGCTGGCCTTCGACTCGGTCAGGCTGCGCCTCGAGCGCGAGCAGCCGATGACCTTCCTCGAGTTCAACTATATGCTGATGCAGTCGGTGGACTTCCTCGAGCTGAACCGCAAGCTGGGCTGCGCCCTGCAGATGGGCGGCTCGGACCAGTGGGGCAACATCGTCTCGGGCGTCGACCTGGTCCGCCGCGTCGACCACAGGGCCGCCTTCGGCCTGACCACCCCCCTGCTCACCACCGCCTCGGGCGGCAAGATGGGCAAGACCGCCCAGGGCGCGGTCTGGCTCAACGCCGAACAGCTCAGCCCCTACGACTACTGGCAGTTCTGGCGCAATGTCGACGACGCCGACGTGGGCAGGTTCCTGCGCCTGTTCACCGACCTGCCGCTGGACGAGATCGCCCGGCTGGAGGCCCTGCCCGGCGCCGGCGTCAACGAGGCCAAGAAAGCCCTGGCCGACGCCGCCACCACCCTGCTGCACGGGGCCGACGCCGCCGCCCACGCCCGCGGCGCCGCCGAGGCCGCCTTCGAACAGGGCCGGCTGTCCGTCGCCCTGCCGACCGTCGAACTGCCGACGGGCGAGGTCATCGGCGCCATGGTCGCCGCCGTCGCCACCCGCGCCGGCCTGACCGCCTCGAACGGCGAGGCCCGCCGCCTGGCCCAGGGCGGCGGCCTGCGTCTCAACGACGCAGCCGTCGCCGACGGCGCCCGCCCGATCGAGACCGCCGACGTCAATGCCGACGGCGTGCTGAAACTGGCCGCCGGCAAGAAGAAGATCGTCCTCGTCCGTCCCGTCTGAGAGCCTGCAATGACCGAGATAACCGAAGGCCAACCGGCCCCCGCCTTCGACATGGCCACGGCCGACGGCGGCCGGGTCTCGTCGGCCGCCCTGGGCGGCAAGCCCTACGTCCTCTATTTCTACCCCAGGGCCGACACCCCGGGCTGCACCGCCGAGGGCCAGGACTTCTCGGCCCTGGCCGACGACTTCGCCGCCGCCGGCGCGACGGTGATCGGCGTCTCGCGCGACCCGGTGAAGAAGCTGGATCGCTTCAAGGCCAAGTACGATCTGAGCGTGATCCTCGCCTCCGACGAACCCGGCGAGGTCACCGGGGCCTTCGGCGTCTGGGTCGAGAAGGCGCTGTACGGCCGCGCCTATATGGGCGTGGAGCGCGCCACCTTCCTGATCGACGGCGAGGGCGTGGTGCGGCGCGTCTGGCGCAAGGTCCGGGTCAAGGGCCACGCCGCCGAAGTCCTCGCCGCCGTCCGGTCGATCTGAACGCGGACGAATCTGCGCATCCACAGTCGTCGCGGCCGCCCGACAGATTCGCCAATACGCCTGAGGAGTGAAAATTCGCCGCGAATACCGTCATTGTTCGCCTCGACGACCCTGAAGAGGGTTAACAGATCGTGAACAGACTTGTCCCCAGGCCGCAAGCGGGCGCATAACCCCACTGGTGCGTGGGGGCGTAGCGTAATGACCAGCCAGACAACTGAACGGCGTTCTCTGATAGGTCGGTGGTTTCCGACCCGATATCTTTATCTCCGGGACGGCGACCAGGTCCGTGCCTGGGCCCTGACCCCCGGCCGCCAGGCCCTCGGCGCCGCCGCGGCCGTGGTGATCGGCGGCTGGTGCCTGGTCGCCTCGGGCGGCTTCGCCCTCGACCTGGTCATGCAGAGCCAGTCCGACCGGACGGTCGCCCGCGCCCGCGCGGCCTCGGAACGCCTCAACGCCGACCTGCAGGCCCGGCTGGACAGCGCCGTGGCGCGCATGACCGCCACCACCGGCTCGCTCGACGAGATGGCCCGGATGGTCGAACGCCGCCACGCCGCCCTGACCCAGGTGATGGGCCAGTTCCGCGGCGTCGACGGGGCCGAGGTCGCCCTGACTCCGGCCCCGCCCCTCGACCCCGACCGGCACACTCCGGTGCAGCGCATGGTGGCCGTGCGGATGGATCAGGAACGGCTCATCGACCGGGCCGAGTCCGTCGCCCAGACCCGGGCCGAGCGCCTGCGCCTGGCCTTCCGCCTGGCCGGCCTGAACCCCTCCGCCTATGCGCCCCGCAGCGGCGCCGGCCTCGGCGGCCCGCTGGTCGAGGCCCGCGATCCGCGCGCCCTGGCCGCCATTCTGGACGTCGACGAACCCTTCGCCGTGCGTATCCGCAGCGCCGCCGACAACCTGTCCGACATGCGCAGACTGGCCGACGCCGCCGAAGGCATGCCGTTCCACCGGCCGACCGACGCCCGCACCACTTCCGGCTTCGGCGTCCGTTTCGATCCTTTCAACAGCCGCCCGGCCCTGCATCAGGGTCAGGACTTCGCCGCCGCCCTCAATACCCCCATCCTCGCCCCGGCGCCCGGCATGGTGTCTTTCGTCGGCGTGCGTTCAGGGTATGGCAACACCGTCGAGATAGACCATGGGCGAGGATTCAAGACGCGCTATGCTCACCTGAACGCCATGGCCGTACGCCCCGGCCAGCGCATCGCGCTGGGCCAGCGGATCGGGGCCATGGGCACGACCGGACGCTCCACCGGCGTTCACCTGCACTACGAGGTGTGGATGAACGGCCGCCCACAAAACCCAGCCCGCTTCATGAGAGCCGGAGACCGCCTTGTTCAACAAGACTAAATCACCCGCCCCGCAGCCCCGTTCCGACACCGGCTCCGCCATCCCGCCGCTGCCGGACCTGCCCATCCCGGGCGCCCCGGCCGCCGCGCCGCGCGGACCCGGCGGCCCTGCGCCGGCGTCCCAGCGCGGCCTGTCGACCCTGTCCTCCGACCTGCAATTCGACGGCAACGTCACCGGCGGCGGCGACCTGCAGATCGACGGCTCGATCAAGGGCGACGTGCGCGTCGGCCGGCTCATCGTCGGCGAGACCGGCGCGGTCGAGGGCAATGTCTCGGCCGACTATGTCGAGGTCCGCGGCCGCATCGTCGGCAATGTCTCGGGCAAGCAGGTCAAGCTGATCGCCACCGCCTATGTCGACGGCGACGTCACCGCCGAACAGCTGTCGATCGACATCGGCGCCTATTTCCAGGGCCGC
>NZ_CALMZS010000057.1 GCF_937870815.1 uncultured Brevundimonas sp.
GACGCCGGCGCGTAAGGCCGCCTGGAAATCGGCGATCGGATCGATCACTTGGTCGGCGGGCAACAGGATCATCGTCGCACCCGGCGATAGGCGCTCGACCACCACCGCCGCCAGGGCAACGCAAGCAGCAGTGTCACGGCCCATCGGCTCGGCGATGATCTGGTCGGCCTTGAGCATGGGCAACTGGCGGCGGGTCTCCTCGGCCAGAGCGATCGTGGTAACCACCAGAATGCGTTCTGGCGGAACCAGCGGCTGCAGACGCGCGACCGTGGCCTGAATCATGGTCGGCCCGCCGAGGATATCGATGAGCTGCTTGGGCCTCGTGCCGCGGCTCATCGGCCAGAAGCGGGTGCCTGAACCGCCAGCCATGACTACGGCGTAGACCACGGAATCAGCGTTCACGATGCAACTCCACCAGCAGACGGTTGAGCGGGATAGACAAAGGATCGGCAGTGGTGCATTCGATGAAGGCCAGGCGGCGGCTGTGCGCGAGCTTCTGCAAGGCTAGACGATGGCCAGCCACCTGTTCGGCATAGGCCTGGCGCAACGCCCGGGGCTCGACTGTGACCGTGCCTTCGCCTTCAAGACCGTCGAAGCGGCTTACCGTGGCCACTCCGAGATCAGTCTCATCAGGATCGAGCACCCACACCAGCGCCACGTCGTGACCTCGGTGGGCGAGACGATCGACGGCTCGGGCGATAGCGTCCGGCTCGGCAAGGAAATCGCTGATGAACACCACCAGGCCCTTGGGCACCGAGGGCGCGTTGAGATGTTCCAGACCCTTGCGCGGATCGGTGCCGCCGGCTGGCGTGTGTCCTTCCAAGACGTGGCAGACCCGCGCCATCTGGCCTTGACGGGCGGCGGGCAGTTCGCGCACCACCTGTTCGGAGAACAGCATCAGCCCGACGCGATCCTGCTGGCCCAGCACCAGATGGGCCGATTGCCGGACCGCGAGGAGCGCTTCCAGATCGTCTCGGGTGCCGCCGCCGAGGTGATCCGCCCGAGCATCTTCGGCGTGCTCATCATCACCATCGTCTATCTGCCCATCCTCGCCCTCACCGGGATCGAGGGGAAGATGTTCCATCCCATGGCGATCACGGTGATTCTCGCCCTCACCGCCGCGCTTTTGCTGTCGCTGACCTTCGTTCCGGCCGCCGTGGCGATGTTCGTCACCGGCAAGGTCGAGGAAAAGGACAGCTTCGTGATGCGCTGGGCGCGGGTGGGCTATCAGCCGGCGCTCGATTTCGCGTTGAAGACCCGAGGTCTGATGATCGGCATCGCCGTGGCGCTTGTGTTGCTGGCCGGCGTCGGCGCCTCGCGGATGGGGTCGGAGTTCGTGCCCAATCTCGACGAAGGCGACATCGCCATGCACGCCCTGCGCATCCCCGGCACCAGCCTGAGCCAGGCCATCCAGATGCAGACCGCGCTTGAGGCCCGCATCGCGGCGTTCCCCGAGGTCGAGCGGGTCGTGGCGAAGATCGGCACCGCCGAAGTCGCCACCGATCCGGTGCCGCCCTCGGTCGCCGACACCTTCATCATGCTGAAGGACCGCTCCGACTGGCCCGATCCGAGAAAGCCGCGCGGCCAGCTGGTCGAGGAGATGGAAGCCGCCGTCAACGAGATTCCCGGCAGCAAATACGAGTTCACCCAGCCCATCCAGATGCGGTTCAACGAACTGCTCTCGGGCGTGCGCGCCGACGTCGCCATCAAGGTGTTCGGTGACGATCTGGACGAACTGCTCAGGCTTGGGGCCGAGATCGAAGGCATCGTCTCGACCGTCGAGGGCGCGGCCGATCCCCAGACCGAACAGATCACCGGCCTGCCTGTGCTCCAGATCACCCCGAACCGCGCCGCCATGGCGCGCCTGGGGCTGAGCGTGAACGACGTCCAGTCGGTCATCTCCACCTCCATGGGCGGTACGACGGCGGGGCAGATCTTCGAGGGCGACCGGCGTTTCGACGTCGTCGTTCGACTGCCCGAGGATCTGCGGGCCGACACCGACGCCATCGGCCGCCTGCAGATCCCGTTGCCGGCAAGCGAGGGGCAGGCGCGCCAGTTCGTGCCCCTCGCCGAAGTGGCGACGATCGAGCTCACGGTCGGTCCCAACCAGATCAGTCGCGAGAACGGCAAGCGCCGCATCGTGGTCACGTCCAACGTCCGCGACCGCGACCTGGGCTCCTTCATCGGGGAGGTTCAGGAGCGGGTCGACACCGAGGTGACGATCCCCGCCGGCTATTGGGTCACCTATGGCGGCACCTTCGAACAGCTGATCTCGGCAGCCAAACGGCTTCAGGTCGTGGTGCCGGCTGTGCTGCTGCTGATCTTCGGCCTGCTGTTCGCCCTGTTCCGCTCCTGGAAGGACTCGGCGATCGTCTTCTCCGGCGTGCCCCTGGCGCTCACCGGCGGGGTGGCCGCCCTGATGATGCGCGATCTCCCGCTGTCGATCTCGGCGGGCGTCGGCTTCATCGCCCTGTCCGGGGTGGCGGTGCTCAATGGCGTCGTCATGGTCAGCTTCATCCGGGGCCTGATCGAGGAGGGCAAGCCGATCCCCGAAGCCATCCGCGAAGGCGCGCTCACCCGTCTGCGGCCTGTGCTGATGACCGCCCTGGTCGCCAGCCTTGGCTTCGTGCCGATGGCGCTCAATGTCGGGACCGGGGCCGAGGTTCAGCGCCCTCTGGCCACGGTCGTGATCGGCGGGATCATCTCATCGACCCTGCTGACCCTGCTCGTGCTGCCGGCGCTCTACAGCCTGGTCCACGGCCGCGACCGGCCCGGGGATCGTCCGCGTCCCGCCTGGCTCGACCACCTGCCGTTCCGCGTCAAGCGCAGGCCGACCTGATGTCGCCCCGTTCCATTCCCTCCCCATCCTCCGGAAGGCTCTCATGACAGTTGCGTATCGCCGCGACCCTTGGTCCTGGCTCAAATCACCCGCGATGGCGCTGGTCGCCATCCTTCTGTTCTTCCTGATCGACGGCGGCCTCGGCCAGGCCTTCGCCCACGGCGTCGCCGAAGGTGACAAGGGCTACATCCAGGAAACCTCCGGCTTCCTGTTCTGGCCGTTCCTGTATCTGGGGGCCAAGCACATGGTCACCGGCTACGACCACCTGCTGTTTCTGCTGGGCGTGATCTTCTTCCTCTACCGGATGAAAGACATCAGCATCTATGTGACGCTGTTCGCCATCGGCCACTCCTCGACCCTGCTACTCGGCGTGCTGACCGACATCAG
>NZ_CALMZS010000058.1 GCF_937870815.1 uncultured Brevundimonas sp.
GAACGGCCTGGTGGTGATGTCGTCGATCCGGCAACGGCTCGACGACGGAATGGAGCTGACCCGCTCCATCATCGAGGGCTGCATGGAGCGGGTGAGGCCGGTGATCATGACCGGCCTGGTCCCGGCCATCGGTTTCGTGCCTATGGCCCTGGCCCACGGCACCGGCGCCGAGGTGCAGAAGCCTCTGGCCATGGTCGTGATCGGCGGTCTGATCACCGCTACCATCCTGACCCTCCTGGTCCTGCCCGCTATGAGCCGGCTGGTCCTCGGGTTGACGGAGAAGAAAAACCCCGCGCCTTCCCAAGACACTCTGTCGGCCCCCCTTCCGGCGGAGTGATCCCGGCCCGCGCCGCCGACCCCCCGGCGGCGCGGGTTTCTTTTTTTCATGGAGAAACGTCCCCATGCCCGGCCCCATCAAAGTGCTGAAAATCTATACGGACGAAGCCGCCTACTTCGGCGATCACAAGGTGTTCGAGGTCGTGGCGGCGCGGGCCCGGGCGGCGCAGGTCGCGGGAGCGACGGTCGTTCGGGCCCTGATCGGCTTCGGTCACACGACGCACATGCATCGCCGCCATGTGCTTGACGATGACCAGTCCGTGATCATCGAAATCCTCGACGAGGAGATCAAGCTGCGAGCCTTCGCGGCCTCCCTGTCCGATCTGGAACATATCGGCCCCATCACCCTGCAGGAGGTCGAGGTTCTGCATTGGCCTCCCACCGAGGCCGCGGAAACCGCGACGCCCCATGGAGACACTTGATGGGTCACGGGCACGATCACGGCGCGGAAGACCTGCCTGACGGCCGGTTGATCGCCGCCGTGGCGGTCAACGTTTTCCTCACGGTCGCGCAGATCATCGGCGGGGTGATCTCGGGCTCGCTGTCGTTGATCGCGGACGCCCTGCACAATTTGAACGATGCGGCGTCTCTCGCCCTCGCGCTGGTCGCTCGCAAGCTCGGGCGCCGGCCCGCCGACAAGCTGATGACCTTCGGCTACGGACGGGCGGAGGTCGTGGCCGCGCTGATCAATCTCACCACCCTGGTCATCGTCGGCCTCTATCTTGTTTATGAGGCGGTCGCCCGGTTCCTCGATCCCCAGCCCATCGACGGCTGGATCGTCATCTGGGTGGCCAGCATCGCCCTGGTGATCGACGTCGTGACCGCGGTCATGGTTCACGCCGGGGTCAAGAGCAGCCTGAACATCAAGGCGGCTTTCCTGCACAACGTTTCCGATGCGCTGGCGTCTGTCGGGGTGATCGTCGCCGGCGTGCTGATCCTGCTCTACGACCTCTATGTCGCCGACCTGATCATCACCTTGGTGATCTCCGCCTATGTCCTGTGGCAGGGCTTCTCCCTCCTGCCCAGGACCATCCGCATCCTGATGGGCGCCACACCGGATGATCTGGAGTTCGACCGGATCGTCACCCGCCTGCGCGCCGTGCCGGGGGTCAAGGACATCCATCATGTCCACGTCTGGAGCCTGGACGAACACAACCGCTCGCTGGAGGCGCATATCGTCCCCGACACGGGATCGATGGACGCGTTTGAAGGGACCAAAACCCGAATACGCGCCATATTGAGAAGCGACTTCACGATCGCCCACGCCACGCTTGAACCCTGCACGGCTGACGCCAGCAGTGACCCCGCGGCGGTCAAGGCCCATTCCCGGCAAGGCCACGATCATGACCATTCACACACGGACGGTCCGCAAGGACATGAGCATTGGTCGCGAGCCTCCTGATGGGCGGCGGTTTTGGATCTACTGACGTTGTGCGCCTTGTGGCCCGGGTGATCCGGCATAGTGCTGCGGAAGGACTTGACGATTGACGGCTCGAACCTCGGAGAACCACCAGCAGCGACGGACGCTGCTGGTGGTTCTCATCCTAAACGCGCTGCTCTTCGTGGGTCTGGGCGCCGGCGGCATCCTAGCCGACTCCAGCGCCCTGCTGGCCAATGCGGTCGATAACGGAGCGGACTCGGTCGTCTATCTGATCAGCTTTCTCGCGATAGGCCGCGCGCTGTCGTGGAAGAAGGGCGCCGCTCGTCTCTCCGGCATTCTGCTTCTGGTTTTTGCCGCCGGGGTCGTTGTGGACGTTGGGCGGCGGTGGTGGTTCGGCGCCGAGCCCGTGGGCTGGACCATGATGGGTCTGGCCCTCGTCGCGGCGATCGTGAACTTGGCCTGCCTGTTGTTGTTGAAACGGATCAGCTCCGACGACGTGAACATGGAGGCCGCCGAAACCTTCAGCCTGAACGACTTCGCCGCCAACGGCGGCATTCTTGTCGCCGGCGGGCTCGTGCTGTGGCTGGACCAGACTTGGCCAGACCTCGTGGTCGGGCTGTTGGTGGCGGCGCTCGCAATCAAGGGCGGCGTCGAAATCCTGCGAAACGCCGCTCGCACCGAAGACACGGAGGAGGCGGTTCGATGAGTTCGCCCAAGACCGCACACCCCGCCGGAGACGGCCACGACCACGCAGGAGAGAAGGCGGGAGGCGATCCGCACGCCCATGGCGGTGTTTTCGGATCGAACACCGAGGTAATCTTCGCCGTGTCGAGCGGCGTCGCACTGGCGCTGGGCTTCGGACTGGAGAAACTGGTTCCAGGCGTTCCGGGCTGGCTGCCTCTAGGCCTGTATCTGGTCGCCTATGCCTTCGGCGGCTTCTTCACGGTCAGCGAGGCTTTCGAAAACCTCCGCAACAAGCGCTTCGAGATCGACACCCTGATGCTCGTGGCCGCCGCCGGCGCGGCGGCTCTGGGAGCCTGGGCCGAGGGCGCGCTGCTCCTGTTCCTGTTCAGCATCGGCCACGCCCTTGAGAACTACGCCATGGGCCGCGCCAAACGCGCGATCGAAGCCCTGGCCGACCTGGCGCCCCGCACGGCCCATGTGCGTCGCGGCGACGAGGTCGTGGAGTTGCCGGTCGAGGAGGTCGAGGTCGGCGACACGGTCGTGGTGCGGCCCAACGAACGGCTGCCGGCGGACGGGTTCGTTGTGGTCGGCGCGACAAGCATCAATCAGGCCCCGGTCACCGGCGAGAGCATGCCGGTCGATAAGCAGCCCGTCCCTGACCCCGCTGCGGCTCGCGCTCGACCCGCCCAGATCGCATCCGCCTCAATCGTCTTCGCCGGCACCATCAACGGAGCTGGCTCGATCGAAATCGAGACGACCCGCAAATCCTCCGACACGACCCTCGCCAAGGTCGTCCGCATGGTCAGCGAGGCGGAGACCCAGAAGTCCCCGACCCAGCGGTTCACGGACCGGTTTGAGCGCATCTTCGTCCCCGTCGTGCTCGGCCTCGCCTTTGTCCTGCTCTTCGCCTGGGTCGTGGTCGACGAACCGTTCCGCGACAGCTTCTACCGGGCCATGGCGGTCCTGGTGGCGGCAAGCCCCTGCGCTCTCGCCATCGCCACGCCCAGCGCCGTCCTCTCCGGCGTTGCGCGGGCGGCCCGGGCAGGCGTCCTGATCAAGGGCGGCGCGCCGCTTGAAAACCTGGGCTCGCTCAGCGCCATCGCCTTCGACAAGACCGGCACTCTGACGGAAGGGCGGCCCCGCATCATGGACATCGTGCCCGCGGGCGGCGCGAGCGAGACTGATCTGCTGGTGACCGCCGTCGCCGTAGAACGGCTGAGCGACCATCCCCTGGCGGAAGCCATCGTGCGTGACGGCGTGGAGCGTCTCAAGGGCGCGGCGACGCCTGTGGCGTCTGAGTTGAAGAGCCTGACCGGGAAGGGCGTCACCGCTCAGCTTGAGGGCTCAACGGTCCTGATCGGCAAGCCCGAGATGTTTGGCGCCGACGGCGTTGCTCCCCTCGGCAAGGAGGCAGAGGCGGCCGTGACGCGGCTCCGGCTGGAGGGGCGCACGTTGATGGTCGTGCGCCGGGGCGAACGCGACCTTGGCGTGATTGGCCTGCTGGACACGCCGAGAGCGGCAGCGCGCACCACGCTGGAGGCCCTGCGCGCGTTGGGGGTGTCTCGGATGATCATGATCTCCGGAGACCACCAGAAGGCGGCCCAGGCGATCGCGAGCCAGGTCGGCCTTTCCGAGGCCTGGGGCGACCTCATGCCCGAAGACAAGGTGGAGGCTATCAAACGGCTGCGCGCCGAGGGCAAGATCGCCATGGTCGGGGACGGTGTGAACGACGCCCCCGCCATGGCCACCGCGACCGTGGGCATCGCCATGGGCGCGGCCGGTTCCGATGTCGCGCTGGAGACGGCCGACGTCGCCCTGATGTCCGACGATCTCTCGCAACTGCCGTTCGCGGTCGGGCTGAGCCGCCGGACCCGCAGCATCATCCTGCAGAACCTCATCGTCAGCCTCGGCATCGTCGCCTTTCTCGTGCCCGCGACCATCTTCGGCCTCGGCATCGGGCCGGCCGTGGCGATGCACGAGGGCTCGACGCTTCTGGTGGTGTTCAATGCGCTGCGGCTCCTCGGCTATCGCGATGCGGCCGGCAGGGCCGGTCCGTCGACTGGCGTGTCCGCCGCGGCGGCTCCAGACCCGAAGGGAACGGTCGCATGAAGCGCCTCGGATGGGTGTCCGTCATCGCCGTCTTCCTTGCGCTGTCGGCCTTCGCCTTTGGCATGTTGTCGGGACGGTCACGGCATCCGGCGGAGGCGGCGCCCCCGTCATCGGCCCGGGATGTCGGTGCTCCTCAGCCCCAAAGCACGACACCGGGGGAGTCCCCCTCGACGCAGGCCTATCGGGAAGCAAGCGACCGGATGCACCAGGGCATGGCCATCGCCTATACGGGCGACGCCGACATCGATTTCCTTCGCGGCATGATCGCGCACCATGAAGGCGCCATCGCCATGGCGAAGATCGCAGTCGAGCACGGCGAGGCTGAGGACGTGAAAAGCCTCGCCCGCGAGATCATCGCCGCCCAGGAGGCCGAGATCATCCGGATGAGGATCTTGCTGGCGCGCCATGAGGACGCCCCGCAAACCGGCGTCGGGTCCTGACGCCCGTGACCGCAAACTATTTATGTCCGCCCCCGAGGCCGCATGGTGCGACGATGTGGTCCCCGGCCCCGTACCCGCGAGTCCTTGAATGACAAGCGGCCCGGGGCAATGTCGTGTCTGTTGGTTCGGCTCAAGCCGCGATGACGTCCCGCTGATCGCTTGCGCTGGGCCTCGCAGCCCCGGCCCCGCACCTTCCCGGACGCGTCGCCGCGTCGTCGCCGCCCTGGATTCCATGTCTCAGTTCGATCCCCGTACCCGGCCCGCACGCTTGGCGCCGCACCTCCTGACCGTCGCCGCGGCCATGGCGGTGGCGCTGCTGTCGGGAAGGGTCGAGCAGCCGGTGCGGGCCGAGGCCGATATCACGCTGTCGCCGGCGCAGGTAGCCGCCCTCGAGGCCAAGGCCCTCGCCGCGGCCAGCGCCCCGGCCGGATTGACGACTCCGGAAACGGTTCCGGTGAAGATCCGCAGTGGCGAGACCTTCGAGCAGGCGGTGCAGCGCACAGGGATCGGGGCCGGGGAGACGCGAACGTTGATCGATACCCTGGCGGGGTCGGTGGACGTCCGTAACCTCCGGCCCGGTCAACGCTTCGAGACGGCCATTTCTCGGCACCGCGCTCCGCGGAGCGATCGGCACCTCATCGGTCTGACGCTTCGAACCGGCCCGGCCAGCCAGCTGACGGTTTCACGCAGTTTCGATGGCGCCCTGCGGCTCCGGTCGCTGGAGGAAACCATTCTGCAGGAGACACGGGTCGCCAAGGGCCGGGTTGCTGGACCGCTCGCGACATCCCTGCGTACGGCGGGCGTGGATGCGGCCGTTCTGCGCGCCGCTACTGACCTCGTGTCTCTGGCTATCAGCGGGTCAGGCGTGAAGGCCGGCGATCCCTTTGCCGTGGCGTTCGACCGAACGGTGACCGAGGGCGGGCGCACGATCGAGACCGGCGCTCTGGTCTATGTAGCCATCAAAGGCCGGGCTCTCTACCGCTTCAAGCCGGAGGGTGCGCGCAGGGCGGCCTATTTCGACGCGGCCGGCGTGCCCATTAGCCCTCAAGGCATGCGCACACCGCTGGACAGCATGCGGGTGAGCTCCGCCTTCGGCCCCAGACGTCATCCGATTACCGGCCTCGGCAAGAGCCACACGGGCACGGATCTCGCCGCTGGCATGGGAACGCCCGTGCGCGCACCCGCCGACGGGGTCGTGGTCGAGGCGCGGCGCTGGGGTGGTTACGGCAACTGGGTTCGCATCCGGCATCCCGGCGGCCTCGAGTCGGGCTTTGCGCACCTCTCCCGGTTCGCTTCCGACCTGCGCGCGGGACAGAGGGTGAGCCAGGGTCAGGTGGTCGCTTACGTCGGATCGACAGGGGCGTCTACGGGGCCGCATCTACACTACGAAGTCTGGGAACGGGGCCAAAGGGTAGATCCGGCGGGCGTTACCTCGGCCCGTGGCCCGGGCCTGGCCGGGCCCGACCTGGCCACCTTCCGCGTCGAAAAAGCCCGGATCGACCGTATCCTCGCCAGCGGGGGCCAGCGTCGCTCCACACTCGATCGCGTGGTGACGTGAGCCGGGTCGCGCGCGAGTTTGTGGAGGTCGGCCCCGGAAGTGGTCGGACCGGCCTGATGCGCGGGCCCCAGAGAGCGTATCTGGGCCTGACGAGCGCTCCTCGCCGCTTTGTTCTGGCCGGCGTCGTCCTCCTGGCGGTGTTCACGGTTTTGCTTGCATCCGGCGCGGCGGCCGCGTTCGAAGCCACAGCCTCCTGTGAACGGGTGGTCGCTCGCGCGGACCTGCTCGACCCGGTCGGGCCGGCTTCGGAACCGCCCGGTCCGGATTGCCTCCGATGCTGTGTGATCCATTGCCAGACCCTGCCTCCCGCCACGCGTGACCCTGTATTCCCCGATCGGCCGCGCCCCGCCCGCTACGTTCTGTCCGATGATGCGGCGGTGGCTTTCCGGGCCGAGGCCGCCGATCCGCCGCCCCGCGTTTGACGGGGTCGCCGCCACGCTCTCGTCCTGTTGCGAGTGGTTGGCGGCGGGCGGCCTTGTCGGCGCCCGCTGATCTCTGGATCAGCCCGCGTGCCTGGCGGGGGCCGCATCCTTCAGGCCTTTGCCGCGCGGACCTCGCGCATCACTCGGCAGGGGCCGGAACATTTCCCATCATCGGCTTGCGCCGGAAGGCGCTGGTCTTGAACCCTGTCTTCGAGGAGACACCCAATGCTTTTCCCAAGAACCGCTCCCAGGTCAGAGCTGACCCGACGTCGCGTGCTCTGCCTGACGACCGCCGTCGCGGCTCTCACCCTGTCCGCCTGCAGCGGATCACGCCAGATCGCGCCTGCCGAAGGCGACATGGCGCTCGGCGCTCCTGAGGGCGCCAAGGTCACCGTGGTGGAATACGCCTCGGTGACCTGCAGCCACTGCGCCGCCTGGCAGGAAGAAGTCTGGCCCGGTTTCAAGGCGAGATATGTCGACACCAACAAGGTTCGGTATGTGTTCCGCGAGTTCCCGACCGCGCCCCAGGCGGTCGCAGTCGCCGGCTTCCTGATCGCCCGGTGCGCTGGGGAGAGGCAGTATTTTCAGGTGATTGACCAGGTTATGGCGAGTCAGGAAGAATGGCGGGCCGGCACGCCGCCGAGCCAGAGCCTCCAGCGGATCGCCACCTCCGCCGGCCTTAACGACCAGCAGTTTCGCGCCTGCGTCAGCGACCGCGACGCCATCGCCGCCATGGATGAGCGCATCAAGGCCGGCCTGGACGCGGGCGTAACCGGCACGCCGACCTTCTTCGTCAACGGCGTCAAGATCGCCGATTCCTCGCTGGCGGCGCTGTCCGCCGCCATTGATCCCCTGCTGGAGGGCTGAGCCCATGATCATTCGTCCCTTGCTGGTCGCGTTTGGCCTGATGGCCTTCGTCGCTCCGCCGGCCTGGGCGCAAACCGCGCCTGAACAGGCGAGGGCGGCGCTCGCGGTCGTTCAGGCCCAGGATCGCGTCCTCGGTCGGTTCGACGCGCCGATCACCGTGATCGAATACGCCTCGTTCACCTGTCCGCACTGCGCAACCTGGCACCAGACCGTGCTCCCGGCCTTCAAGGCGCGGTTCATCGATTCGGGACAGGTCCGGCTGGTGTTCCGCGATTTGCCGACCGCGCCTCAGGGTCTTTCTGTTCCGGCGGCGGCCATGGCGCGCTGCGCGGCGCCGGAGGCCTATTTCGAGGTGGCCCAGGCGCTGATGGACGGGCAGGCGGCCCTGCGGGCCGGCGGCGATCCGAACGCCTGGATGAGCCGGGCCGCCCAAACGGCGAGGCGGCCCGTGACGGAGCTGCAGGCCTGTATGAATGACGCCGCCACCCAGTCGGCGTTGAACGCGGGCGTGGAGGCGGCGGTGGCGGGCGGCGTCACCGGAACGCCGATGTTCCTCGTCAATGGCCGGCTTGTCGAGGACAGCTCCCTTGAGGGGCTGGCCCGCGCGATCGACGACATCCCTCCGACCGTCGAATAGGCGGCTTCGACCGCTCCACGGCGCCTTGACCGGCCGAGCCGTCGGTGAAGGCGTCTGGACGGCCCGGCCCGGCCCGGCCCGGCCCGGCCCGGGGAGGCGAGTTCAGCCGGTCAGGCTTTGGTTCACGGCCGCGACCGGGAAGCCGTTGCGATAACCTTTTCTTGCCCGAGCCTGCGTAAGCTGGGGCATGGACCGCGTTCCACCCGCATCGGCCGACCGGACGCCGCCGCGCATCGCCCGCGGCGGCTGGCTCGACGCGCTCCGCTTCATCGTGGGGGCGATGATCATCCTCTACCATTTCCGGGAGGCCGCACCGGTGCCGCTGGGACAGCTGCATCCGGTGTTCGACCGCGGCTATCTTCTGACCGACTTCTTCATCATCGATTCCGGCTATATCCTGGCCCGCATCTACGGAGACCGGCTGGCCGCCGGGCAGGCGTCCCTACGAGCCTATTCGCGTCAGCGACTCCTGCGCGTCATTCCGGCCCACCTCGCAGTCAGTCTCATTCTCGTGGCCATCGTCGGCGGCGCAGCGCTCACCGGCGTGGCGCCCAGCAATCCGCAGTGGTTCGACTGGTCCCAGCTCCCCGCACAGGTCCTGCTGCTCCAGGCCTATGGCGTGCCGGGCGGGCAGGGCTGGAACGCGCCGACCTGGACGCTCTCGGCCCTGATAGGCTGCTACCTCCTGTTGCCGTGGATCTGCCGCGCCCTGTGGCGCTGGCCGCCGGCCCTGGTGGTGATCGGCGCGACCGCCCTGCTGCTGGTGGGCAACGCCGCCGCTATCCTGTGGCTGGGCGATCCCCTGTATCGGTTGCCGCTGTGGTTCGGCATCCTGCGCGCCCTGCCGCTCTTTCTGCTGGGCGTCGCCGCGGCCTTCTATGGCGCGCGCATCTACGTCTCGCCGCGCCTCGCCGGCACGATCGGGTTCGGCGCCGCCCTCGCCCTCGTCGCCTCGCAGGCGTTCGGAGCCTTCAGCCTGCTCGCCCTGGGGCTGATGACGGTCATCATCTGGGCGGCCGGGGCGGTTCCGGTCCGCAAGCCGTCACGCCTGATCGAGCACCTCGCCCTGATGTCCTTCTCGATGTTCCTCACCAATGAGGTGAGCCGCATCGTCTGGTTCGGCCTGCTGGAGGCGCTCGGCCAGGACAGGGGGGCCGCCGATGTCCGCTGGGCGCTCTGGACGCTGGGTTTCATCGGCGCTTTTGCCGCCGCGGCGGTGTTCCGCTACGGCTTTGACCGCCCCGTCCAGAGATGGCTCAATCCCTCAGGATCGACACGGACCCGACGGGAGGCGGCGATCCTTCACGGATCGACGCGGGGGCCAGGGGCCGTTGTGACGACCGAACAGCGAGTCTGAGCGGTCTTCCCAAGCGGCGCGGAGGCTGGACCGCCCGACATCAAGACATATGAGCCGATCCTGCGGAGTAGCCAACGCGTCCGGGCGGCTGAACAATCGGGACCTATTCGACCTTCTCCAGAGGGCACGGCTGACATCGTCCTTCGGCCTCGATCGTGATGTGGTCGATCGTATAGCCCAGCGCCGCCGCCGCCGTGACCAAAGGCGTCGCCCCGGAAGCCGGAATTTCCCGCAAGGCGCCGCAGCATTCGCAGATCAGGAAGGCTGGGGAGTGGGCGGGCAGGTCGCGATGACACGCCACATAGGCTTTCAACGTCGAAAGTCGATGGGCGAGACCCATCCTCTCCAGAAACTCCAGCGCCCGGTAGATCGTAGCCGGCTTCGCCACGCGACGATCCGCGTGAAACCGCGCGACCAGATCATAGGCCTTTACCGGCCCGTACGCCTGGAGGAGAAGCTCCAGCACCCGACGTCTCGGCTCTGTCAGGCGCCCCCCGGTGGCGGCGACGCGGGCCACGGCGGCGTGCAGCGCGTGCTGCACCTGTGCGTCCGTCCGCGATTCTGTTGTCCGGTCGTGCGGACAAGGGGCGGTCATGGGGCAATCGGTCCAGCAAGCGCGATGGATAGGCCAGAAGCCGTAAGGTGAACACGTCTGGCGGAGTGGCGGAGGTTGTTCGTCGCCCTCCCATGCGCCGCATGCAAGGTCGGCGTATCGCCCGGAAGTTTTCAGCTCCCGGCCGCCGGTCGTGACTTTTTCGCTTGCTCCTCCAGTTACTAGAGCCAGTAGCGTTCGTCGCTATCGACAAGGAGCAGACATGACGACGCAGACCATCGAGAGCCGATATCGGGTCACAGGCATGGACTGCGCGGGCTGCGGCGCCAAGATCGACACCGCCGTCCGCAAGCTGCCGGGAGTGGAGGAGGTCGCGGTCGCGGTGCAGACCGGGGTGCTCAAGGTCCGCCATGACGGCGCCGTCACCGACGAAGCGGTCCTGGGGCAGCTGCGGAGCCTGGGTTATGGCGGGGAGCCGGTTATGCCGGCGACAGGGTTGGCTCCGACGGCCGCCGATCCCGCCCGCTCACCGCGCAAAAGGGGAGGCGGGCCGTGGTGGTGGACCGGAAAAGCGCGCCTGACCGCGCTCTGCGGCCTGGCGCTGCTTGTCGCCTATGGACTGGGCGCACTGTTTCCCGCCGTCGAGCGGTACGCCTTTCTGGCGGCGCTGGCCGTGGGCCTTATTCCGGTGGCGTCCCGCGCGTTTTCAGCCGCCCGCTACGGCACGCCCTTCTCCATCGAGATGCTGATGACCATCGCCGCAGTCGGCGCGGTCTTTATCGGCGCCGAAGAGGAGGCCGCCGCCGTCGTTCTGTTGTTCCTCATCGGCGAGATGCTGGAAGGCGTCGCAGCCGGGCGCGCGCGCAAGAGCATCGAGGGTCTCGCCGCCCTGGTGCCCAAGACCGCCTACGTCGAAGTCGATGGCGTGGCGACCGAGGTCGGCGCCGAAACCCTGGAAGTCGGGGCGACGATTCTGGTTCGGCCCGGCGACAGGGTGCCGGCCGACGGCGATATCCTCGAAGGCGCGGGCGATCTGGACGAGTCTCCGGTGACGGGTGAAAGCGTGCCCAATCGCAAGACCGTGGGCGATCCAGTGTTCGCGGGGACCATCAACGGGGCCAGCGTGCTGCGCGTGCGTGTCACGGCCTCGGCGTCCGACAATACGATCGCGCGGGTCGTGCGGCTCGTCGAGGAGGCGCAGGAGTCAAAATCGCCGACCGAACGCTTCATGGACCGGTTCTCTAAGGTTTATACCCCGGGCGTTCTCGTGTTCGGGGCACTGGTCGCGGTGGCTCCGCCGCTGCTGTTCGGCGGGGCGTGGAGCGAATGGATCTACAAGGGCCTTGCGGTCCTGCTGATCGGTTGTCCCTGCGCCCTCGTCATTTCCACCCCGGCCGCCATCGCTTCCGGCCTGTCGGCGGGCGCGCGACGCGGCCTGCTGATGAAGGGCGGGGCGGTGCTCGAGACGCTCGGGAAGATCACCGCGATCGCCTTCGACAAGACCGGCACACTGACCGCCGGCAGGCCTGTCGTCACCGACGTCGTAGCCGGGACACGGGACACGTCCGCCGTGCTGTCCCTGGCGGCGGCGCTGGAGACGGGATCGAGTCACCCGCTCGCAATCGCCATCCTCGCACGGGCCAGGGCTGACAAGATCACGCCGCCGCCGGCCGTCGCGACCCAGGCCATCGCCGGCGAGGGCATGGAGGGCGAGGTCGCCGGTGAGCGGATCTTCCTCGGCTCGCCGCAGGCCGCGGGCAGACGCGCGTCCATCTCGTCGTCCCAGGACGCCGGGATCGCCGCCTTCAATGCCGAAGGCAAGACGGTATCCGTCGTCGTGATGGGAGGTGAGGTCGCGGGCTACCTGGCCATGCGCGACGAAGCCCGGCCAGACGCCGCGTCGGGCCTGTCCAATCTGAAGGCGCGGGGTATCCGCACCATCATGTTGACCGGGGATAATCGCCGCACGGCCGAGGCGGTCGCCGCCGGGCTTGGCATCGAACCACGGGCGGAACTGCTGCCGCAGGACAAGCTGCTGATCGTCAAGGCCCTGCAGGCCGAGGGTCTGGTCGTCGCCAAGGTGGGAGACGGCATCAATGACGCCCCAGCCCTGGCCCAGGCCGATGTCGGCATCGCCATGGGCGGGGGCACGGATGTGGCTCTGGAGACGGCCGACGCCGCCGTCCTTCACGGACGCGTGCAGGACATTCCGGACATGATCGCACTGTCGCAGGGTGTGATGGGCAACATCCGGCAGAACATCACCATCGCCCTGGGACTGAAAGCCGTGTTTCTTGTCACCACGGTGATTGGCGTGACCGGTCTTTGGCCAGCCATTCTGGCCGACACCGGAGCCACGGTGTTGGTCACCGCCAACGCGATGCGCCTGCTCCGCTGGAGGCCGGGACGCTGAGCGGTTGCCATCAGGGATTGGCGACTTTCGCACCCGGCCGAAGATGAGTTTCAGCGCCTCGACGTCAGGCGCCGTTGTGACGGCCGAACACCCGGGTTGAGCCGTCGTTCAGGATCAGCACGGTCGTATAGGGTTCACGCTCCGCAGCTTCCATTCCCGGCGAGCCCCCCGGCATGCCGGGGGCGCTCAGGGCGCGCGCGGCGGGGCGTTCGCGCAGCAGCCGATCAACGTCGCCGGCCGGAACATGGCCTTCTATGGCGTAGGCGCCCACGACCGCAGTGTGACAGGAAGCCAGCCGGTCGGGAACGCCATGCCGCGCGCGGATCGGCGCCAGGTCCTCGCGTTCGATGACCTCGACGGTCCAGCCCGCCTGGCGCATGTGGGCGATCCAGCCGCCGCAGCAGCCGCACCAGGGCGTCTTGTAGGCGGTCATCCGTTTGTCCGGGGCGGCGTTGGCGGCTCCGACCATGGCGGCGAGGGGAAGGCCGACAAGCAGAGCGCGGCGGGTCGGAAAAGAGCGGGTCTGGATCATACTGGGTCTCTTCAGGGCAGGATGGCAGCATGGACGCTGCGTCTCCGCTTGGCTATGGCGTCTGACCGATACCGGTCTCGCCATTCGATCAGCCGTTGCGCTGGCCGCCACAAGTCACGGCGCGTCATCAGCCTTGAGCAGGCAAGGGTGGCGGCGTATCGATCCGGGGACAGAATGGATCAACGACGACCGCCGCACCATGCCGTTACAGCGCGGCGTTCAATGGGCGCCGGGACTGGCCCATGAGTCCTTTCCGATGAGGCCGAACAGGGTCGCAGCTCATGGATGTTGAACGCACTATCGATATCAAGGCGCCTGTGCAGGACGTCTGGGCGATCCTCAGCGACATCTCCGGATATCCGCGATGGAACCGCTCCATGCAGCTGACCCTCGACGAGGAGGGCGGCGATTATATCGCTTTCGCCGTGCCCGCCACGACCAAAGCGGGAAAGCCCTATCAGTGGCGGTTGACGGGCAAGCTCAGCCCTTTTCGAGAACCTGAACAGGTCTCCTGGCGGCTCGGCGTCACCGGCTTTATGTTGCTGATCATGGTGATTGATCTGGTTCCGCAGGGAGGCGACACCCGAGCCCGCTTCCAATTGCACCTCAAGGGTCTTATGGCGCTCTTCGGCCGGCGAGCTCTGGTCGGCTTGTTGGCCGTGCCGATCGCGGGCGCCCTTCGCGACCTCAAGCGCGCCGCCGAAGGCGGGGAGGGTCGGCTGCGCCCCAAAGCCGTGGGCAAGGCACGGATCAAGAAGCCGCGGCGCCGCTTCCGGTGAGGCGCCAGCGCCCCGCTCGTTCGCCCGGAGCGCAGCTGAGGAGGACAAGGTGCGAGGAAGCGGTCTCGGAGCAAACGCGAACAGGGGCTTCGAAGGCTTGATCAAAATGGCTGGCCTCATCGGCCCGGACGGGTGAACCCCGCCGCGAGCCCCGCCGCGCCTCGGTGGCTCACGGCACGATCGAGGTTTTCTCGCGGGTTATGTCTTCGACCTACCTGTTCTGGCGGAAAGCCATAACAGCGTCGCGACCCCGCAGACGATCGCCGCGTCGGCCAGGTTGAACGTGGGCCAGCGCCAGTCGCCCAGGTGCAGGTCGAGGAAGTCGGTGACCGCGCCCTGGCGGACTCGGTCGATGATATTGCCCAGCGCGCCGCCAGCGACGGCGCCGAGCGCCAAGGCCAGCGGCCTGCGGCGAGTGCGCCAGGCGACGATAAGGACCGCAGCGGCGATGACGCCGGTGAGCGCCACCAGCAGCCAGCGTCCGGTTTCGCTGTCGGCCGAGAGGAGGCCGAAAGTGACGCCGCGGTTGAAGCTGAGGTCGAGGTCAAGGAAGGGCGCGATCTCGACCGGGGCGGTCAGGGTCTTCGCCCAGGCCTTGGTGAGCTGGTCGATCCCGGCCACGACCAAGGCAAGGGCGACGGTCGCCAGTCTGATCGATCGTTCGCCGCCCTGACGGACGGCGGGGAGGGGGGGAGCCGGATTCTGGTCGGTCATTGACGATCTCCTAACTTGCGCGGGAAACGGGGTCACGCGGCTTCTCGGCTCGATACAGGGAAATTGAACCCGTGGCGGTCGCGATCACCGCCCGCTCCTCGACGCCCTCAAACCCGGCCTCCGCGATCAGGTCGGGCAGGCCGCCGGCGGCGTTCAGCCGGGTGTTCTCGACCCCGTCGAGGGCCTGGACCTGGCGGA
The DNA here is from genome assembly GCF_937870815.1 of uncultured Brevundimonas sp. Classification (GTDB taxonomy): domain Bacteria; phylum Pseudomonadota; class Alphaproteobacteria; order Caulobacterales; family Caulobacteraceae; genus Brevundimonas. Next base: position 14,981 of record NZ_CALMZS010000058.1, read on the forward strand.
AGAGAAGCCGCATCCACGGCGTACGCTGCCAACCATAGTCGGCGATGTGCAGTTCCCCGCCTGGCCGCATGGCGGCGTGAATGGACGCCAGTCCGGCGCGCTTGCCGGCGATCGGCACCTGGTGAAACACGAGGCTGGACACGACCTTGTCCACCCGGTCCCGGCCGATCAGGTCCGAGACGTCGCCCGCGAAGCCCTGGAGGAATTCCATGTCGGCGCCGCGGCCGAGGGCCTTGGCTCGCGCCGGGTCCAGCACCTCCGGATCGGGGTCAATGCCGATCATGTCGGACCCGGGTGCCGCGGCCTTGATCAGGGTCGCGAGCGTGCCGGTGCCGCAGCCGACGTCGACGATCATTTCGCCGTCGCGTGGCGCGATCTGCGCCACGAGAGCCGCCCGCCAGACGGTCTCCGCGTCATCAGGGCGATCGTGGCGTCATACAGCCCGGTCAGGCTGCGATGCCCGAGAGCCGGGGTGAAGTCAGCCGGGGATGCAGGACGAGTCATGAAGCCTCCAGGATCAGGCTCCATGCTGCATCCTCCAGTAACTAGAGGATCAAGCGGTGATTTCGTCCTTCGCCCGGGGAGGGCCCCTAGCCCTGGATCTCTGCCTCGGCCCGGCTCTTCCGGTCCGCCCACCAGAAGCCGACGACGATGGCGGTAAGCGCGAGCAACTGAGCCACGAGGCCCTCCCAGGTCGGGAAGAGGCCGAGGATTTCCACGCGGGGCAGGGCGGCGAGCGGATGGACGTCCATGACCCCCGCCTCCTGCAGCCCGGCCACGCCCTTGCCCGCGAGGATCACCGCCAGGGCCGCGATCAGCAGGGCGCTGTAGGCGAAGAACTGCGAGATCGGCAGTCGCTTGCTGAAGATCAGCAGCCCCCAGGCGATCAGGGCCAGGCAGACCACCGCCAGCGCGGCGCCGCCGAGCAGGGCGCCCTGGGTCCCCTGACTCCAAAGAGCGGCATAGAAGAGGATGGTCTCGAACACCTCGCGATAGACTACGATGAAGGCCAGCAGGAACAGAAACCAGGCCGAACGCTTCGACAGGGCCGCCGACAGCTTGTCGCGGATATAGGCCTGCCACGCGCCGGCCTGGGCCTTGCCGTGCATCCACACCCCCACCGACAGGAGGACGACGGCGGACACGAGCGAACCGATGCCTTCGGTCAGTTCGCGGCTGGCGCCGCTGATCGAGATCAGCCAGGTCGCCGCCGCCCAGGTGACGCCCCCCGCGACGAGCGCGGCGACCCAGCCGCCATGCACGTACGGAAGCACGTCCTGGCGCTCTGCCTTGCGCAGGAAGGCGATCATCGCGATCACGATCAGCAGGGCCTCCAGCCCCTCGCGCAGCAGGATGGTGAAGGCCCCGAGAAAGCTCGACAGGGCCGAGGCCTGGGAGGGCGCGAGCGCCCGGCCGGCCTCGTCGAACAGCCCGCTCAGGGTCGTGACCTGTCCGGCCACCTCGTCGGTGGGAGCCCGGCGGTTGAGGCTGGCGCGAAGCTCGCCCATCGCGGCCTCGATCCGGGCCATCAGCTTGCCGTCGCGGGCCCGCAGCAGCGGCTCCACGGGCTCGAAGCCGTCGAGATAGGCCGAGAGGGCCAACTCCTCGGCCTTTCGCGCGTCGCCGGCGCGATAGGCGGCCAGACTCTCGGCGAGCCTGCGGCGGGCCAGGTCGAGCCCGTCCGTGCTCCCGACCGCGAGGGCTTCCGGATGGCTGCGCAGATAGGCGACCCCCTCGTTCGCCCGAGGCTCCCCGAGGCGGGCCGCCAGCGCCGCCGGCGTGACCTGGGTCAGGGCCTCGAGGTCCGGCACGGCGGCCCGCAGCTTGGGATCGGCGCGCCAGGCGCGCTCGCCCGCACGGGGGGCTTCCCCGGCGTAGGCGAAGCCGCCGACGTAGAAGGCGAGCGCCCAGCGGTCTTCGGCCGACAGGTGGGCGAAGCTCGCCATGGCGGTGCCGTCCAGGCCCTGGCCGATCACCTGATAGAGACCGAACAGGCTGCGTTCGCGGGCGCGGTCCCGATCCGTAAAGGCGATCGCCGGCGGTTCGAGCCCGGCGGCGCCGGGGCCGTCGCCGCGACCGGTGACGCCGTGGCAGACGGCGCACTGTTCGGCGTAGAGCGCCGCGCCGCGCCGCAGGTCCGGGATCGCCTCCGGCGCGAGGGGCGTCGGATAGGCGGCGAGAAGGTCGTCGGCGAGGCGCCGCGCCTGTCGGGCCACCGTTTGGGGCGTCTCGCGCGCCTCGATCGCCGCGATCAGGGCGGACGACGCGGCGAGGAGCCGGGGCTGGGCCTCATGGGCCGGCAGGGCGGCGATGCGGGTGCGCACCGAGGTCGAGAACTCGCGCATCTCGGCGTATTCCGCCTCGCTGATCACCCGGCCGCCGGAGACGGCGCCGGGATAGTCGACGGCGATGTAGTCCAGCAGCCGCCAGGCGGTCTCCGCCCCGGGCGTCGTCGTCTGGGCCGCGGCGTGTTGGGGTATCGCGACGCCCAGCAGCAGGGCGAGGACAAGGAGGAGGCGAAGCGTCGCCGGCATGACGGAATCCCGTTCTTAAGATTGGGTCTCAATAGCAGCATGTGATCTCAAGCCGCCAGAGGATCAAGAGGCGCGCGCCACGATTTGCAGACGATCGGCGCCGCGGCTCCGCTTTCTCACAGGCGGTTGGGCGGAGTGGCCGTCGCTGCAGGGAAGGCGCGAGAGGCTCCGATGGCCAAGGACCGAGCCTGGCTGCGCGACCCGGGCGCCTGGACTCAGCTTCCCAACTCTTCGATGACCGGACAGCGGACCGCCACTCCGTCGCTGCAGTCGGCGACGGCCTGCCTCAAGACCCGCCGCAGCCGCTGCAAATCCGCGATCTTCGCATCGACGCTGGTGATATGATCCTGCGCCATGTCGCGCACCTCGCGGCAGGTTTCGACCCCGGGTTCACTGAGGGCGATCAGGCGTCGGATGGCGTCGAGCCCGAACCCCAGTTCCCGAGAGCGGCGGATGAACCGGAGCCGCTGTCGGTGTTCGGGATCGTAGCTGCGATGACCGCCCGGCGTCCGACCGGGCTCGGGCATCAGCCCGATGCGCTCGTAGTAGCGCACCGTTTCCAGGTTCACGCCGGCGCTCTCCGCCAGCCGTCCGATCGTCAAACCGCGTCCCGACATTTTTGCTTGATCCCGTAGTCGCTACGGGTTGCATCCTACGGGTCTATCGACCGAGGAGAAACCGTGGACTTGCCAGAAACACGCCGGGCGGGACGACCGGAAATGGCTGTCAGCGCGACGGCCGCCGTTGGCGCCGCGGCGTCTGTTTTCGCCTGGGCGGCCTGCTGCGTTCTCCCGTTGGCGCTTTCGCTCGCGGGTCTATCCTTCGCCGGTGCGGCCCTGATCGCCGGTATGCGGGGCTGGCTGACCGGCCTTGCGATCGTCGTCCTGATGGCGGGATGGGTGCTGCACTGGCGCCGCCTCCGCATGTGCAGGCGCGAGGCGTCCTGCCGGCGGCCGTCGCGTGTGGCGGCCGGTCTCCTTGTGGTCGCGACGGTTCTGGTGCTGCTGTCCTTGGCTTGGCAGCCCTTCATAGAGCCTTGGGCCCTGCCGCGGCTGGCGGCGGGTCTGTGACCGTGAAGGTGGAATTGCGGTCCACGCTGGTCTGTCCGCATTGCGGCCATCAGGCGACCGAGACCATGCCGACCGACGCCTGCCTGTATTTCTACGACTGCCTGGGCTGCGGTCGGAAGCTGAAGCCCAAATACGGCGACTGCTGCGTCTTCTGTTCCTACGCGGATGTCCCCTGTCCGCCGATACAGGTGGATGGGAAGGCCTGTTGCGGTTAGGTTGATGCGTGGGGCCGCGCAGCCATCGCCTTCGTCTCGAGCAAGGATTTGGCCGCCAGCCTCCGGGCTGTTTCGGGCGAAACTCTGGACTATGCTCCGGGTCATTTGCGGCGGTCGCACCAGCGGCGCCTATCCAGGAGACGGTGGTGACGGGCGAAGTCGTCGAACTGTTTGTGTTGAGGAGCGGCGATCGGTGGACCGTCATGTCCGAGGGCGTCGCGCGAGGAATTTTCGACTACCAGGTGGATGCCGAGGAGGCCGCCATCCGGCTTGCCCAAGGTGTGCGGGCCAAAGGAGGTGCCAGCGATGTCATGTCCCCGGACCGGGGAAGCCAGATGCGCAGGGTCTGGCCAATCTAGCTCGATCGCGCACAATGATTGCCGTGGCGATCTGAGGGGAGCGTTCTCTCCTCGCCGACGTTGTCGGTCAGCAGGCATGAGATTTCGGGGAGAGTCCAGATGACGATCAGGGACGAGGTTGATCATGCGATGGACGCCTATCACGGCGACGACCTGCAGTACGTCACGGTGGGTTTCGATCAGTGGGACCAGTTTTGCCGCGAGGTCGGGCTGACGCCGGCGCCCGACTATCCCGGCTCCTCCGATGTCGAGGTCAGCTATCGCGGCATGAGCGTTCGGCCGGGAATGTCCCCGGATGAGATCGTCCTCGTCACCGGCGGATAGCGCTCGCGCAAAGGGCAGGAAAGGCTGAGCGAGGTCGCGCCGGTGGCCGCCGAACGAAGCAGGGTCGTTCCGCGGCGCGGTCGGTTGACCTCAAGGTGCTCGGCCTTTGTCTTTGGCCTATGCGGACGTCATCGACCAATCATGACTCGCTGACCCGGTGCTACCGGCCCAGCATGCGTCGGCACTGGGCGTGGGTCATTCCCATCGGGCTCACGCCGCCGCTCTTTTCAGCGCTGTGGCTGTGGGT
>NZ_CALMZS010000059.1 GCF_937870815.1 uncultured Brevundimonas sp.
CGATGCCGTGAATCAGGCTCCAGTCTAATGCTGGAGCGAAGATCCGGGTTTGGACGCGATCGCGTCCAAACCGATTTTGCTCTAGCGGGGCCGCGGCAGGATGTTGATCTGGATGAACGCCCTCAGGATCTGGTCGCCATGGGGGCGGGGCGACCGCCGCCACGGCCAGGTCAGCCGCACGCGCGGGGCCCCGCTCAGGGCGCGGGCCTCGCGGGCGCCGCGGGCCCGCACCAGCCGCGCCGCCTGGCGGGCGGCCCAGTCGCGGACCGGGTGGGACCGTTCCACCGGAGCCGGCGGCAGGGCGGCCGCGGGCTCGTAGGGAACCGGGATCAGCTCGCCCGCGCCCCCTCGCGGGCGGGCAATTTTTTTCCTTTCGGATCCAGGGCGTCGGCGCTGTGGCGCAGGGTGTCGGCGAACGCCGTCGAGGCGGCCGCGAAGGCTTCCCTGAGCACGGCGGCCGACTCATTGCCCCGGACCCGCGCATCCTCGGCCAGCTCGGAGAGACTGGCCAGCGGATGATCGGCGAAGCGACGCGTGGCCGAGCCCGGCCGCGCCTGCTTGCCGGCCGCGACGGCCCCGGCGGCGACCACGGCCTCCGAGACCAGGGCCACACCCAGGGGCGAGGCCAGGAAGCGGCCCGCCCGTCCCTTGCGCAGGGCCTTGGGGACTTTCACGCCGGCGATGCGCTTGGGCAGCACCGCCTTCTTCTGCTTCTTTCCTGACTTGGCCATGAGGGCCTCCATCTGTTCCGTCCAAGGATCAAACGGCGCTGCCGCCCGGCTGTTCCGGTCAGAACAGGATCTTGCGCAGCGACAGGTTGACGCTGCGGCCTTCGGGGTCGAGGTAGTCGGGCTGATAGGTCAGCGGCGCGCCCCCGGCGCTGCTGGTCACCTCGGTCCGGTCGTCGAACAGGTTGCGGACGCCGAGCTGCAGGCGCGCGCCCTTGAGCCACGGATGCCGGTCGACCCAGCCGGCCTGTGCGCCGAGGTCCGCGAACAGGTTCAGGTTGACCGTGATCAGGTCGGAGAAATGGAGGTCGGGCCCGGACCCGCCGTCGATGCGCGCCCCGCCGCGCCAATTGGCGTTGAGCACGGCCCCCATGCCGTTCCTGAACACCCCGCCGCGGGCCTGGATCTCGTGACGCGGGCTGCCCCCCAGGCTGGAGGTGGCGGCCCCGTCCAGCAGGTCCAGGACCGGCAGGCCCTCGGCGATCAGGATCTCGTCGCGGATCCGGTAGGTGTGGTAGATCGACGCGAAGAAACGGCCCTGGCCCGGCTGCATGCCGCCGCCCATGCGGATCGCCGGACCGGCGCCGCCTTCGCGGGGCCCGCCGTGGACGGGGAACGGGCCGCCGCCCGGGCGACGGCGAGCGCCGCCGGCCGGCGCGGTCGGCGTGCCGAAGGCCCTCGAGAAGTTGAAGCCGGTGCGGACGTCTTCCCGCTCGGTTCGGGCGAAATTGAGTGGTCGGGCGTCGATCGCGACCAGGACGCCGGCCGGATCGCGGGTGAAGCGGCCGGGAAGGGCGGCCTCCAGCCCCGGCGTGACGGTCGGGAAGCTGTTGATCGAGTCGTCCACGGCGGTGCGGGTCCAGGTGGAGCTGATCCGCAGATCCGCCCCGCTCAGCGGCTGCAGGGTGACTCCCGCCTTCCAGATGCGGCGGGCCTCCGCGTCGAGATCGGGGTTGCCGCCTTCGATCCGCGTGATCTGCACCGTCTCCCCGGTGGCGAAATCGAACACCGGGACATTCGGCGTGGCGATCAGCGGATTGTTGAGCTGACTGATGCTCGGCGACCCCTCCTCGTCAGTGTAGCTGGCCAGGAAGGACAGGGCCTCGACCGGCGACCAGTTGACGGTGGCGCCGAAGATCGACAGGCCGCCGAAATCGGACAGATCCTCGAAGCCCGCATTGACGCCGATGGAGAGGTCGCCGAGCCGGGGCAGAACCTCGGAACGGCGGCTGGCGATGGGGAGGTTGACGTTGGTCAAGCCGCTGACGCGGTCGCGCGACTGCCTGCGGTCGGTGGTCAGGCCGCCGCGGGTGCTGGCGGAGTCGAGCGACAGGCTGTCGGCGCCGAGCTTGAATGTGGTGGAGACGCCGCCGGCGGGGAGCTCCCAGAGGTCGCCGTTCAGCACCAGTTCGGTGTCGAGGCGCCGGGACACCGATCGCGCGGTGTCGTTCGCGACCGGCCCGAAGTCGGCCGGAGCGAGCAGGCTGAAGGGGTTGGCGCCGGCGTCGCCGGCGTCGAGCCGGGCCTGGAAGGGGCCGGCGCCGTAGCCGCGCCCGGTGACGGTGTCGGTTTCAACCTGTGTGAAGGACCCGTTGAAGGTCCAGCGCCAGTCCTCTCCGATAAAGCCGTCCAGCAGGAGGGCGGCCTCGCCGGTCAGCCTGTCCGTCTGGCGGCCGAGGGCGGCGGCGTCGTCGAGATAGCGATAGACCAGCACGTCGTCGGCGAAGGGCGAGAACGGGTTGCCGCCCGGCAGGGTCAGGACCACGCCCGGCAGGCCGTTGAAGCTGCGGTCGCTTTCGTCCTGCAGGCGGCCCCTGAAGGTGATCTGGGTGGTGCTGTTGAGATCGCGCTTGATCGAGCCGCCGATCGAGCTGCTCCCGGTGGCGGACATCAGGGTCCGATAGGCCCCCAGATCGCCCGTGCGGGGGTCGCCATGGGCGGCGGCGAAATCGTTCAGCGTGAAACCGGCGGGCGGGACCGGGGTCACGGTGACCGTCTCGCCCACCTGCCCGGACAGGGCCGGGTCGATCTCGGCTCCGAACGGAACGCCGGAGATGTTGCCGAGCAGATCGAACGGGGTGGACCCGGGTTCGCGCACCAGGTCGCGCTCGCTTTCGAACAGCGGGGTGGCGCGCTCATGCTCCAGCTCCAGCGACCACCGCCCGGGGCCGGAGATGCGCAGGACGTTGGCGTCGAACTCGCTGACCGTGCGTCCGCCCGACGTGGGTATGCGGCCCTCCAGCTCGGCGGTCACCGAGCGGAAGTCCGCCTTGAGCACGAAATTCACCACCCGCTGGTCGGCGCGATAGCCGTATTCGAGGGCGACCTCCTCGGGCAACACCTCGACCCGCTCGATGGCCTCCGGAGGCAGGCCGTGAATTTCCCGGAATCCCGAGATGCGGCGGCCGTTGACCAGGGTGATCGGCGGCCCGCCGGAGCCGCGCGAACTACGGGTCACCGGCTCGAGATAGGCCAGCAGATCCGCGATGCTGGAGGCGCCGTAGGCCTGGACCTCATCCGCGCCGAGAACCAGGTCCGGCGGAATGTCGCTGTCGACGCCGCCGCGCGGTCGCGGGCTGGAGACCTCGACGGCGCCCAGGTCGACGGCCCCCTCCACGTCCGCTTCGGTCGCGGTCGGAAGCGGGGGCTCCGGTTCCCGGGTCGGGGTCGGGGCCGGCTGGGGCGGGGCCGCGGGCGGCTGCTGCGGGGCCGGCCGGCCCGGCTCCGGCGCGGTCCGGATGGCGCCGGCCATCAGGCCGGACAGGACGGTGGCTGTGAGCAGCATGCGGCGTTCCGGAACGGGGGAGACAAGGGCGTTGAACACGTGGCCCCGGCGTTTCCGTCGGGTCCCGCCGACGCCGGGTGGTGCGGCCGGGGTCTTGTCGCACGGGCGCGCCGGCCCGCCTCAGTGAACTTTCGTTCAGGTCGGCGGCGTTCCGGAGGCGGGCTGCGAGAGTCTCAGCCGGTGTCCTTCAGGGCCCCCTCGAGCCCCTGCTCGCGGACCTTGCGATAGAGGGTCGAGCGACCGATGCCGAGCCGGCGGGCGATCTCGGACATATGGCCGGCGTAGACCTCGATGGCGTGCTGGATCAGGTCGCGCTCGATCTCGTCCAGGGTGCGCAGATGGCCGCGGTCGTCGAGGATGCGGATCGGGGTCTCGGGCACGGGCGGCAGGTCGACGGCGGCGTTCGCGGTCGCCCCCGCGCCGCTGTCGCCGCGCCGCTCCGGCTCCCCCGCCTCGGCCGGGAGGAAGGGCGCGGCGACGCCCGAGATGGCCGGAAAGTCGTGCGGCTGCAGGAACGGCGCGTCCGACAGCACGATGGCGCGATAGACGGCGTTCTCCAGCTGCCGGACGTTGCCCGGCCAGTCGAAGGCCTGAAGCAGGGCCAGGGTCTCGGCCGCGCAGCCGGCCACGCGCTTGCCCTCCTCGACATTGAAGCGGGCCACGAAATGCTCGACCAGGGCCGGGATGTCCTCGCGCCGGTCGCGCAGGGCCGGGGCCTCGATCGGGAAGACGTTGAGCCGGTAGAACAGATCCTCGCGGAAGCGGCCGTCGCGGACCTGTTCGGCCAGGTCGCGGTTGGTGGCCGAGACGATGCGGACATCGACCTTGACCGGGCGTTTGGAGCCGACCGGGTCGATCTCGCCCTCCTGCAGCGCGCGCAGCAGCTTGACCTGCATGTCCAGCGGCAGTTCGCCGATCTCGTCGAGGAACAGGGTGCCGCCGCTGGCTTCGGCGAACTTGCCCAGATGCTTGTCGCTGGCTCCGGTGAAGCTGCCCTTCTCGTGGCCGAACAGGATCGACTCCACCAGATTGACCGGCAGGGCCCCGCAGTTGACCGCCACGAACGGCTTGCCGCCGCGGTCGGAGGCCCCGTGCAGGGCGCGGGCGATGACTTCCTTGCCGACGCCGCTCTCGCCGGTGATCAGCACCGGGATGCCGGACTTCGCGGCGCGCAGCCCCAGCGAGCGCACCATCCGCATCGGCGCGCTCTGGCCGACCAGGTCGTCGAACGAGGTGCGGCCGGAGACGTGTTTCCTCAGCCGGCCGACCTCGGCGGTCAGCTGGGTCAGCTGCAGGGCGTTGCGGACCCCGACCAGCAGGCGCTCGGCCGACACCGGCTTGACGAAGAAGTCCTGGGCGCCGGCCTGCATGGCCCTGACCACGGCCTCGACCCCGCCCGAGGCGGTCAGCACGATCACCGGCGTGGCGACGCCCGCCGCGCGCATCTCGGCCAGGGCCTCCATGCCGCTCATGCCCGGCATGATCATGTCCAGCAGCACCACGTCGGCCCCGCCGCCCCGGGTCAGCCGGTCGATGGCCTCGCCGCCGGATTCGGCGTGGACCACGGCGTAGCCCTCGCGCTCCAGCACGGCCTGGGCCAGGCGGCGCTGGGTCGGATCGTCATCGACCACCAGTACGGTCCGGGTCATCTCGGCTCACCCTCGTCATCACGTCAGGGCCGGTCCTCGTTGCGGCGGGACTGGCTCATTCCGGGACGTTTCTACCCGCCACAAGGTGAAGATCGGGTTGGAGGGCAGGGTGAGCGAGGGGTTAAGGGGCGGCGTCGCTGGGATGGCGGATCAAACTTGAACGTCGATCCCCGAAAGCGAGGTCGGGCCACTCCGGCGTCGCGGGGCGGGCTTCGCCGTTCCGCAAGGCCTCGCGGAGATCGACTGGCTCCGCTCCACGGATGTATGGCGGTGCGCTCCACGAGCCGACGATCCGCCAGCCTCCCCGGCCGTCGCTCGCCCATAGTTGAATGGCGGAGCTATTGGCGATCAATACTTCCGCGGCGCCGTCCCCGTTCAAGTCGCTGGCGTTGGCGATGCAGTCCCCCGCCGCCTGGCAAACCTGAATGCGGCTGTCAGTGGCCGGCAACGGCTTGATGAAGCCTTTGGGCAGGGTGGTTCCGGCAGGAACCACCTCATAGACAGGCATCCTATTGGGCGAACCGATGTCGGCATCGTCCCAGCGGTTCTCGATGGCTCGGGCGTTGCGGGCGCTGCGCGAGATCACCGGATCGGACGAGCGGGCCAGGCGCGCCAGCGCCGCCTCGCCGGCCTTGCCGCTCTGGAAGCGCAGGAAGCGGTAGTCGAACTGGTCCGGCTTGACCGCGCCGCGCTCGAGCCGAGCCATCTGGTCGGCGACCGACAGCCGGGCCGGGTCGGCGATGGGGCTGAACAGGGCGAAAATGACCACGACCTCCAGCACGGCCGTCCAGACGTTGGTGCGCTCCAGCGGCTGCATCCAGCCCGCGCCCTTGCGCCACAACGGGCTCAGGGCCGCCAAGCCGTAGCCGGCGGCGTAGGCCGCGCCGATCACGGCGCAGGCCACGGCGATGATGCGGTCGGGGGTCAGGCCGTGCTGGCCGATGCGCAGGGCCAGGCCCCAGAAGGCGATGACCACCAGCGGGGTCAGCAGGACGGCGGCGACCCGAACCGTGACGCGCAGGATGGCCGGCGGCAGATTGTCGGCGCGGCCGTCCTGATAGGCGGTGTTGATGAGGATGATCAGGGCGGCGGCGGCCGAGAGGACGAGGGCGGTGGCGCTGCCCGTCTCCCACAGGCCCTCGAGGCCGGTGAAGGGCAGGGCGGCGAGGAAGCCGCCGGCCAGCACCGTCATCAGCAGCAGCAGCCACGACAGCAGCATCAGCACCACGCTGCGGACGCCGCGGATCAGTCCGTCGCGGACATCGGTCAGATGCACCGCCGTGGCGAAAACCACGGTGGTCGCCGGGATGGAGAACCAGTCCTTCGCGATCAGGTCGCCGAGGAACTCAAGCCCGATGACGTTGAACAGGGCCGCGCCGAGGAACAGCAGCATCCAGAAGGCGCCGGTGAAGCCGATCGACAGAGCGAGCTGCACGCCCGCCTTCCAGGCCGTGTCGAAATAGGTCGGGAAGGTGGCGATCCACCGGCGCTCCATGTCGGCGGGAAGGACCAGATGGTGGCCGATGAACAGGGCGGCGGCGGCGAACAGCGGCATGGGCCAGGTCAGGAACGGCGGGTATCGGTTCGATCCGAACTCGCCGGCGACGTGGGAGGTGACATCATGCCAGCCCAGAAGACCGAGGAAGGCTGTCGCGGCCACGGTCCAGCCCAGCAGGACCGGCCAACGCATCCGCCCCGCGCCCGCCAGCAGCAGCACCGGAACCATGAACAGGATCATGGCCAGCGGCCCGAACAGCGCCGGCACGGTCGCGGGCCATTCCATGGCGTCGCCCCGCGCCGAGCGATAGAGCCACCAGAGGGCGGCGCCCTGCAGCAGGCCTGTCAGCAGGCGAAAGCCCGCCAGCATGGGCGAAGCCGTTCGCCCCAGGCTGTTTCGGCCGGTCGCATCGGTGGTCTCGGTCATGTTCACGCCCCCACGTCGCGGCATCTGGCCCGGAACGGCGGCGCTTGTGAAGGGGGCATGCCGGATGACGGCCGAATGTTTGCACGCTTGGCTATCCGATAGTATGATCTGGCTATCCGGAGGTCACGATGGCGTTTCACGTTCGAGACAAGGCGACCGACACGCTGGTGCGAAAACTGGCCGACCAGCGCGGCGTCGGCCTGACCGAGGCCGTGCGATTGGCTGTCGAGGCGGAACTCAACCGCAGAAATGCAGAGGTCGAGGATCGGCTGCGTCGCATGAGGGCCATCTCCGACGAAGTCGCCAAATGGCCACGGACGGGCCTGAAGGCCGACAAGGCGTTCTTCGACGACCTGTCGGGCGACTGATGTTCCTGGATGCGTCGGCGCTCTGCGCCGTATTGCTTGATGAACCCGAGCAGGCGGAATTCCGCCTGAAGATCACGATGGCCTCCAGGGCCACGACCTCGCCGGTCGCAGTCTGGGAGACGGTTCGCGCCATGGTCCGGGAACGCTCCGCCGATGTCGCGTCAGCGCTGGATGTCGTAGAGCGGCTTCTGGACGCCGGCCAGGTCGCCATTGCGCCGATCGGGCCGGATGAACAGGCGCTCGCGATCGGCGCGTTCGACCGCTTCGGCAAGGGACGGCACCCGGCCGCCCTGAACATGGGGGACTGTTTCGCCTATGCTTGTGCGCGCAGCCTCGGCATGCCGCTGCTCTACAAGGGTGAGGACTTCGCCCGAACGGATATCGAGCGGGCCTGACGCCGGCGTTGATTTTCGATCGGCGTCGTGTATAGAGCGCGGCTTCTCCGTCATGGCCCCGTGTCATGGCGGTCCTGTCCGAGAACTTCGGGGCGTGGGGGCCACCCATGCCGTAAATGCCAGAGAGCCCTCTGGCGCCGCGGGGAGATGGGGATGCGGACGACGCCAGACGTTCCGGTATCCGGGCGTCGGGGTTCGAGCTTCCTTCGGACAATACGGCCGGCCTGAACGCATCGCGGCGACGCGGCGCGCCTTGGCCAACCGCCGCCCGGGAATAGGCCCGGCGGCGAATACAGACTGGAGACCGCAATGGACCGCGCACAAAAAGCCGAGTCGATCGAGACGCTGAAGGGCGTTTTCGCCGACGCGGGCGCCGTGGTCGTGACCCACAACCTGGGTCTGACCGTTGCGGACATGGAAGACCTGCGTGGACGCCTCCGCAAGGAAGGCGGCACGTTCAAGGTGGTCAAGAACCGCCTGGCGCTCAAGGCGCTCGAAGCCGACGAAGGCAGCGACTACCACGGCCTGTTCAAGGGTCCCGTGGGCATCGCCTACGCCGACGACGCGGTGACGGCCGCCAAGATCACCGCCGAATACGCCAAGGCCAACGACAGGTTCGTCGTCCTTGGCGGCTTCATGGGTGAGAAGGTTCTGGACGCGAAGGGCGTGGAGGTTCTCTCCAAACTGCCGTCGCTGGATCAGATCCGCGCCTCGCTGCTCGGCCTGCTCAACGCGCCCGCGACCAGGATCGCCGGCGTCGTCCAGGCCCCGGCGGCCCAGCTGGCCCGGGTGTTCAACGCCTACGCCACGAAGGACGCCGCCTAGGCGGGCCCGCCTCTTTCATCTCTGCAAACTCTCTACTGAAACCCAATCCTCCGAAGGAAACACACCATGGCCGATCTCGCCAAAATCGTTGAAGACCTGTCGTCGCTGACCGTTCTGGAAGCCGCCGAACTGTCCAAGCTGCTGGAAGAAAAGTGGGGCGTCAGCGCCGCCGCTCCGGTGGCCATGGCCATGCCGGGCGCCGGCGGCGGCGCCGCCGCTCCGGCCGAAGCGGCTGAAGAGCAGACCGAGTTCACCGTCGTCCTGCTGGACGGCGGCGAGAAGAAGATCAACGTCATCAAGGAAGTCCGCAGCGTCCGTTCGGACCTCGGCCTGAAGGAAGCCAAGGACCTGGTCGAAGGCGCTCCGCAGAACGTCGTCGAGAACGTCTCCAAGCAGAACGCCGACGAAGTCGCCAAGAAGCTGACCGAAGCCGGCGCCAAGGTGCAGATCAAGTAAGACCCGACCGTCTCCTCCCCATCGCTGCGCGACGGGGAGGAGACACACGACGAAACGGGCCGGGGAGCGATCCCCGGCCCGTCTTCTTGTGGGGCCTCTAGCGCCGGCGCGGGGCGAAGATGTCGGCCAGCCGGTCCCGCGTGCCGGGGATGCGCACCAGGCGCGGATAGCGCAGGCCGTCATGGTAATCGAAGCCCAGGGTGCGGAAGTCGTCGCCGCGCCTGGCCACCAGCACGATCGGCTCGCTTCCGCCCTTGGCGGCGGTCACCGCCTCGCGGAGCGCCTCCGTCGAGGCCGTGCGATCGCCGACCGCGACCAGCTCCCAGCCCGCGCCCAGGCCCTGCTCGAAGGCGGGACCGCCCCAGCGCACATTGGTGATGCGATTGCCGGAGCCGAGACTGAAGCCCAGCGAATACTGGAAGTCGCCGCCCCAGTCGCCCATCATCCGCTGCTCCAGCGGGGTCAGGCTGTCGACCCAGGTCAATCGCCAGCCGGCGCGTTCGATCCCGTCCAGCGGGGCCCTGGCCTCCGGGCCGACGGCGTCGAGGCGGCTGCGCAGGAAGGTCGCCCAGTCGTGCGGATGGACCGCGTTCAGGTGTTCGACCACGTCCCCGAAGGTATACGGTCGCGCCTCCCACACCCCGTCCTCGACGCCGTAGAAGGCCCTGGCGAAGTCATCCAGCGACTTCCGCTCGCGCGTGGCCTCGCGGATCAGGGTGTCGGCGTCCAGCCAGATCAGCAGGGCCTCGCGGTAGTAGTCGCCGGTGCCCCGCATCCATGACGGCCACGGGTTGGACAGCCGGTAGCCGAGCAGGTTGTGATTGGTGGTGTCCTGCAGCGCCCGCCATTGCCGCCCCGGCTGCTGGTCGTAGAAGGCCGCCACCTCCGCCAGGTTGATCACCGCCTCCTCGAAGGTCCCCAGGCCGGAGCGCGGGGTCAGGACGTCGCCCCAGTACTTCGTCTGCCCCTCATAGACCCACATCAGGCTGTTCTGGGTCGGGACGTTGAAATTGGGCACATGCTCGTCGGAGGGCCGCCGGAACTTGCCGTTCCAGCTGTGCACATACTCGTGGGGCAGCAGACCGCGGGAGCCGTACGAGGGGGTGGCCGTGCTGAAGAAGTTCGGCGCGGCCGTGTTCTCCGACGACCGGTGGTGCTCCAGCCCGATGCCCCCCAGCTTCGAGGTCAGGCCGAGCAGGAATTCGTAGCGGTCGAAATGGCGGGCGCCGAACAGATAGTCGGCCTGGTCGACCAGGGCCTCGTATCTGGCGATCCACTCGGGCGTCGCGTTGATCGAGGCGGCGGTGTCGCCGACCAGATTCAGGTGCACCGGCGAGCGGCCGCCGGGATCGATGTCGATGCGGCGGTAGTGCCTGCCGGCGAACATCGGGCTGTCCGCCAGGTGCTCCAGCGAGATCGGCGCGAAGGTCGCCACCTTCCCCTCGCGGGACACCGTGTCCAGCGCCACGCCGTAGTTCCAGCCCTCCGGCAGCACCACCGAGGGCGCGAAGGTGATCCGGCCGTGGCGGTAGCCGGCGGGATAGAGCAGGGCCTTCTCCCACTGCAGGTTGATGATCTCCTCGGTTATGACCACCCGCCAGACGGCGTTGTCCGGCTGGGTCAGCCATTCGAAGTCGACCTCGATGGCCTCGACCCCGGCCGGGATGTCGAGATGGAAGGCGTGCGGATCGACGGTGTCGCGAACCCATTCGATGCGCCGGCCATTCCCCGTCACGGTCAGGCCGGAAACCAGCTGGATCGGCCCGGTGTCGGCGTGGTTGCCCGGGATGAATTGCGGATATTGCAGGACCAGCGGGCCGGGGCTGACCGGAACGGTCTGGCGCACCCGGATGACCTTGTGCTCGAGGTCGGTCAGGTCGACGCGGATGCCGATGGTCCCCGGGTAGTCCCGGTCCTGGGGCGCCGGGATCGGCGGCAGGGGACGCGGCAGGCTGGTCGGCGCCGGCAAGGGCGTCTGCGCCTGGGAGGCCGGAATCTGGGCCAGGGCGGGGGCGGCGGCGGCGGCGAGGAGCAGGGCGAGGGCGGCGGACTTCAGCATGGTCATTCCTCGCGATCAGCGCCGCCTCGGGGCGAGGATGTCGCCCAGTCGGTCGGGCGTCCCCTCGATCCGCTCGAGGTGCGGATAGCGCAGGCCGTCATGGTAGTCGAAGCGGACGGTCCGGAAGCGGTCGCCGTTCTTGAGCATCATTTCGATCGGCGTCGTATTGCCCTTCGAGGCGGTGATGGCCTCGGAGATCACCGCCGGACTGGCGGCGCGGCCGTTGACGGCGACCACCTCCCAGCCCGAGGTCAAACCCGCCTCGAAGGCCGGCGAGCCCCAGCGCACCGAGGTGATGCGGTTGTCGGCGTTGGTGATGACGCCCAGCGAATACTGGAAGTCGGTGCGGCCCAGCTCGTCGTACAGCGCCTTGTGGTAGGCGTTCATGGCCTCGCGCCAGACCAGCCGGTAGCCGCCGCGCCCGATGCCGGCCAGCGGCGGCGGCGCCTCGGGACCGACGGCGTCCAGCCGGGCGCGCAGGAATTCGGCCCAGTCGTTGGCGGCCACGCCGTCCAGGGTCGAGACGATGTCGGCGAAGGTGTATGGCCGGGGCTCCCAGGAGCCGTCGTCGACGCCGAAGAAGGCCTTGGCGAAGTCGTCCAGCGACCTGCGTCCGTTGGTCCGCTCGCGGATCCAGGTGTCGGCGTCGAGCCAGATGAGGGCGCCCTCCGAATAGTAGTCCTCGCTGCGCTGGTAGGTGCTCCACGGCTGCGGGCGGCGCCGGGCGATGATCGGATCGTTGGTGGTGTCCTGCAGGGCCCGCCACTGGCGGCCGGGCATGGTCCCGTAGTTGGCGGCGGTCATGGCGAACCAGTCCAGCGCCTGCTGCCTGTCGGACAGGCCCGCGCGTGCGGTCAGCACCCGGCCCCAGTACTGGGTCTGGCCTTCGTAGACCCACAGCAGCGAGTTCTGCAGCGGCTCGTTCAGCGTCGGGGTCAGCTGGTCCGCCGGCCGCCGCCATTTGCCGTTCCAGGAGTGCACATATTCGTGGGCGAGCAGGTCGCGGTCGGCGAGGGTGGCGTCCGGGGCGGTGAAATAGCGCACGTCGACGCTGTTCTCCGACGAGCGGTGGTGCTCCAGCCCGATGCCGCCCAGCCGGTCGGTCACCGCCACCAGGAAGTCGTAGTGGTTGAAATGCCGGGCCCCGAACAGCCGGTCGGCCTGGTCGACGAGATTGCGGTGCAGCTCGATGTGGGCGTCGGTGGCGGCCAGCATGCGGGGTTCGTCGGCGACGACGTTGAGCCGCACCGGCGAGCGGCCGCCCGGATCGAGGTCGATCTGGCGATGGTTGCGACCGGCGAACACCGGACTGTCGGCGAAATGCTCGAGGGTCGCCGGGGCGAACACGGCCAGACCATTCTCGTAGCTTTCGGTGTCGAGCGCCGTGGCGTACCGCCAGCCGGCCGGCAGGCGCAGGGTCGGCCGGAAGGTGATCTGGCTGGAACGGTGGCCCGCCGGATAGAGCAACGCCTTCTCCCACTGGATGTTCAGCATGTCCTCGGTGATGACCACGCGGCCCTGGCCGTCCTCGATCGGGGTCAGCCATTTGAACGAGGCCTCGATCTCGCGGGCGCCGGCCGGGACCTCGACCTGGAAGCCGTTGGTGTGGACGGTGTTGCGCACCCAGCGCAGCGGCTGGCCATCGGCGCTGATGCGCAGGTCGGCGATGTCGTCGATCGGGCCGACCGGACCGTGGTTGCCGGGAATCCATTGCGGATAGAGCAGGACCAGCGGGCCCGGACCGGCGACCGGGATGGTCTGCCTCACCGAGACGATGCGGCGGTCGATGTCGGTGGCGTCCATCTCCAGCGCGATGACGCCGGGCCAGGGCGCGTCGCGCGGCGCGGGGATCGGGACCAGCGGCCGGTCCAGCGCCGGCGTCCCCACCTGGGCGAGCGCCGGGACCGAACCGAACAGCAGCGCGACGGCGCAGGCGGAGGCGAACAGGCGGGCGGGACGCATCATCTGGAGGCTCTCGGTCAATGAGTTCGACGGCAAGCTAGAGCGCGGCGCCGGCTCGCCGGATTAAATCCTCGTCATGTTGGCGGTTCCCGGGAGGCTGGTCCGGCCCATCTGTCCAACTCTGTCGGAGCGGCGTCGGTCCCGGTTGTGTCCTCGTCTGCCCGGCCCTTGTCCTCTCGACGGGGACAGGACGGGCAGGGACAGACCGCTCATTCCGCCGGCTTGACTTCCAGCAGTTCGACGGTGAACAGCAGGGTCGAATTGGGCGGCAGTTCGTCGCCGCCGACCCAGCGATCGCCGTAGCCGAGCGAGGCGGGGATGACAAACTCGAACGTCTCGCCCTCGCGCATCAGGCCGACGCCCTCGGTCCAGCCCTTGATGACCCGGTCGAGCGGAAACTCCGCCGGTTCGTTGCGGGCGTAGGAGCTGTCGAACTCGCGCCCGTCGACGAAGCTCCCGCGGTAATGGACCTTGACCGTGTCGGTCGAGGCCGGCCGGCGGCCGGCCGGATGGCCCGGCCCGACCCGGCGATACTGCAGGCCGGAGGCGGTGGTGGCCCATCCCCTGCGTGTCGAATTCCAGGCCAGATAGGCGACGTTGCCGGCGTCCCAGTTCGCCTGGGTCGGCGAGGCCGGGAATTCTTGGCGGGCGGAGCCGGCCGAGGCGCAGCCGGAAAGGGCCAGGGCGGCGGCGCCCGCGAACAGAATGCGTGTCATGCGCCCACGCTATTTTCCCCGCCGTCGCAAGGCAATGGCCGCGTCTGGGCGGTGCGGCGGCCGCCGCTCCTCCGCCGTCTCCGAAAAAGCAGGCCGATGGTCTTTATTTCGCCGTCAAAGCGAGTATACCACCCCGTTCCGCTAACTCCGTGAGAGACACGCGCGAAAGCGCCGAGGCCCGGTTTGTCGCCCTCCGACCGGTGCGAAGGTGCGCTCCTCCCCAAGGGAGCCCTACATTTCAGGCGTCCTGGGACCGCAAGGCCCGAGGGTGGACGCCGAAACCGATGGTCACGGGTCGCCGGAATGGCGGAGCCGTGGCCGCTGCATTGAGCGGGCCGCCCGGCCCGCCGCATTGGGAAGACAGAATGGCCAAGTCGAAAGCGGAGCTCACCGTCAACGGTCAGTTCCTCACCGCCACCTCGTTCACCGGCAAGAAGCGCATCCGCCACTCGTTCGGGCGCATCCCCGAAGCGGTGCAGATGCCCAATCTGATCGAGGTCCAGCGCGCCTCCTACGAACAGTTCCTGCAGCGCGAGGTCCGCTCGGGCCCGCGCAGGGACCAGGGCATCGAGGCGGTGTTCAAGTCGGTCTTCCCGATCAAGGACTTCAACGAGCGCGCCATCCTCGAATACGTCTCCTACGAGTTCGAGGATCCGAAATACGACGTCGAGGAATGCATCCAGCGCGACATGACCTATGCCGCGCCGCTGAAGGTCAAGCTGCGCCTGATCGTCTTCGAATCCGACGAGGAGACCGGCGCGCGCTCGGTCAAGGACATCAAGGAGCAGGATGTCTACATGGGCGACATCCCGCTCATGACCGACAAGGGCACCTTCATCGTCAACGGGACCGAGCGGGTGATCGTGTCCCAGATGCACCGTTCGCCGGGCGTCTTCTTCGACCACGACAAGGGCAAGACGCACAGCTCGGGCAAGCTGCTGTTCGCCGCCCGGGTGATCCCCTACCGCGGCTCGTGGCTCGATTTCGAGTTCGACGCCAAGGACATCGTCTACGTCCGCATCGACCGCCGCCGGAAGCTGCCGGCCACGACCTTCCTGATGGGTCTGGGCATGGACGGCGAGGAAATCCTCAAGACCTTCTACGAGACCGTGCCCTACGAGAAGCGCGGCGAAGGCTGGGTCACCCCCTACAAGGCCGAGCGCTGGCGCGGGGTGAAGCCGGAGTTCGACCTGGTCGACGCCGACACCGGGGAGGTGATCGCCGCCGCCGGAACCAAGATCAGCGCCCGCCAGGCCAAGAAGCTGGGCGACACCACGACCTCGCTGTCGCTGGCCGCCGACGCCCTGCTGGGCAAATACCTGGCCGCCGACGCGGTCAATTTCGAGACCGGCGAGATCTACGCCGAGGCCGGCGACGAGCTGGACCAGCCGACCATCGAGCTGCTGGAGAGCCACGGCTTCACCACCATCGACGTGCTGGACATCGACCACGTCACGGTCGGCGCCTATATGCGCAACACCCTGCGCATCGACAAGAACACCGGCCGCGAGGACGCGCTGTTCGACGTCTATCGTGTCATGCGGCCCGGCGAGCCGCCGACCCCCGAGGCCGCCGAGGCCATGTTCAACTCGCTGTTCTTCGACAGCGAGCGCTACGACCTGTCGGCCGTCGGCCGGGTCAAGATGAACATGCGTCTGGAAACCCCGGACGTCTCGGACGAGATCCGCGTGCTGCGCAAGGACGACGTCCTGCGCGTGCTGCAGATCCTCGTCGGCCTGAAGGACGGCCACGGCGAGATCGACGACATCGACAACCTCGGCAACCGCCGGGTCCGCTCGGTCGGCGAACTGCTCGAGAACCAGTACCGCGTCGGCCTGCTGCGCATGGAGCGCGCCATCAAGGAGCGCATGTCGTCGGTCGATATCGACACGGTGATGCCGCACGACCTGATCAACGCCAAGCCGGCCGCCGCCGCCGTGCGCGAGTTCTTCGGCTCGTCGCAGCTGTCGCAGTTCATGGACCAGACCAACCCGCTGTCCGAGATCACCCACAAGCGCCGCCTCTCGGCGCTCGGCCCGGGCGGTCTGACGCGCGAGCGCGCCGGCTTCGAGGTTCGCGACGTCCACCCGACCCACTACGGCCGCATCTGCCCGATCGAGACGCCGGAAGGCCCGAACATCGGCCTGATCAACTCGCTGGCCACCCACGCCCGGGTCAACAAATACGGCTTCATCGAGAGCCCGTACCGGCGCGTCAAGGACGGCAAGGCCACGGACGAGGTGGTCTACATCTCGGCCATGGAAGAGGCGAAATACACCATCGCCCAGGCCAATATCGAGCTGAAGAACGGCGAGATCGTCGAGGACCTCGTCCCCGGCCGGATCAACGGCGACTCCCAGCTGCTGGCCAAGGCCGACGTCGACATGATGGACGTCTCGCCGAAACAGGTCGTTTCGGTCGCCGCCGCCCTGATCCCCTTCCTGGAGAACGACGACGCCAACCGGGCCCTGATGGGCGCCAACATGCAGCGCCAGGCCGTGCCGCTGGTGCAGTCGGACGCGCCGCTGGTCGGCACCGGCATGGAGGCCGTCGTGGCCGTGGATTCCGGCGCCGTCGTGGTCGCCCGGCGTGACGGCGTCGTCGAACAGATCGACGGCACCCGTATCGTCGTCCGCGCCACCAACGAGCTCGACGCCGGCCGTTCGGGCGTCGACATCTACCGCCTGTCGAAATTCCAGCGCTCCAACCAGTCGACCTGCATCAACCAGCGCCCGATCGTGCGCGTGGGCGATGAAGTGAAGGTCGGCGACGTGATCGCCGACGGCCCGTCGACGGACCTGGGAGAACTGGCCCTGGGCCGCAACGCCCTGGTCGCCTTCATGCCGTGGAACGGCTACAATTTCGAAGACTCGATCCTGATCTCCGAGCGTATCGTGCGCGACGACGTCTTCACCTCGATCCATATCGAGGAGTTCGAGGTCATGGCCCGCGACACCAAGCTGGGGCCCGAGGAGATCACCCGCGACATCCCCAACGTCGGCGAGGAGGCCCTGCGCAACCTCGATGAGGCCGGCATCGTGGCCATCGGGGCCGAGGTCCAGCCGGGCGACATCCTGTGCGGCAAGGTCACGCCCAAGGGCGAAAGCCCGATGACGCCGGAAGAGAAGCTGCTGCGCGCCATCTTCGGCGAAAAGGCTTCGGATGTCCGCGACACCAGCCTGCGCCTGCCCCCGGGCGTCGCCGGCACCATCGTCGACGTGCGCGTCTTCAACCGCCACGGCGTCGACAAGGACGAGCGCGCGGTCGCCATCGAACGGGCCGAGATCGAACGTCTGGGCAAGGACCGCGACGACGAGCTCAAGATTCTCGAGCGCAATGTCTACGGCCGCCTGAAGCCGCTGCTGGTCGGCAAGAACGCCACCTCGGGCCCCAAGGGCCTGGGCCGCGGCGCCGTCACCGAGGAGAAGCTGGCCGACCTGTCGCGCGGCCTGTGGTGGCAGATCGCCCTCGACGACGAGAAGGCGATGGCCGAGCTCGAAGCCATGAAGAAGCAGTTCGAGGACGCCCGCAAGGCGCTCGACCGCCGCTTCGAGGACAAGGTCGAGAAGCTGCAGCGCGGCGACGAACTGCCCCCGGGCGTGATGAAGATGGTCAAGGTCTTCGTGGCCGTGAAGCGCAAGCTTCAGCCCGGCGACAAGATGGCCGGCCGTCACGGCAACAAGGGCGTCATCTCCAAGATCCTGCCGATCGAGGACATGCCGCACCTGGAAGACGGCACCACCGTCGACCTGGTGCTGAACCCGCTGGGCGTGCCTTCGCGCATGAACATCGGCCAGATATTCGAAACCCACCTCGGCTGGGCCGCGGCCGGTCTCGGCAAGCAGATCCAAGGCCTTCTGGAGGCCTGGCAGCAGGGCGGCCAGAAGCAGGCGCTGATCGACCATCTGACCTCGATCTACGGCAAGGACACCCCCCTGCCGGAGTCGGAAGAGGACCTGGTCGAGCTGGCCCGGAACCTGTCGAAGGGCGTGCCCTTCGCCACGCCGGTGTTCGATGGCGCGCACATCAACGACATCGAGGACCTGCTGGAGAAGGCGGGGCTGGACCGCACCGGCCAGTCGATCGTCTACGACGGCCAGACCGGCGAGCAGTTCAAGCGCCCGGTCACGGTCGGCTACATCTACATGCTGAAGCTGCACCACCTGGTCGACGACAAGATCCACGCCCGCTCGATCGGCCCCTATTCGCTGGTCACCCAGCAGCCGCTGGGCGGCAAGGCGCAGTTCGGCGGCCAACGCTTCGGCGAGATGGAGGTGTGGGCGCTCGAGGCCTACGGCGCGGCCTACACCCTGCAGGAGATGCTGACGGTGAAGTCCGACGACGTCGCCGGCCGGACCAAGGTCTATGAGGCCATCGTGCGCGGCGACGACAGCTTCGAGGCGGGCATTCCGGAGAGCTTCAACGTGCTCGTCAAGGAGATGCGCTCGCTGGGCCTGAATGTGGAGCTGGAGAACTCTTGAGGGTGTGGGGATTGGGGTTTGGGGTGTGGGGATTGTGGCAATGGCCATCCCCTAACGCTTCAGACCCCAACCCGCCCCTTTCAGCCGATCCCACACCCCACACCCCAGCCCCCACGCCCTATTTCGCGGCCCCCGCCGCAGCAAGGAAACCAAGATGAACCAGGAAGTCCTGAACATCTTCAACCCGGTCCCGGTCACCCCGACCTTCGACCAGATCAAGATCGCCCTGGCCTCGCCGGAGAAGATCCGCTCGTGGTCGTTCGGCGAGATCAAGAAGCCGGAAACCATCAACTACCGGACGTTCAAGCCCGAGCGCGACGGCCTGTTCTGCGCCCGTATCTTTGGCCCGACCAAGGACTACGAATGCCTGTGCGGCAAGTACAAGCGCATGAAGTACAAGGGCATCATCTGCGAGAAATGCGGTGTCGAGGTCACCCTGGCCCGCGTCCGCCGCGAGCGCATGGGCCACATCGAACTGGCCGCCCCGGTCGCCCACATCTGGTTCCTGAAGTCGCTGCCGTCGCGCATCGCCCTGATGCTCGACATGGCCCTGAAGGACGTCGAGCGGGTCCTGTATTTCGAGAACTACATCGTCACCGAGCCGGGCCTGACCCCGCTGAAGCAGAACCAGCTGCTCACGGAAGACGAATTCTACCGCTACCAGGACGAGTTCGGCGATGACGGCTTCACCGCCGAGATCGGCGCCGAGGCCGTGCGCAACCTGCTGATCGGCATCGACCTGCACGCCGAGGCCGACAAGCACCGCGCCGAACTGGCCGACAGCCCCTCGGAGATGAAGGCCAAGAAGGCCTCCAAACGCCTGAAGCTGATCGAGGCCTTCCTCGAGAGCGGCAACAAGCCCGAGTGGATGATCCTGACCGTGGTGCCGGTGATCCCGCCGGAGCTGCGCCCGCTGGTGCCGCTGGACGGCGGCCGCTTCGCCACCTCGGACCTGAACGACCTGTACCGCCGGGTCATCAACCGCAACAACCGCCTGAAGCGGCTGATCGAGCTGCGCGCCCCCGACATCATCATCCGCAACGAGAAGCGGATGCTGCAGGAGTCGGTCGACGCCCTGTTCGACAACGGTCGCCGCGGCCGCGTCATCACCGGCGCCAACAAACGTCCGCTGAAGTCGCTTGCCGACATGCTGAAGGGCAAGCAGGGCCGCTTCCGCCAGAACCTGCTCGGCAAGCGCGTCGACTATTCGGGCCGTTCGGTCATCACCGTGGGGCCCGAG
The DNA here is from genome assembly GCF_937870815.1 of uncultured Brevundimonas sp. Lineage (GTDB taxonomy): Bacteria > Pseudomonadota > Alphaproteobacteria > Caulobacterales > Caulobacteraceae > Brevundimonas. Next base: position 19,589 of record NZ_CALMZS010000059.1, read on the forward strand.
CTGAAGCTGCACGAGTGCGGCCTGCCCAAGAAGATGGCGCTGGAGCTGTTCAAGCCGTTCATCTATGCGCGCCTCGACGCCAAGGGCCTGTCCGGCACCGTCAAACAGTCCAAGCGGATGGTCGAGCGCGAGCAGCCGCAGGTGTGGGACATCCTCGACGAGGTCATCCGCGAACACCCGGTGCTGCTGAACCGCGCCCCGACCCTGCACCGCCTGGGCATCCAGGCGTTCGAGCCGAAGCTGATCGAGGGCAAGGCCATCCGCCTGCACCCGCTGGTCTGCACCGCCTTCAACGCCGACTTCGACGGCGACCAGATGGCCGTTCACGTCCCGCTGTCGCTTGAGGCGCAGCTGGAAGCGCGCGTCCTGATGATGTCGACGAACAACATCCTGTCGCCGGCCAACGGCAAGCCGATCATCGTGCCGTCGCAGGACATCGTCCTGGGCCTCTACTACCTGTCGCTGATCAAGGAAGGCGAGAAGGGCGAGGGCAAGCTGTTCGCCAACATGGGCGAGATCGACGCGGCGCTCGACGCCGGCGTCGTGTCCCTGCACACCAGGATCAAGGCGCGCTGGACCGAGATGAACGCCGCCGGCGAGACCATCACCAGGGTGATCGACACCACCCCGGGCCGGATGAAGCTGGGCGCCCTGCTGCCGCACAACCCGAACATCGGCTACCGCCTGCTCGAGAAGAACCTGACCAAGAAGGAGATCGGCAACCTGATCGATCAGGTCTATCGCCACTGCGGTCAGAAGGCGACGGTCATCTTCGCCGACCAGATGATGCAGCTGGGCTTCCGCGAGGCGGCCAAGGCGGGCATCTCGTTCGGCAAGGACGACATCGTCATCCCGGCCGCCAAGGCCACCCTGGTCGCCGCCACCCGCACCCAGGTCGAGGAGTACGAGCAGCAATACGCCGACGGCCTGATCACCAAGGGCGAGAAGTACAACAAGGTCGTCGACGCCTGGGCCAAGGCCACGGACAAGATCGCCGATGCGATGATGGGCGAGATCGCCCAGCCGCGCGTGCTGGCCAAGGGTCAGGCCCCGGACATCAACTCGGTGTTCATGATGGCCAACTCGGGCGCCCGCGGTTCGCAGGCGCAGATGAAGCAGCTGGGCGGCATGCGGGGCCTGATGGCCAAGCCGTCGGGCGAGATCATCGAGACGCCGATCATCTCGAACTTCAAGGAGGGCCTGACCGTCCTCGAATACTTCAACTCGACCCACGGGGCCCGCAAGGGTCTGGCCGACACCGCGCTGAAGACCGCCAACTCCGGCTATCTGACGCGGCGTCTGGTCGACGTGGCGCAGGATTCGATCGTCACCGAGGACGATTGCGGCTCGACCCGGGGCATCACCCTGCGGGCCGTGGTCGAGGGCGGCGACGTGCTGGTCTCGCTGGGCCAGCGGGTGCTGGGCCGTTACGCGGCCGAGGACATCAAGGAGCCCGGCACGGACAACGTCCTGTTCCCGGCCGACACCTACCTGCAGGAAGAGGAGGTCGAGGTCATCGACGACGCCGGCGTCCAGTCGGTCAAGGTCCGTTCGGCCCTGACCTGCGAGGCCGAGGCCGGCATCTGCGCCTATTGCTACGGGCGTGACCTGGCGCGCGGCACCAACGTCAACATCGGCGAAGCGGTCGGCGTCATCGCCGCCCAGTCGATCGGCGAGCCGGGCACCCAGCTGACCATGCGCACCTTCCACATCGGCGGCACGGCCCAGGTGGCGGAGACGTCGTTCTACGAGGCGACCAACGCCGGTACGGCCAAGATCGCCGGCCCGACCGTCAAGGCGGCGCACGGCGACCTGGTGGCGATGAGCCGCAACGTCACCATCACCGTGGTGGTCGACGGCAAGGACCGCGAGACCCACAAACTGCCCTACGGCGCCCGCCTGCGGGTCACTGAGGGGGCCGAGGTCAAGCGCAGCCAGCGTCTGGCGGAGTGGGACCCCTACACCTCTCCGATCCTGACCGAGGTCGGCGGCGTGGTCCGGTTCGAGGACCTGGTCGAGGGCCTGTCGGTCCGCGAGGAGACCGACGAGGCGACGGGCATCGCCCAGCGCGTCGTCTCCGACTGGCGCGCCAGCCCGCGCGGCGCGGACCTGCGTCCGGCCATGGGCATCACCAAGGGCGACGAATACGCCAAGCTGGCCTCTGGCTCCGACGCCCGCTACCTGCTGCCGGTGGGCGCGGTCCTGTCCGTGGCCAACGGCGACGTGGTCAAGCCGGGCGAGATCATCGCCCGCGTCCCGACCGAGGGGGCCAAGACCCGCGACATCACCGGCGGTCTGCCGCGGGTGGCCGAGCTGTTCGAGGCCCGGCGTCCGAAGGATTGCGCGGTCATCGCCGAGATGGACGGCCGCGTCGAATTCGGGCGCGACTACAAGAACAAGCGCCGCATCAAGATCACGCCCGAGCCCAATGCGGACGGCGTGCAGGGCGAGGCGGTCGAGTTCCTGATCCCGAAGGGCAAGCACATCTCCGTCCACGACGGCGACCTGATCCAGAAGGGCGACTACATCATCGACGGCAACCCGGATCCGCACGACCTGCTGCGCATCCAGGGCGTCGAGGCCCTGGCCGAATACCTGGTCAACGAAGTGCAGGAAGTCTATCGACTGCAGGGTGTGCCGATCAACGACAAGCATATCGAGGTGATCGTCCGCCAGATGCTGCAGAAGGTCGAGGTCCTGGACGCGGGCGAGACCACCCTGATCCGCGGCGACACGGTCGAGGTGGCGGAAGCCGTGCTGGAGAACCAGAAGGTCGAGAAGCGCGGCGGGCGTCAGGCCACCACCCAGCCGGTCCTGCTGGGCATCACCAAGGCGAGCTTGCAGACCCGCAGCTTCATCTCGGCGGCGTCGTTCCAGGAGACCACCCGCGTCCTGACCGACGCCTCGGTCAACGGCAAGGTCGACACCCTGGAAGGCCTGAAGGAGAACGTCATCGTCGGCCGGCTGATCCCGGCGGGCACCGGCGCCTACCTCCGCGCCCTGCAGAAGGTGGCCAACGCCCGCGACGCCGAACTGACCCAGGCCCGCGAGGCGGCCATCGAGCCGCTTCCGGCCGAGCTGGCGCTGGAGCTGGAGAACAGCGAAGGCTGATCTCCGGGTTCGGGACTGAACCGAAGAGGGCGGCCCCGGCGACGGGGCCGCCCTTTTCTATTCGCGCGGGTAATCGTCGCGCGGCGCCGTCGACCCGGGCGTAAGCGGCACGCCGGCGCCGCGGCGGCCATCGCGCTGCGGCGTGTGGATGTTCTCCGAGGAATCCGGTCGCAGCGACGGATCGAGGTGCGCCCCCGCCACGCCCATGCCGAAGTTGGAGCCCGGGCCTTCCTGCGGTCCGACCACGCCGATGCCGCCGCTGAGCGGTCGCCGCCGGGCCTCGTAGGCGGCCAGGGCGCGGGCGCCTTCGCGGGCGAAGCGGGCGTCGCGCTCGGGATTCCCGGTGCCTTGGATCGGCGCGGCGGCCGCGGCCCGCGCTCCGAAGCGGTCGTCGCAGATCGCGCGCTCTTCCGCGCTCAGCAGCCGGGGTCCGGCGCAGCCGACCGGGCTGGTGCGCAGACTCCGCCCGACCCGGTCGCCCGTGGTCCCGGGCCGCACCTGCCACGGGACCGTGCCCACGTCGGCCGGCGGGGCGGGCGCTCCGGAGGCGGGCGCACGCGGGGTCGGGCTGTCCTCCTCGTCGTCGAGCCTCGGGAAGGGATCGGTCCGCGCAGTTGGAGCGCCCGAATCCGGCAGCACCTGCGACGGTGCGTCCGGGCGCTCAGGCGGCGGCCGCACCCGGGCGACCTCCCCGGGCAGGAGGGGGCGAGGCTCGATCTCGACATAGATGGTGCGCTCAACCGGTTGCGGAGCCGCTTCAAGCCCTATGCCGCGGAGCCCGATCAGGCCCAGCACAAGGGCGTGCAGCCCCACGGACACGGCCATGATCGCCGGCTTGCGCCAGCGTTCGGCTCGCGAGGGCCAGACAAGCCTCGGATCTTGCATCGTGCCTCCACGTCCTCCACCGGCAGTTGAGAGGGCGAGCGTGGCGGTATTGCGGTCCGGTCGCACGCGATCTACGTTGCCGCCGCCCTTGACCTTCCTCGTCCCGGAGCGTAGAAGCCGCCCACTTTCGAGGCGGGCGCGTCAGCGTTCGGCGGGATCGTGACAATCGAACGACCGGGCTGTCGCCCGCCGGAACGCCCGAAGCGCGCGTTCCGGCTTTTCTGTTTGTCGCCTTCGCTGCTCGAAATCAAACCCGGGGCGGCGCATTGCGTCGTCCGAAAAGAAGGCTCACCGGGGCGCTCCGGCCGAAAGGCACACGCCCCCATCGATTGGAAGAGACGAGTATTCGATGCCGACCATCAACCAGCTGATCCGCAAGCCGCGCGCCCCCAAGCCGGCCCGCAACAAGGTCCCGGCCCTGAAGGGCTGTCCGCAGCGCCGCGGCGTCTGCACCCGCGTCTACACCACGACCCCCAAGAAGCCCAACTCGGCCCTGCGCAAGGTCGCCAAGGTGCGTCTGACCACCGGCATCGAGGCCGTGTGCTACATCCCCGGCGAGGGCCACAATCTGCAGGAGCATTCGGTGGTCCTGATCCGCGGCGGCCGCGTCAAGGACCTGCCCGGCGTGCGCTACCACATCCTGCGCGGCGTGCTCGACACCCAGGGCGTCAAGGACCGCAAGCAGCGCCGTTCGCACTACGGCGCCAAGCGGCCGAAGTAGGCGAACCCGCTTCCACCCGATTTTCCCGGTCCGTCCGGGGCCCCAGAGACCGTTTCAGAAGGCCCGTCCCATGTCCCGTCGTCACCGCGCACAGAAGCGCGAAGTCCTGCCGGATCCGAAGTTCAAGGATCTGATCGTCACCAAATTCATGAATTACGTCATGTACGAGGGCAAGAAGGCCGTCGCCGAGAACATCGTCTACGGCGCCTTCGACATCCTGGCCGAGAAGAAGAAGGACCAGGAGCCGGTCGCGACCTTCCACGCCGCGCTGGACAACGTCGCCCCGGCGGTCGAGGTCCGGTCGCGCCGCGTCGGCGGCGCCACCTACCAGGTGCCGGTCGAGGTCCGTCCCGACCGCCGTCGCGCCCTCGCCATCCGCTGGCTGGTCAACGCCGCCCGCAAGCGCGGCGAGAACACCATGACCGAGAAACTGGCCGCCGAACTGCTGGACGCTTCGAACAACCGCGGCACTGCAGTCAAGAAGCGCGAGGACACCCACAAGATGGCCGAAGCCAACCGCGCCTTCAGCCATTACCGCTGGTAACGCCTGCCCGGGGTCGCCCGCGATCCCGTTCTACCGACTATCCGGCGCGGGCGGTTTGAGCTAAATCGCCCGCGCCCGCTTATCCGACATTTCCCCGAGACGCCGTCCGCGGCGCCCGCATTGACCGCAAGGCACGCTCCCATGCCCCGCACGCATAAAATCGAAGACTATCGCAACTTCGGCATCATGGCCCACATCGACGCGGGCAAGACGACGACGACCGAGCGGATCCTGTATTACACCGGCAAGTCCCACAAGATCGGCGAGGTCCACGACGGCGCCGCGACCATGGACTGGATGGACCAGGAGCAGGAGCGCGGCATCACCATCACCTCGGCCGCGACGACCGCCTTCTGGCGCGAGAAACGCCTCAACATCATCGACACCCCCGGGCATGTGGACTTCACCATCGAGGTCGAGCGTTCGCTGCGCGTGCTCGACGGCGCCGTGACGGTGCTGGACGGCAACGCCGGCGTCGAGCCGCAGACCGAGACGGTCTGGCGCCAGGCCGACAAGTACAAGGTTCCGCGCATCGTCTTCGTCAACAAGATGGACAAGATCGGCGCCGATTTCGACAAGTCGGTCGAGTCGATCCGCGACCGTCTGGGCGCCAAGGCCGTGCCGATCCAGTTCCCGATCGGCGCCGAAAGCTCGCTGTCGGGCCTGGTCGACCTGGTCCGCATGAAGGCGGTGATCTGGGACAATGACGGTCTCGGCGCGAACTTCCGCGACGAGGATATCCCGGCCGAGCTGATGGACAAGGCCGTGGCCGCCCGCCAGTACCTGATCGACAACTCGGTCGAGCTCGACGACGAGGCCATGGAGGCCTACCTCGACGGCCAGGAGCCGTCCGAAGAGACCATCAAGAAATGCATCCGCAAGGCGGTGCTGACCGGGGCCTTCTACCCGATCCTGTGCGGCTCGGCCTTCAAGAACAAGGGCGTTCAGACCCTGCTCGACGCCGTGGTCGACTATCTGCCGTCGCCGGTCGACATCCCGCCGACCCCCGGCATCGACTTCAAGACGGAAGAGCCGGTCGTGCGCCGCGCCTCGGACGACGAGCCCCTGTCGGTGCTGGCGTTCAAGATCATGGACGATCCGTTCGTCGGCTCGCTGACCTTCTGCCGCCTCTATTCCGGCAAGATGGAGACCGGCATGTCGCTGCTGAACTCCAGCCGCGACAAGAAGGAGCGCGTCGGCCGCATGCTGCAGATGCACTCGAACAACCGCGAGGACATCAAGGAAGCCTATGCCGGCGACATCGTCGCCCTGGCCGGCCTCAAGGACACCCGCACCGGCGACACCCTGTGCGACCCGCTGAAGTCGCCGGTCATCCTCGAGAAGATGGAATTCCCGGCCCCGGTGATCGAGATCGCCGTGGAGCCCAAGTCCAAGGCCGACCAGGAGAAGCTGGGCGTCGCCCTGGCCAAGCTGGCCTCGGAGGACCCGTCCTTCACCGTCTCGACCGATTTCGAGAGCGGCCAGACCATCCTCAAGGGGATGGGCGAGCTGCACCTCGACATCAAGATCGACATCCTCAAGCGGACCTACAAGGTCGACGCCAACATCGGCGCGCCGCAGGTGGCCTATCGTGAATCGCTCGGCCGCAAGGTCGAGATCGACTACACCCACAAGAAGCAGACCGGCGGCACTGGCCAGTTCGCCCGCGTCATCATCACCTTCGAGCCGGGCGAGCCGGGTTCGGGTTTCGTGTTCGAGAACCAGATCGTCGGCGGGGCCATCCCCAAGGAATACATCCCGGGCGTCGAAAAGGGCCTCGAGTCGGTGAAGGACGGCGGCCTGCTGGCCGGCTTCCCGCTGATCGACTTCAAGGCGACCCTGACCGACGGCAAGTTCCACGACGTCGACTCCAGCGTACTGGCCTTCGAGATCGCCGCCCGCGCGGCCTTCCGCGAGCTGAAGGAGAAGGGCGCGCCCAAGCTGCTCGAGCCGATCATGGCCGTCGAGGTCGTGACCCCCGAGGACTACCTCGGTTCGGTCATCGGCGACCTGAACGGCCGTCGCGGCATGATCCAGGGTCAGGACATGCGCGGCAACGCCACCGTGGTGAACGCCTTCGTGCCGCTGGCCAATATGTTCGGCTATGTGAACACCCTGCGCGGCATGTCGCAGGGCCGCGCCGCCTTCACCATGCAGTACGACCACTATGAGCCGGTGCCGCAGCACGTCGCCGACGAAGTGATCAAGAAATATTCCGCCTAAACACCCCTGAAACACTTAGGATAAAGCCCCCTGTTCAGGGGACGGAGAGAAGAGAATGGCCAAGGAAAAGTTCGAACGCACCAAGCCGCACTGCAACATCGGCACGATTGGTCACGTGGACCACGGCAAGACGACGCTGACGGCGGCGATCACGATGACGCTGGCCAAGGCGGGCGGGGCCAAGGCGATGGCCTATGCCGACATCGACGCGGCGCCGGAGGAGAAGGCGCGGGGGATCACCATCAACACGGCGCATGTGGAGTATGAGACGGCCAACCGTCACTACGCCCACGTCGACTGCCCGGGCCACGCCGACTATGTGAAGAACATGATCACCGGGGCGGCGCAGATGGACGGGGCCATCCTGGTGGTGTCGGCGGCGGACGGGCCGATGCCGCAGACCCGCGAGCACATCCTGCTGGCCCGCCAGGTCGGGGTGCCGGCGCTGGTGGTCTATATGAACAAGGTCGACCTGGTCGACGACGCCGAACTGCTCGAACTGGTCGAGATGGAGATCCGCGA
>NZ_CALMZS010000060.1 GCF_937870815.1 uncultured Brevundimonas sp.
AGGCGCTGGGCCTGCGGCACATCCGAACAAGGCCCTACACCCCCAGGACCAACGGCAAGGCCGAACGCTTCATCCAGACCGCCCTGCGCGAGTGGGCCTACGCCCAAAAATACCAGAGCTCGGCTCAACGCGCCGCCGAGCTGCCGTTCTGGCTCCATCGATACAACTGGCATCGACCCCACGGCGGCATCAAACTACAAACGCCCATCAGCAGACTCGCCCTCGCCGAGGACAACCTGTTGAGGCTCCACATCTAGGCGGCCGCCGCTTCGGGAGGCGCGGGGGCGAGGACGCGCCGGATGGCGTCGAGCAGCAGGTCCGGCTGGATCGGCTTCTGGGCCACCCCGTTCATGCCGGCCGCGAGGTATTCCGCCTCGTCGCGCGAATCGGCGTTGGCGGTGAGGGCCAGGATGGGGACGCGGGCGGCCGGGCCGGCCAGGCCCCGGATGGCCCGGGTGGCCTCGACCCCGTCCATGACCGGCATCTTGATGTCCATCAGCACGAGGTCGAACGGCGTCGCCTGCATCCGCTCGACCGCCTCGCGTCCGTTTTCCGCCGCCTCATGAGAGCAGCCGAACAGCTCCAGCACCTTGCCGGCGACGAAGCGGTTGGTGGGATTGTCGTCGACGACCAGGACGTGAAGGGTCTCGTGCGGCGTGGGATCGCTCATCCGCGCCGCCTCCTCCAGCACCGCGGCGTCGGCGAGCGGCAGGTGCAGGACCACGGTGAAGCGCGCGCCCCCGAGCGGGCCCCGCCCGACCGAAATCTCGCCGGCCATCCGCTCGACGATCTGCCGGCAGATGGCCAGGCCCAGCCCGGCCCCGGCCCCCTCGCGCCCGGCGCCGCCGGTGTTGAACGGCTCGAACACGGCCTCGGCCGCGTCGTCGGCGACGCCCGGCCCGCTGTCGTCCACGGTGATCGTCAGGGCGGCGGCGCCGTCGACGGCGCGGGAGCGGAGGCGCACCTCGACGGCCCCTGAAGGCGTGAATTTGATGGCGTTGCCGATCAGGTTGCTGAGCAGCTGCTTGAGCCGCGTTTCATCCGCGACGACGCAATCGGCGCCCTCGGCCTCGCAGGCCACGGTCAGGGCCAGAGCCTTCTCCCCGGCCCGGGGACTCCACAGGGCGAGCAGGTCGTCGGCCAGGCCGTCCAGCCGGACCGGCGCGGTCTCGAAGGCCATCAGCCCCGCCTCGGCCCGGGACATGTCGAGGGCGTCGGTGAGCAGGCGCAGCAGGCTGCGCCCGGAGTCGAGGATGGTCCGCACATAGGGGCGCAGGGCCTCCTGGGTGAGTTCGCGCTCCATCAGGGCGGCGACGCCGAGCACGCCGTTCAGGGGCGTGCGGATCTCGTGGCTCATCACCGCGAGAAATTCGGACTTGGCCCGGCTGGAGGTGCGCGCCTCCCGCTCGGCGTTGGCGAAGTCGCGGGCCAGGGCGCTCATGGCCTCGGCCCGGCGGCGGTGCACGGCGCTGCCGGCCTGCAGCAGGTGGACCCCGGCGCCGACCCCGGCATAGCGGCCGTCGGCGGTGACGACGAAGCCGTTGAGCAGGGCCCCCAGGCTGGCGGCGTCGACGGTGTCGAACAGGGTCTCGGCGTCCGCGGCGGCGTCCAGCACGCGCGGGTTCGGGTCCATGAAGCTGGAGGCCGGACGGCGGGCGTAGAGGGCGCGACCGAATTCGGCGGCCATCCTGAGCGTGAAGGCGTTGCGCTCGACCAGTCCGACCGGCCGTCCGTCGGCGTCGACCACGGCGATCGCCAGGGTGTCCGGCTCCTGCTCGAAGCGTTCGACGATCTGGGCTCCGGGCGTCTCCGGCGACACCGGCGCCGCCTTGCTCGCGAAATCCCCGACCCTGGCCATCTGCTGTAATCCCCGACGTGTCGCGGCGACCTAGCGGGGGCGGCCTTAACGGCAGCTTTTCCGTTTGTGAATTTTCCGAGAGAGTCTTTTGAAAATCAATCCGTAGCCGGATCGGAAAGACGGGCCAGCAGATCCGCCGCGAAAACCGACAGGGTGTCGTCCCGCGCGCCCATGACGACGATGCGGTCGCCGGGGCGGGCCAGCTCCAGCAGGCGCTCGCCGCAGGCTTCGCGGCTGGGCGGGGCCTCGGCGCGGCGGCCGGCGGCGCGGATCCCCGCGGCGATGTCCCCGCTGCCGACGCTGCGGTCGGTGGTCCCGCCATGGTAGACCGGCTCGGGCATCAGCAGGACGTCGTCCGGGCGCAACAGGCCGGCGAAGCCGTCGATGAACTCGTCCTTCATCAGCCGCAGCGGGCCGAAGCCGTGCGGCTGGAACAGGATCAGCAGCCGGCCCTCGAAGGCGTGCAGGGTCTTCAGGGTGGCGGCGATCTTGTCCGGGTTGTGGGCGAAGTCGTCGATGACGGTGACGCCGTTCGTGGTCCCGACCACCTCCATGCGGCGGCGGATGCCCGAGAAGGTCTCGAGCGCGGCGACGGCCTGGTCCAGCGGCACGCCGACGGCGCGCACCGCGCCGAGCGCGGCGAGGGCGTTGGCGATATTGTGGGCCCCGGGGGCCTGCAGCCGGACGGCGCGCCGGGCGTCGGTCGCCCGGTCGGACAGCACGAAGCGGACGCCGTCGGGCAGAAGTTCGAGGTCGTGGGCGGCGAGGTCGGCGGAGTCCTCGCCGAGGGCGAAGGTGACCACGGCGTCGCCGCACCCGGCCTCGACCAGGCCCTGGGCCAGGGCGGCGGTCTCGGGATTGTCGAGATTGAGCACGGCGGTGCGGGCGCGGCCGATGAAGCCGCCGAACAGGTCGCGCAGCTCCTCCATCGACTTGTGGTCCAGCGAGATGTTGGAGACCACGGCCACGGTCGGGTCGTAGCGGGCGATGGAGCCGTCGGACTCGTCGACCTCCGAGACGAACAGGTCGGGCCCGCCGATCAGGGCGCTGGCGAACGGATGGTCGGCGTCGGCGAAATTCCGCATCACCGCGCCGTTCATCACCGTCGGCGCGCGGCCGGCCCGGTGCAGGATCCAGGCGATCATGCCGGTGATGGTCGACTTGCCGCTGGTGCCGGCCACGCCGATCGAGACCGGGGCGGCGTTGAAGATCCGGCTGAGCAGCTCCGGCCGGGTGACGATGCGGGCGCCGGCGCGCTTCGCGGCGCCGAGGTCGGGCACGGTCGCCTCGATCGCTCCGGTGGCGACGACGATCTGGTCCGGGCGGGCGACGCCGGAACCGTCCTGCGGGTGCAGGGTGACGCCGTGGGCTTCGAGCCAGGCGAATTTCTCCGGGGTGCGGCCCTGGTCGCGGGAGCGGTCCGAGCCCTCGATGCGGTTCCCCTGCGCCTGCACGATCATGGCCAGCGGCAGCATGCCCGAGCCGCCGATGCCGCAGAAGAAATAGTCGTCGTTCGCCATCAGGCGTGACTAGGCGGGTTCACGGCGGCGGGGAAGAGGGTGGATGGGTGACGGCTTCCAGAAGCCGGTGCGGCCCCCTAAGCTGGACGGCAGGAGGAGCCCTCACCGATGACGCCGTCGCCAAGTCCGTCGATAACCACCCGAGTGCTCGACATCGTGTTCGGAAAGCACGGGACACCTGAGGAACAGGAGCTGGCGAAGGCGGCCCGCCCGCCTCGGAATGTTCAGATGCCTTATGACATCCTGTACGGCTTCTCAGTTTGCTTGGTGCTGGTCATGTTCCTTTGGAGCTATGGTTGGCTACCGTTCGTGGAGTCGCGGATCAGTAAGACGTGGTTCTCGCTAGCTCTCGGTTTCAACATCCTGCTCAGGTTCGCTTGGGAGGAGATCATCAAGCGTTACAAGCGCCGTGCGAAAGCCCGCTTGGCCGAGTCTTCAGGATCGTCAGCACCGTGAAGATCGGCATCGTCAACGCCAGTTCGCGCTTCAGCCGGGAGCGGGCCGACGCCGTGCATGCGTGGTTCGCGGCGAACGTGCCGGACGGGTCGGCCAAGGTGGTCTTCCACCCGGCCAGTTTCGGCAAGCACGGGCATTTCGGCGGCGACGACGCCAGCCGGGCGGCGGCCTTCGTCGACTACGCCAACGATCCGCGGCTGGACGCGGTGTGGTTCGCGCGGGGCGGCTACGGCTCGTGCCGGATCGCCGAGGCGGTGCTGCCGCGGCTGACCGATGTGGCGCGCAGGAAGCGGTATCTGGGCTATTCGGACGCGGGAACGCTGCTGGCCGGGCTCTACAAGGCGGGCTTCCCGCACGTGGCGCACGGGCCGATGGCCTCGGATGCGGTGCGCCATGACGCGACGGCCTGGCGGGCGTTGAACTGGCTGAAGCGCGGCGACCCGGCGTCGTGGGAGCCGTCGCTGCACGAGGACCCGCGCCCGGCGGCCGCCTTCAACCTGAGCATTCTCGACGCCCTCGTCGGGACGGCGCTGGAGCCGGACCTGGGCGGCCATGTGCTGATGCTGGAGGAGGTGTCGGAGCCGCTGTACCGGGTCGACCGGATGATGTTCCACCTGACCGGCCAGGCCTCGATCCGGCGGGTGGCGGGCATCCGGCTGGGGCGGGTGTCGGATGTCGTCGAGAACGATCCGGACTTCGGCCTGACCCCGGAGGAGATCGTCCGCTACTGGTGCCAGAGGTCCGGCATCGCCTATCTCGGGGCGGCCGACATCGGCCATGACCGCGACAACCGGGTCGTGCCGTTCGGCCCGCGATAGGGCGCGGCGGCGGCGACGCTGGCGCGGCGGCCCCCGGCGGGCCATGTTCGCGGCCATGAACCGCCGCAACCTGCTGATCCGCGCCGCAGGACTGGCCGCCGTCGTCGGCGGGGCCTGGTGGGCGCGCGAGACCCTGTTCTGGCCCGCGCCCGATCTGGCCTTCGGCCCGGACGGGGCGACGCCGTGGCTGCCCTATGCGCGGCGGGCCAATGTGCCGACGGTGAAGGCCCGGGTCGAGGGACGGGAGGTCATCGCCCTGATCGACACCGGGGCGCAGTATTCGGTCATCGACCGCCGGCTGGTCGAGGCCCTGCCGCCGCAGCGCCGGTCGCTGTTCGACATGCCGCTGGTCGCCTATGGCGTCGGCGGCGGCAGCCAGATGGGCCGGGGCGCCACGGTCGAGGTGACCCTGCCGGGGCTGAGGGTCGACAGGCTCCGGGCGGCCATCCTCGACCTCGGGCCGCTGGCCTCGCCGGCCGGCCTGAACACGCCGCTGATCCTCGGCCGGGACGTGCTGGAGCATGCCGTGCTGGCGCTCGACCCACAGCGCCGGCATGTGCGGCTGATCGCCCGGGAGGCGTTCGTGAAGCCGCCGGATCTGGCCCCGGCCGAGGTCCGCGGCTCGGGCGGCGGCCTGGTCGCGCAAGTCACGGTCGAGGGAGCCGCCGTGGACGCCGTGATCGACACCGGCGCCTCGTCCCTGCTGGCGCTGGACCAGGCCACCGCCGGGGCCGCCGGCCTGCTGGACGGACGGCCGCGGGACAGCGGGACCAGCCTGGTGCTGGGCGGGGCGATGCGGGCCGCGGTCGTCGAGGCCCGGACCGTGACCTTCGCCGGCCACCTCTACCGGCGCGTCCAGGTCGGCGTCTTCGAGCAGCCGCCCCTGCCCAATTTCCCCGGGGCCCTGGTCGGCATGGAGGCGTTCGCCGCCCGCCGCGCCGCCATCGACCTGGGCGCGGGCGCCCTGCTGGTGTCGCAGCCGCTGGACCTGACCGTGGGCTGAGGCTCAGAGCCTCGAGAAGGTGTCGCAGACGGCCGGGTCGCCGGACTGGTAGCCGCGGCGCAGCCATTCGACCCGCTGGGCGGACGAGCCGTGGGTGAAGCCCTCGGGCACGATCCGGCCGCCCTGGCGCCGCTGCAGGGTGTCGTCGCCGATGGCCGAGGCGGTGCGCAGGCCCTCCTCGAGATCGCCCGGCTCCAGCGCCACGGCCCCGTTGGAGACCGCGGCGGCGTTGGCGGCCCAGACGCCGGCGTAGCAGTCGGCCTGAAGCTCCAGCGCCACGGAGTAGCGGTTGGCCTCGGCCCGGCTGGAGGCGGCCTGCTGGGCCCGCTGGACCTGCTGCGACGCGCCGGTCAGGGTCTGGACGTGATGGCCGTATTCGTGGGCGATGACATAGGCGCGGGCGAAGTCGGCCGCCGAGGCCCCGAGCTGGCTCTCCATCTGCCGCCAGAACGACAGGTCCAGGTACACATGGCGGTCGGCGGGGCAGTAGAACGGCCCCATGGCGGCCTGGCCGAAGCCGCAGCCGGTCGAGGCGCCCTGCTCATAGAGGGTGACGGTCGGCGGCTGATAGCCCCGCAGCCGGGTCTTCCAGACGTCGTCGACATTGGTTCCGATCACGTCGACGAAGGCCCCGGCCTGATCCTCCGGACTGCCCCGCCTTCCCTGTTCGGCGCTGCCGACGCCGCCGAACTGGCTGGCCAGCTGGGTGGTGGTCTGCGGATCGAGGCCGAAGACGAAATAGCCGATCGCCGCCAGCACCAGGGCGCCGACGCCGCCGCCGGCCAGGCCCGCGCCGCCGAGGCCCCGGCGGTCATCGATGTTGCCGCCGCGTCGTCCGCCCTGCCAGCGCATGTCTGCGTCCCTCGTTCCGTGATGCAAGCCAGGCAGGAACGCGGCGGCCGGCGAAGGGATGCAGCAGGGCAGGGGTTCAGCGGGCTGGAGTCGGGTGTCGGCGAGGATGAAGGCGGCGGGCTCGGCGATCGGCGTCGGCCGCAGCCTTTACCGGACCGCGCCGGCGGCTATCCGCGACCGCGGCCCGAGGAAGCCGAGCCGGCGCAGGTCCTCGATCGAGGCGGCCGCGGAGGTGTGGTGGATGAAGACGCCGCCCTCCTTCTCCCACAGGTGGCGGAATTTGTCGTTGTCGTCGACCAGGGCGTCGCCCGGGTGGCAATGCTCGCGCTTGAGGGCGGCGGAGGTGGTGATGACCTCGACGCCGGGGAAGTGCCGGGCCGCCCAGCGGCGCTTTTGCGGCTCGGCCCAGGCCCCGCGCGGCAGGCCGGTCAGGATGACGGGATCGCGGTGGCGGACGGCCTCGTACAGCGCCATGGCGTCGGGCAGCAGGTCGAGGGTGTCGAAGAAGCCGGGCGTGGCCGCCAGGCGGGCCCAGAAGGTCTTGAGGCCGAAACGCTGTTCGAACCGGCGCGGCGGCAGGCCCAGCACCGCGGTCGCGCCCTTGTCGAAGTCGGCCAGCACGCCGTCGCAGTCGAGGTAGATGCGCGGCTCCGGCCTCGGTGGGCGGGTCATGCGGATCAGCGCGGATACGGTCGGGCGGCGTCCCCGCCGGCCCCGCTCGCGGTCCTCAGAACCTGCAGATAGCCCGGGGCGACCTCCATCCGCCCGCCCTGCGGGCGGGCGCGCACCGCCCGGTGCAGGGCCGGCAGCTTCCAGCAGGGGACGTGCATGAACAGGTGGTGCTCGGCGTGGAAATTGACCCAGTAGGGGGCGATGAAGGCGCGCTCCCACCAGGCGGCGCGGGTGGTGCGGGCGGCGCGGAAGGCGTCGTCGGCCGAGCCCTCGACGCAGGCGTGTTCGGCGATGTTGCGCAGGCGGGTCACCATCGGGAACCAGGTCGCCATCGGCAGCAGCCACAGCACGAAGAACGCCCACCAGGCCCCGGCCAGGACGGCGGCGCCCAGCAGTCCGGCGTTGACCAGCAGGAAGGAGGCGACGCTGCGCCCGGTGACCACGGCGCCCTCGGCCATGTCCCCGTCGCGCCGCGATGCGAAGGCCCTGAACAGGAACAGCACGCGCTGCTTGAAGAAGGTCTGGCCGGTCAGGTCGCGGACGATCTTGCGGCGCAACGAGGCGCGGCTGACCGGGAAGGGGGCGGACAGGATCAGGTCCGGGTCCTCGGCCTGCTGGGCGTATTTGTGGTGGCTGAGATGATAGGGCCGGTAGAGGCCCAGCGACGCCCCGACCGGGACGGCGCACAGCCAGTGGCCGAGGGCGTCGTTCAGGCGGGGGTTCGGCGACAGGCCGCCGTGGGCCGCCTCGTGCATCAGTATGGCCAGGCCCAGCTGGCGCGTGCCGATGACCGCGACGCACAGCGGGATCAGCACGGGCCACAGCACGCCGGCGGCGGCGGCCAGCAGGATCACGCCCCAGCAGTGCAGCACCAGCAGCGGGCCGATCCAGCCGGAGCGCGCCTGGAACGGCGCCCATTCCTCGGGGGTGAACAGGTCGGCCGGGCGGACGCGGGGAGCGGCGGGCATGGGGCGCAGGATACGCTCGGGCGCGGTCGGGGAAAAGGCGCCGGCCGGGTCTGGCGGCATGTGATGATTACCTGACGAAACGTCAGGCTAACCTGACATCAGGCCAGGAGGGCCATCATGCTGGCGGTCACCAATTGCGGACACCGTCCGCCGCCGCGGGGCGGTCACCGCCCGGGCCCCGCCGGGGCGGGGGCTTGGACGGGGGTCGGGGCGGGGGTGACGTCCCCGGTCCTGGCCGGCCGGCCGCCGAACTCGCCGGCGTAGGCCGTGGCCAGCAGGGACCGGAAGGAGGTGGCCGGGACGGCGATCTCATAGCCGCCCTCGGCGTAGGGCCCGGCCTGGTAGGGGCCGATCAGGAAGGTCAGGCCGGCGGCCTTGCCGGGCGCGTCGCCGGGCGTCAGCACGAAGGCGGTGGCGGCGGCGCGCGGGCACGAGAAGGGCTTGCTGTCGAAGGTGATCGACGGGCCGTCGGGGACGCGGGCCCGCTTGGCCGCGTTCAGGGCCGAGCACAGGGCCTGGTCGAGGGCGGCCAGGTCGGCCCCCTTGCGGAACAGGTCGGCCAGGCCGAGCTGGCGCTTGAGCGCCTTGTCCCAGAGGACGCCGCTGGTCAGGGTGTTGGCCTGGGGGCCGCCGGTCTCGAACGAGGTGCGCTTCAGGCTGAACAATTTGCCGGTCTCGGCGGCGGCGGCGAAGGTGACGGTGTTGCCGAATTTGGGCTGGTTCGGGTCGGCGCCGGCCTCGGTGCGGTCGCTCTGGGCCCCCTCGGCGAACTGGCGCAGCTTGCGCACCTCCTCGGCGTAGAGGCGGGCGTGCAGGTCGGGGTGGGCCTTCAGCTCACCGGGCAGGATCAGCCTGACCTCGGCCCAGGGGGTCTTCTCGTCGAACCCGGACGGGGCCGCGGCGTCGGCGGGCGTGACCAGGGCGTCCGGGTCGGCCCGCGCCGCCGGGGCCGGCGCCTCGGGCTCGCGGTCGCGGTCGCGGCTGCAGGCGGCCAGGGTCGCGGCCGCCGCGGCGGCCAGGAGCAGGAGACGCCCCCGGGTCGGGCGCGGGGATGACGATGGGCGGGTCATGCGGGTGTCCTTCAAAGCGGAAGCTGAACCGAGCCGAGAATGATGGCGAGAAACAGGATGAGGCCGGCGTCGCGATTGGACCGGAACAGCCGCAGCGCCAGGGCCGGGTCGCCGGCGCGGACCTCGCGGACCTGCCGCAGCAGGTGGACGGCCCAGGCCAGCAGGACGAGGTGGAACAGCGGCCCGAGGCCGGCGGCCGCGCCGGCGGCGGCGGTCAGGATCACGCTCAGGAGGTAGAAGCCGCCGACGCCGCGGCGGACGTGGGGGCCGAGGCGGCGGGCCGAGGACTTCACCCCGACCAGGGCGTCGTCCTCGAGGTCCTGCAGGGCGTAGATGGTGTCGTAGCCGAGGGTCCAGAAGACGCCGCCGAGGTAGAGGAGGAGGGCGGGGAGGGCGAGGTGGCCCTGCGGGTCCGCAGCCCGGCCCACGGCCTGCCACTCGCCGGTCGCCACGAGCGACTGGCCATAGGCCCACAACAGGAAGGGCAGTCCGCCGGCGGCCGCCGCATATCCCATCAGGGCGCCCCAGTTGAAGGTCAGGCCGAGCCAGGCCTGGGGCCACCAGGTGATCCGTTTCATGAAGGGGTAGGCGGCGACGAGGGCGAGGGAGGCGACGCCGAGCAGGACGGCAGCGAGGTTCAGGGTCAGCAGGATCAGCAGGCTGAGCAGGCTGCAGCCGATCACGAAGGCCCAGGCCCGTTTCACCGAAATGCGGCCGGAGGGGATCGGCCGCAGGGCGGTGCGGGCCACCCGGGCGTCGATGTCCCGGTCGACGATGTCGTTGAAGGCGCAGCCGGCGGCGCGCATCAGACCGGCCCCGATCGCGAAGCCGAGGAACAGCCACAGATCGTAGGGGTCGGGCGGCCGGCGCTGCTGCCCCAGCGCCAGGGCGACGCCCTGCCAGCCCGGCAGCAGCAGCAGCCATATGCCGATCGGCCGGTCGAAGCGGCCCAGTCTCAGCCAGGGCTTGAGGCCCTCCGGCGCATGGCGGTCCACCCAGTTCGATCCGGCGTCGGGCAGGGGGGCGGAGCTCATACGGCGGTTGTAGGCGGTCCGGGGGCGGGGGTGAAGAGACGGCGGCGCCGACCGCTCCCCCTCGCGCAGCAAGGTCGCCGCCGGCCGGTCCCGCCCTTGCGGGCGCCGGGCGGCGGGGCCTATCTAGGGCCCATGAAAGACCTCAACGCCCTCATGCAGCAGGCCCAGGCGATGCAGCAGAAGCTGCAGGAGGCCCAGGCCAAGATGGCCGAAACCACCGCCTCGGGCAGTTCCGGGGGCGGGCTCGTGGCCGTCGACCTGAAGGGTCCCGGCGAGGTCACCTCGGTCCGGATCGACGACAGCCTGATGGTCCCGGGCGAGACCGAGATTCTCGCCGACCTGATCGTCGCCGCCCACGCCGACGCCAAGCGCAAGCTCGACGAGGCCAATTCCGCCCTGATGCGCGAGGCCGCCGGTCCCATGGCCGGGATGAACATCCCCGGCATGCCCAAGCTGTTCTGATTGGCCGCCTCCGCCGGACCCGAGATCGAACGTCTGATCGGCCTTCTGGCCCGGCTGCCCGGCCTCGGCCCGCGCTCGGCCCGCCGCGCCGCCCTGGCCCTGCTGAAGCGTCGCGAACAGCTGCTGGTCCCGCTGGCCGCGTCCCTGGCCGAGACGGCGGCGAAGGTCGTCTCCTGCTCGGTCTGCGGCGCGCCGGACACCCGCGACCCCTGCTCGATCTGCTCGGACCCGTCGCGCGACAACGGCCTGATCTGCGTGGTCGAGGAGGCCGGGGCCCTGTGGGCCATGGAGCGCTCCGGCGCCTTCCGCGGCAAATACCATGTGCTCGGCGGCCTGCTCTCGGCCCTCGACGGCGTCGGCCCCGACGCGCTCAGGGTCGCCGAACTGGTCGGCCGGGTGCGCGGCGGCGAGGCCCGGGAGGTGGTGCTGGCCCTGCCCGCCACCGTCGACGGCCAGACCACCGCCCACTA
>NZ_CALMZS010000061.1 GCF_937870815.1 uncultured Brevundimonas sp.
CCGCGACGATGACGGCCACCGAGACGATACGGCCGTTCTGGCGGACCTTGATGTAGAGCCTGCCCCCGCGAAGGCGGGGGTGGCGTCGATCCACAGATACGGCCAGTCGCCCTCGATCGGCCGGTCGAGGAAGGCTTTCACGCGAACGTCGATCTCTTCGCACAGCCGGCTGACCTGGCTCCTGGAGATCCCGCTCATGCCCATGGCCTGGACCAGGTCATCGACGGAGCGCGTCGAGATGCCCTGGATGTAGGCCTCCTGGACAACCGCCGTCAGCGCCTTCTCCGCCAGCCGCCGAGGCTCCAGAAAGAAGGGGAAATAGCTGCCCTTGCGCAGCCTGGGGATACGCAGTTCCACCGTCCCGGCGCGGGTCTCCCAGTCGCGCTCGCGGTAGCCGTTGCGCTGGACCAGCCGCTCCGGGTTTCTTCTCGCCGTGCGCCGCCCCGGTCAGGCCGCCCACCTCCAGCTCCATCAGGCGCCGGGCGCCATAGCCGATCATCTCGCGCAAGAAGCCGGCGTCCGGGCTCTTCTCCATCAGCGCCCTTAAGGTCATCATGTCGTCGGTCATCTTCGGTTCCTTGGTTGGGGTTGCATTCGCAAACCCGACCCTACCGAAGAACCGCGGATGACCACCGCAGCGCCGCTCACTCGCTACGGCGCCCCGTGATGGGCGCGCTTCGCGAGCGGCGCTGCTACCACCGGCGAGTTACACCACGTCCAGGGACACGACCGGGAGACGCAATATATCGATGGCGGGATATCGATGGCGGGGCGAGGGCCCGCGGAGGGCCGGTGCGGGCTCGCCCCCGTCGTGTCCGTCGTGCCTTCGCCGTGGTCGTCGTGACGAACCAGCCGGCGGCGACCGTCGTCGAGGCGCAGTGCGCCCCTCATCCGCCCCTCCATCATCCTTCGCCTGCAGCTGCGAATGATCCCCCGCCCGATCGCTGCGCGACGGGGAGGAGACGGGTCGCCCTACCGCCCGTAGGCCGGGGGCATGGGGCCTTCGCCGCCGCCGGCGTAGCGGTCGCGGAGCAGGAACTGGCGGCTGGTCGGGACCTGTTCGGCGCCGCCGATGAAGATGGTCTCGGCGTCGCTGAGCGGCTCCAGCGGGTCGCCGGACCAGATCACCACGTCGGCGGCGGCGCCGGGGCGCAGCTCGCCGAACTGGCCGGCCATGCCGAAGATGCGGGCCGGATTGACCGTGATCGCCTCGATCGCCGATTCATAGGGCAGGCCGTGCGAGACGGCGTTGCCGGCGTTGTAGCGGGTCTCGCGGGCGCGGTGGATCGAGCCTTCGTTGCCCTTGATGGCGATCAGCACCCCGGCGGCGTCCAGCGCCGCGGCGTTCTCCATCCGCGCCGCCCGGGTCTCGAGGCTGCCCGGCAGGTTGGAGACCGGATTCAGCAGCACCGGCGTGTTCGCCGCGGCGATCTGGCCGGCGACCAGCCAGCCCTCCTCGGCCCCGTCGAGGATGACCTTCACCCCCTCCTCGCGCGCCAGGCGCAGCACCTGCTGGATGTCGGCGGCGCGGTGGACCGTGACGATCAGCGGCATGGAGCCGTCGGCGACCGGGATCAGGGCCTCGAGATCGGCGCGCGACAGCGACAGGTCGCGCAGGCCGGCGCGGTCATAGGCGGCGCGGTTGCGGGCATAGAGGCGGACCTCGGCCAGGGTCTCCTTGAACTGGGTGAACTGGGCCCCGCGGGCGCCGCCCACGATGCCGGCCCCGGCCTCGCCGAACGGGGCGACCATGGCCACGCGCGGCCTGACCAGGATGTCGGTCCCGGCCGCCAGGTGGATGATCGCCGCCTGGCCCGCGAACAGGCCCGGCGACTGATAGCCGCCGTCGCCGACGCCGGCGAAGTCGCTGTCGTCGTGGGCGCGGCCGCCGCCGCCGCCCGCATGGCTGGGCACGACGACGGCGCGGGTGATGCCGCCCAGCCGCGCCACCGGCAGGGTGAAGGACCAGGGGTCGAGGCCGTAGCTGACATCGAATGAGGCGCTGATGGAATTGGCGGCGTTGGCCAGGTCGCCCGAGCCGGCGACCGACGAGACTTCCGAGCCGCCGAGACCGGAATCGACGGCGACGAGGCCGGGGGTCACCACCTTGCCGCGGGCGTCGATGATCCGGGCCCCCGCGGGGGCGGCGCCGGTCCCGACCGAGACGACGCGGCCGTTCTGGATCACCACCGTGCCGTTCTGGATCACCGAGGTTCCGGTCAGGACCCGGCCGCCGGTGATGGCGACGGTTTCGGCGCCTGCCGCGCTTCGCGCTGGTTGAGGCGTGTCCTGGGCGAGGGCCGGCGAGGCGAGGACGGCCGCCGAGGCGGCGGCGAGGATGACGGTCCTGAGGCGCATCAGCGGGCTCCCTGCGGAACGGAGGCGGCGGACAGGCCGTAGCCGGGCTGGCCCAGTTCGAAGTCGGAGACCGGCTGATAGGCCGGGTCGAAGCGGTCGAAGGCGAGGCCGCCGTCGATGAAGACCTGGTCGGCGCGGGCGTAGACGCTGAACGGATTGGCGCTCCAGATGACCACGTCGGCGCGCTTGCCGGCCTCGAGCGAGCCGGTCTGGTCGGCGATGCCGAGCGACCGGGCCGGGTTGAGGGTGATCCAGCTGATCGCCCGCTCTTCCGGGATGTCCATGCCGATGCGGCGGCCGGCGGCGAGGGCGGCGGCGGCCTCCTGGTTGAGACGCTGGGTCAGTTCGGCGTCGTCGGAGTGGATCACGGCGCAGGAGCCGGGCGGCGCGTCGACGAGGGCGGCGTTGGCCTCGACGCCGTCGAGGGCCTCCATCTTGAAGCCCCACCATCCGGTCCACATGTCGGCGCAGATGCCCTCGCGGGCCAGCAGGGGCGCGACCTTATAGGCCTCGATGGCGTGGTGGAAGGCGGTGATGCGGTAGCCGAATTCCTTGGCGATATCGATCATCACCGCCATCTCGTCGGCGCGGTAGCAGTGGTTCTGGACCAGCACCGAGCCGTCCAGCACCCCGACCAGGGTGTCGAGCTGGAGGTCGCGGGTCGGCGGCGAGCCCTCGCCGTCCTCGCGCCACCTGTCCCATTTGGCCTTGTATTCGCGCGCGGCGATGAAGGCGGCGCGATAGCCGGCGACATTGCCCATGCCGGTGGCCGGCGAGCTGTTGCGGGCGCCGTAGACGCGCGACGGATTCTCGCCGCAGGCCATCTTCAGCCCATAGGGGGCGCCGGGCATCTTCATGCCCTGCATGGTCACCGAGGGGATGTTGCGGACGGTGACGCCGCGGCCGCCGAACAGATTGGCCGAGCCGGGCAGGATCTGGAGGGTGGTGACGCCGCCGGCGCGGGCGGCGTTGAAGCCGGGGTCCTGGGGCCACAGCGAATGCTCGGCCCAGACCTGGGCGGTGTTCGGATTGGTGGCCTCATTGCCGTCGCTCATGCCCTGGACGCCGGGCGAGGGATAGACGCCGAGGTGGCTGTGAGTGTCGATGACGCCGGGGGTGACGAAGCGTCCGCTGGCGTCGACGCGGCGGTGGCCGGCCGGGATCGGGGTTTCCGCCCCGCCGACCGCGGCGACGCGGCCGTCGGTGACCACGACCACGCCGTCATCGATGCGCCGGCCGGCTCCGTCGAACACCGTGCCGCCGACGACGGCCAGGTTGTCGCGCGGCAGGCCGCGATAGGTCGAGGGGAAGGGGTCGGGGTTGGCGGCCGCGTCGAGGCCGGCGGCCAGGGGGCCCCGGGCCTTGTCGCCGTCTCCGTTCGAATCGTCGCTTCCGGTGGTGGCGCAGGCCGTCAGGGCCGCGCAGGCCAGGGCGGCGAGGCCGGCGCCCCGCAGGCGTTGAAGTCTCATTGAAGCAGTCCCCTGATGCGCCCTCGGCGCCGGTCGGGGGGATTACAAAGGCTTCCCCCGCACGGCGACAAGGGTGGAAACATTACAAACCGGTAAGGCGGCCCTTCAGGTCGTCGAGCGACAGGCCGTCGATGCGGATCATCTTGGTGCGCGACTGGCCGCCACGGTCGAGCGACACCGCCGATTTCGGCACGCCGAGGGTCTTGGCCATCAGCTTCAGCAGGGCGGCGTTGGCCTCGCCCTCGACCGGGCGGGCGCGGACCCGGACCTTTAGGACGGGTCGCCCTTCGGCGTCCACATCCCAGCCGTCGACGCGGTCGGCGGCGGCGCCGGGTGTGAGGCGGACGGGGAGATTAGCCATGGGCGACGGGAAAGCAGAGGGGAGGCGGAAATTCAACGGCGGCTTTGCATTCCTCGCCCCCTTGCCTGACGCCGATCCGCGCGCTAACACTATACCATATGGTTCAGCATTCTACAGATCGCCTCAATGACTCCTTCTCCGCGCTCTCGGACGCCACCCGACGCGGCGTTCTGGAGCAGCTCGGCCGGTCGGACGCTTCGATCACGGAGCTTGCCGACAAATTCCACATGACCCTCACGGGGATGAAGAAGCATGTCGGCGTCCTGGAGCAGGCCGGGTTCGTCACGACGCAGAAGGTCGGGCGCGTGCGGACCTGCCGGCTGGGCCTGCGCAGGCTCGAGGAAGAAGCCGCCTGGATCGAGACCTACCGCCAGCTCTGGACCGCACGCTTCGACGTGTTGGACGGGGTTATCGAGGACCTCAAACGCAAGGAAACAAGCGATGACTAACCCCACGACGATAGAACGGAAGTCAGAGCGCGAGCTCGTCGTCACGCGAACCTTCAACGCCCCGCCGCGCATCGTGTTCGAGGCGTGGACGAAGCCCGAGCTGATGAAGCGGTGGTGGGCGCCGAAGTCGATCGGCGTGCCCCTGCTGTCCTGCGAGATGGACGTTCGTGTCGGGGGCGGCTACCGCTTGGAGTTCGGGCACGACGCCTCGGAGTCGATGGCGTTCGTCGGCAAATACCTCGAAGTGCTGCCGCCCTCGCGCCTGGTCTGGACGAATGAGGAAGGCGAAGACGGCGCCGTGACCACGGTGACCTTCGAAGAAAGGGACGGCAAGACGCTCCTGACCCTCCACGAACTCTACCCCTCGAAGGAAGCCCTCGACGCCGGCCACGGGGCGGAGGAAGGGATGCCCGAACAGTTCGAACAGCTGGACGAACTCCTGGTCACCCTGGGCGCAAGCGTGTGACCAGGAGGGCGCGGGCCCGAAGGCGCCGCGCCCGTCTCGATCCGCCTTGACCAAGGCCTAGCCAGCGGCGCGCCGGTCCGCCTTGCCGGTCCGATGGTCGGCGATGCGCCAGACCACCTCGATCTCGTCGACCGGAAGGGCGGTCATGACACGGGTGCTCCCGTCGGGATTGACGAACTCGACCTCACAGGCCTCGTCGCCGTACACCAGCACGACGGCGCCCTCGTCCCCAGCCTTCAGGCCGAGATCAGCGCGTTCACGCTTCAGGGCGACGACGTCCAGTTCCTCAATCATGGGAGAAAGATAGCACGAAAGCGGTGGTCAGATAAGGCGGACCGCCAGCCTCGCGGATCGTCCAGCCACTGCGCACGGTTCGCTCACGGCCCGCGTGGCCGAATCGGAAGTCGATTCGATAGTGGTCGCCGTAACGATCGCGCCGGACCAAGGCGGCGTCCTGCACCCGCGCGGCCGCGATCAGAGCGTCCTTGAGCAGATCGGCGTCGCGCGCGGTCAGGCCCAGGGCAGCGGAGAACACGCGCGCCTTCGGCCCGCCGATGCGGTGCGTCACATCGAGGCAATAGGCTTCGACCTTTCCCGGAGGAATGATCGCATCCTCGCCTCTCGGCAGCTTCACCGCCTCAGCCGAGCGCCTTCATCAGCTCCGGCACGGCGGTCCTGTAGTCGGCGACCCAGCCGAAGTCGGCGACCTGGAAGATCGGGGCGTCGGCGTCCTTGTTGATGGCGACGAT
>NZ_CALMZS010000062.1 GCF_937870815.1 uncultured Brevundimonas sp.
GCCCTGGGGCAGCAGCAGATGCCGGCCGCTGACGGTGTCGAACATGTTCTGGGTGACGGTGGCCACGACCGGGCCGGTGCGCGAGGTGTCGATGCCGGTCAGCAGCGCCGCCGGCACGATGGCGCCGGCCTTGAGCTCGAACGGCGACAGGGGCGCCATGAGGGAATGGCCGTTGTAGACCGCGCCATGGTCGCGACCGGGACCGGCCGGCGCTTGGGCCTGTTCGCCGCCCTGCCCGGCCGGTCGGCCGCCGGAGCCGCCGCCGAAGAACAGCCCTGACCCGGCGGCGTCCCGGGCCGGCGAGCGACGCGGCCCCACGCTCGGGGCCGCCGAGACCGGGCCATGGTCGTCGGGGGTGGACACGCGCGGGCGCGACGCGGACGCGGCGCCGGCTGCAGGCTCGGGGCCGCCGCCCAGCCGTCTGGGCTCGGGCAGCTGGTCGCCCAGTCGATCATAGCTGGCCGGCTGATCGGTCACGACCTCTGAAGCCCGGACGGACCCGCGCGCCTCGTCGAGCCGCCCCTCGTCCGCCCGTTCACGGGCGTTGGCGCGCAACTCGGGCTGGACCACGAAGGCCCAGGCCAGCGATCCTGAGAGAAGGGCGGCTGCGGCGATGACCACGCCCTGGACCACGGATTTGCGGAGCCGCACGGCGGTGGGGCGCGGCGCCCGTGTCGAGAGTCCCGGCGGCGGCGCCTTGGGCAGTGGCGCGTCTGGCGAGATCGGATCGGTCACGAGCGTCCTCCCGCGCGGTCTTGCAGACGATCGATGCGGACGATCCGCGGGCGGCGGTCGCCGAGCCGCAGCTCGGCCCGGTCGAACACCCGATCGACCACGAACAGGCCGCCCTGCTGGCGGTAGTTGACCATCTGGGCCTCCCCGTCCGGCGCGATCACGAACAGGACGGGCGCCTCGTCGACCTGGAGGTCAGCTAAGAAGGTGATGAAGGTCCGCGTGCCGTCGTTGAACACGGCCGTGGGCGTCCAGCGCGGGGCGCGGCCGCGCGGATCGATCCGGTAGTGCGCGTCCAGCGGCCCGGACGGCACGACGATCGGATCGGCCATGCGCTCCTCCAGGCCGCCGCCGAACGCTCCGCCGGGCGGAATGACGGCCCCGATGTCCCAGGCGACCGCGGCGTTGAACCCCTCGGGCGACCCGCTCTTCAACTGCAGGAAATAGACCCGCTGGCTGGTGGTCAGGACCAGATTGGTCTCCAGGCCGCGCTCCAGGGGCTTGAGCAGGACGTGGGTGCGTTGATTGGGTCCCGCGCCGGACGAGGCCTCGCCGATCTGCCAGCGGACGGTGTCGCCCGCCGCCTTGGAGGTCACGGTCTCGCCGGGCGCCAAGGTCAGGGTGGTGACCCGCAGCGGCGCGGTCCAGACCTCATAGACCCGGCCCGGGTCATAGGCGAAGACTTGGACCCCGCCCACGAAACTGTCCGAGCGCGAAGCCGCGCGGGCGTCGAGATTGGCGGCGGCGATCGCGGTGCGCCCGGTGACGGAGGGCGCCGCCGGCGCTGGGAGCTCGGGCGACGCCGCGACTGCGAGGACGGATCCTGGAGGCTCCGCAGCCTCCGAGGCGATGTCCGCGCCGACCTCGGCGCCGGCGGCCGCCTGCAGATAGGGACGCTCGGTCGGGCTTGAAGGCAAGGGTCGGACGGTTGGGATCACCACCGCCGCCAAGGCAGGCCGCGGAACATCCGGCAGCGGCGCCACGCCGCCGCAGCCGGATAGCGCGAGGCCGAGCGCGGCCAGGCTCAAGAGGCGTCGGGGGTCCATGACACATCCTCGATCTTCAATCCCAGGGGGTTCTTCATCAGCTCAGCCTCGGTGCGGGGCGGCTGCAGGGTGGTGGTGATCAGGGCGCGCCAGCGTTCCGTCCCGGCCGACTGGCCGTTGACGAAGCGGGTCTCGCGCCATTGCAGGTCGTAGGTGCGCTCGGTGCGGCGCACGACGTTCAGCACCTCAACATTGACCGCCTCGCGCCCGGCCTCGGCGAACGGGTCGTGGGCCTGGGCCCAGCTGTTCAGGAAGGACGCCGCCTTCGGCGTCACCAGGTCGTAGGCCCGCAGCCAGTTCTGCCGGATGACGATGGGGTCGATCGACTTGGAGCGAACGTCGCGGATCCAGTCGGCCAACGCGCGGCCGGTCTGGGCCTCGGTCGGTTCGTAACGGCCGCCGATAGCGGTGATGCGCTGGGTCTGGCCCCATTCCGAGACCTCGACCACAAAGGGTTTGACCACGGCCCGCTCGGCCTGGACCCACCAGCCGGCGCCGAGAAAGCCGGCCAGCACCAGATTGGCCAGGGCGATGCGGCGCCAGTTGCGGGCGTGAGCCAGGGACAGGCCCATGCGGTCGTCCCAGACC
>NZ_CALMZS010000063.1 GCF_937870815.1 uncultured Brevundimonas sp.
GGGCGGATCACCACCCTGGGGCGGGGCGGCTCGGACACCTCGGCGGTGGCGGTGGCGGCGGCGCTGGAGTGCCCGTGCGACATCTACACCGACGTCGACGGGGTCTATACCACCGACCCGCGCATCGAATCGCGGGCCCGGCGCCTCGAAAAGGTCTCCTATGAGGAGATGCTGGAGATGGCCTCGCTCGGCGCCAAGGTGCTGCAGACCCGCTCGGTGGAGCTGGCCATGGCCAAACAGGTCCCCGTGCGGGTCCTGTCCAGCTTTATCGAACCCGACGAGAACGGCGTCCTGCCCGCCCTGTCCGGCACCCTGATCTGCGACGAGGAGGAAATCGTGGAGAAACGCATCGTATCCGGCGTGACCATGAGTCGCGACGAGGCCCGCCTCACCCTGCTGGGGCTGTCGGACCGGGTCGACGCCCCGGCCGACGTGTTCACCCGGCTGGCCGAGGCCAACGTCAACGTGGACATGATCGTGCAGAGCCAGGCCCGCAGCGAGGGGGCGGTCAACCTGACCTTCACCACCGGCCGGCGCGACGCCCCGCGGGCGGCCGAGCTGATGCGGGCGGCCCAGGACGAGATCGGCTTCGAGGAGCTGCGCATCGATGAGGACGTGGCCAAGGTGTCGGTCATCGGGGTCGGCATGCGCAGCCACGCCGGCGTGGCCCAGACCATGTTCCGGGCCCTCGCTGACAAGGGCGTGAAATTCCAGGCCATCTCGACCTCGGAAATCAAGATCAGCGTATTGATCGACGCGGCCTATGCGGAACTGGCCGTTCGTGCGCTTCATGCCGCCTACGGCCTGGAAGCGGTCTAGAATCGAAGTCTGGCGGCGCCGGCCTGCGGCGCCGATCTGTGGGAGGGGCCATGCCGGTGGGCGGATTGACGACGAGGGGGCCGCGAAACCTCCTTCGCCAGATCCGCGAGGCTATGGCGGGGGCGGCGCCCGCGCAGGAGCGGCTCGACACCGTGGTCCGCATCGTCGCCCAGTCGATGGTCGCCGAGGTCTGCTCGATCTACCTGCGGCGCGCCTCGGGCGAACTGGAGCTGTTCGCCACCCAGGGCCTGAAACCCGAGGCCGTCCACAACACCCGGCTGCGGCCCGGCGAGGGCCTCGTCGGCGAGGTGGCGCGCACCGCCGAGCCCATCAGCCTGTCGGACGCCCCGTCCCACCCGAGCTTCGCCTACCGTCCGGAGACGGGCGAGGATCCCTACCACGCCTTCCTCGGCGCCCCGCTGCTGCGCGGCGGCCGCGCCATCGGCGTGCTCGTGGTCCAGAACCGGTCCGAGCGCCGTTATGACGAGGAAGAGGTCGAGGACATCCAGACCATCGCCATGGTGCTGGCCGAGACCGTGGCCTCGGGCGAGCTGCTGGCCCAGGACGAGCTGCGCGACATCGAGGTCGCGCCCCACCGCCCGGAGCGATTGAAGGGCCAGAGGTTCGCCGAGGGCCTGGCGTTCGGCCATGTCGTCCTGCACGAGGCCCCGGTGCCGCCGGAGAACCTGCTGGCCGAGGATCCCCAGGCCGAGGAGGCCCGCCTCCGCGAGGCCCTGGTCGGGCTGAAGGCCAATATCGACTCCATGCTGGAGGGCGGCGCCGGCAAGCTGGCCGGCCAGTCCTTCGAGGTGCTGGAGACCTACCGCATGTTCGCCGACGACCGGGGCTGGAACCGGTCGCTGGAGGAGGCCGTGCGCACCGGCCTGACCGCCGAGGCCGCCGTCGACCGGGTCAGGAACGAGCACCGGGCCCGCTTCGCGACCGCGCGCGACCCCTATATCCGCGAGCGGCTGCACGACTTCGAGGATCTCGCCAACCGGCTGCTGCGGGTGCTCGCCGGCGACCGGCCGGGCGAGCGCGACCTGCCCGACGACGCCATCCTGGTGGCCCGCAACCTCGGTCCGGCCGACCTGCTGGAATATCCGCGCCACAAGATCAGGGGCCTGCTGCTCGAGGAGGGCTCGGCCGCCAGCCACGCCGCCATCGTCGCCCGGGCCCTGCAGATTCCCTGCGTCGGACGCCTGATGGGGCTGCGCGACCGGCTGTCCGAGGGCGATCTCGTCATCGTCGACGGCGAGACCGGCGAGGCCTATCTGCGGCCGCGTCCGGACATGCTGGCGGCGGTGCGGTCGCGCATGGAGGTCCGCGGCGAACGCCAGGCCGAGTTCGCCCGGCTGCGCGACGTCGCCGCCGTCACCCTCGACGGAACCCGGATCACCCTCCTGACCAACGCCGGCCTCGCCGTCGATCTGGAGAATCTCGACGCCACCGGGGCCGAGGGCATCGGCCTGTTCCGCACCGAATTCCAGTTCATGGTCTCCGAGGAGCTGCCGCGCCTCGACAGCCAGGCGGCGCTGTACAGGCTGGTGCTGGACACGGCGGGCGACCGGCCGGTCACCTTCCGCACCCTCGACATCGGCGGCGACAAGGTCCTGCCCTATCTGGTGACCGAGCGGGAGGAGAACCCCGCCCTGGGCCGCCGCGCCATCCGCCTCGGCCTCGACCGGCCCGGCCTGCTGCGGCTCCAGTTGCGGGCCCTGCTGACCGCCGCGGCGGGGCGTGAGCTGCGCGTCATGTTCCCGATGATCGCCACCGTCGACGAGTTCCGCGCCGCGCGTGAACTGGTCGATGTCGAATGCGCCTGGGCCCGGCGCCGGGGGCGGGCGCTGCCGGCCCTGCTGCGGGTCGGGGCGATGATCGAATGCCCGTCGCTGCTGTGGCACCTCGACGCCCTGCTGCCGCTGAC
>NZ_CALMZS010000064.1 GCF_937870815.1 uncultured Brevundimonas sp.
GCCATCATCGAGGGCTTCCAGTCCTATGAGGACGAGACGCTGTGGCACTACGAGGCGGGGGTCAAGTCGCGCTTCGGCGGCATGACCGTCAACGCCGCCGCCTTCTACACCGACATCGAGAACCTGCAGACCACCCTGGACGCCGGCTCCTGCTCGTCGCGGGTCGTGTTCAACGTGCCCAAGGCGCACACCATGGGCCTGGAGGCGGAGCTTTCCGGCGAGATCGCGCCGGGCCTGGACATCGGGGTGTCCGGCAGCTGGGTCGAGGCCGAGTTCGATTCCACCGTCCGCGACGGCCTTGGAAACGTCATCGGCGGCATCCGCGAGGGCAACCGCCTGCCGTCGGTTCCGGAGTTCCAGGTTTCGCTGAACGCCACCTACACCTGGCAGGCGGCCCCGAACGCCGACGGCTATGTCACCGTCTCCTTCCAGCACGTCGGCAGCCGCTACACCCAGGCCAGCGACCAGGAGAACAACCCGCGCAGCTTCGTTTCGGGCCTGCCGTTCGGAGGCGCGTCCGGCGCGGACGCCACGGTTCTCGACCTGGAGCTGCCCGGCTACGAGATCGTCAATCTCAGCGCGGGCGTGGAGATGGACAGCGGCCTCGACCTCGTCGTCTATGTGAACAACGTCTTCGATGAGAACCCGCTGCTGTCGTTCGACCGCGAGCGCGGCGGCCGGGCCCGCCTCGGCTACACCGTGGGCCAGCCGCGCATCGTCGGCCTGACCGTGCGCAAGGCCTTCTGAAGCGGTCCGGGCCGGGAAGGCGCGGGCGCCCGTCGCCCAACGGTCGCGCCGCCTTCCCGGACTCCTCCCCCGACGGGGTGACGGGGGCGGGCCGGCCGTCTAACACTTCCCGGCCCGGGCCCGTTCGCCGGGCCGGATGAAGGCGGTCATGAAGGTTCTCAAGCTCTCGACCCAGCTGCACAAATGGATCGCCCTGGTGGTCGGCCTCCAGGTCCTGTTCTGGGTCGGCGGCGGCCTGGTGATGACCGCCATCCCGATCGAGACGGTGCGCAGCGAACATCGCGTGGCCGAACCGAAGCCGGAGCCGCTCGCCCTGGGCGGCCTGCCGGCCCTCGGCGAGATCGCCCGGCGCGCCGGCGTGGCCCCCGTGGCGGCGGAATTGCGCGCCACCCCCCGGGGCCCGGCCTGGACGCTGCAGCCCGCCGGCGGCGAGCCGGTCATCGTATCGGCCCTGACCGGCCGGCCCTTCGGTCCGCTGTCGCCCGCCGAGGCCTCGGCCTTCGCCCGCCGCGCCTACCGCGGAACGGCGACGGTGTCGGGCGTCGCCCTGTTGCCCGAGGCCCCCGAGGAGACGGGCCGCGCCGGGCCGCTGTGGCGCGTGGATTTCGCCGACCGCGAAAGGACCAGCTTCTACCTGTCTCCGGCCACCGGCGAGGTGGTGACCCGCCGCTCCGGGGTCTGGCGGCTCTTCGACTTCTTCTGGCGTCTGCATGTCATGGACTGGGACGACGGCGAGGATTTCAACCACCCCCTGATCATCGTCACCACGGCCCTGACCCTGGGCGTCGTCGTTTCGGGGATCGTGCTTCTCTGGATCCGGCTGGCGCGCGACGTGAAGACGCTCCGGGCGTCCCGGCGCCCCGCCCGCCCGGAGTGAGCCGCCCCCCGGACCCGCAACTCGCCGGGGCCCGGCCGGGGGGAGCCGGTGGCGGCGCCGTCGGTCCGACGACAAATTGTCTTCCGCTTCCGGCTCAGACTTTCAGACGGTCAAGCGCCAGGCGGTAGCCCTGGTGCGGCCTCTCTTTTCAGGAAGCGGGCGAATGTAATGGTGGAACAGTCAAGCCAACGGGATTGTGTACGCCACGATCAGGCGGCGGCGTTTTCCGCTTCGACGGCGGGCGTCGGCCGGTCAAACGAGGCGGCCCTGGCCGGGGCGCGGGCCTCACGGCTCGCCAGCCAGGGCAGGGCGCCCATGAACAGGGCCCCGGCCACCGTATTGCCGGCGGTCACCCACAGCAGGTTCCAGCCCGCCCC
This sequence comes from uncultured Brevundimonas sp., assembly GCF_937870815.1. Classification (GTDB taxonomy): domain Bacteria; phylum Pseudomonadota; class Alphaproteobacteria; order Caulobacterales; family Caulobacteraceae; genus Brevundimonas. The sequence goes on from NZ_CALMZS010000064.1 coordinate 2,002, forward strand.
GGCCCAGGTCACGCCGTCGGGATGCGGCGACAGCAGCGCCACCGCGAACACGGTCATGTTGGCGATGGAGTGCTCGTAGCCAGAGGCTATGAAGGCGAACAGGCACCAGGCGATGGCGATCATCCGCGCCGTTTCGCTGGCGATCCGGCTCGACATCCACAGCGCCAGGCAGACCAGCCAGTTGCACAGGATCGCCCGCGCGAAGAGCTCGACGGCGCTGGCGTCCATCTTGGCGGCGGCGGCCTTGTAGATGAACTCGCTGGCGGCCCCGGTGATCGCCCCGCCGCCGGCGGTGACGAAGATCGCGCCCAGCAGCAGGGCGCCCACGAGGTTGCCGACCCAGCTGGCGGCCCAGACCCGGGCGAGCTGGCCGCTGCCGACTTTTCCCTCGAGCCGGCCCAGAGCCATGATCATGGTGAGGCCGGTGTAGAGTTCCGAACCGGCGAACACGACAAGGATCAGGGCGAGGCCGAAGCTGGCTCCCATCACCAGCGGCCGCACGGCGGGATCGAGCACGGATCCGAGGCTGAAGATCAGCAGGATGCCGAAACCGACATAGATGCCGGCGAGCGCGGCGGCGATGAAGTAGCCGAGCGGATTGTCCTCGAGCGCCCTGGCCTTGGCGACCGAGAGGTCGGACAATTTGGCGACCGTATCCTTGAACATGGCGTCAGGCCTTCCGTGTCAGGAGGAGGGAAGCGGGGTTCGGGCGTCGCCGACGAAGGTCGGTCGAAGCTGCGGGCGGCGCGGGCGGAGATGGGGCCACGGCCTCGCCGATCAGCAGCAGGGTCGGGTCGTCGTCGCTGACGGCGGCCACCAGAAAGGCGAGGGCGTCGAGACGGCCGTGGATGATCCGCTCGGTCGGCAGCGAGACGTCGACCGCGACCATCACCGGGGTGTCGCCGGTCCGCCCGGCGGCGATGAGGTTGCGGCCGATCTCAGGCGCGGCGGCCCGGCCCATATAGATCGCCAGCGTCGTGTCGGCGGCCGCGAGGGCGGGCCAGTCGAGCGACAGGGCCTCGCCGTCGCGGGCATGGGCGGTGACAAAGGTCAGTCGGCGGGCCAGTCCGCGCAGGGTCAGGGACACCTGGCCGGAGGCCGCCGCCGCGCTCGCCGCGGTGACGCCGGGGCAGACGTGGACCCGGATGCCCTGGGCGACGAGATGCGCCATCTCCTCGGTCGAGCGGCCGAAGATCGAGGGATCGCCGCCCTTGAGCCGCACCACCCGCCGGCCGGCCAGCGCCGCCGCCGTCAATGCATCGTTGATGTCCGGCTGGCGGCGGGAGTGGCGGCCGGATCGCTTGCCGACGCCGATCCGTTCGACATGGGGCGGGACGAGGGCGAGGACGCCGGGGCCGACGAGGGCGTCATGAAACACCACGTCGCAGCAGGCGATCAGGCGTGCGGCCTTGCGCGTGAGAAGTTCGGGGTCGCCGGGGCCGGCCCCGACCAGCCACACCTCGCCGGGTCTGATGACCGGTTCTGCGGCGGCGGGGCGAGGGGGTGACGAGCCCATGTCAGGCGGCCATCGCCGGCAAGGCGGAGCGGGCCATCAGCACGCGTCCGTCGACCAGGGCCACCGGCAGGGTCGGCACGCAGCCGCGGTCGGCGCCCTGGGCGTGGCCGGTTTCGAGCGAGATGACCCAGTTGTGCAGCGGACAGGTGACGCTGTCGCCATGCACGATGCCCTGGGCCAGCGGACCCTTCTTGTGAGGGCAGCGGTTGATCAGGGCATAGACCTGATTTTCGCCGGTACGGAACACCGCCGCCTCCTCCCCGCCGGGGAGGGGCACGGTGCGTGCGCCCCGCAGGGGAATGTCGGCCAGAGCGCCGATGTCGAGCCAGTCGCCGGTCATCATGGTCCTGCTCCCGGTGTCCGGGCCTGGGTCCGAACACGAAAAAAGCCGCTCTCCGACCCCCGCGCTGGCGGGACTCGGACAGCGGCTGTGCTGTCTGTGGTGGAGGTCGCCCCGTCATTGGGGCGGCGCTCCGGATGGGACGCATCGCTGCGTCAGGACCAAGGTTTGCTCATTCCGGCTGACTTCGCAAGTGCAAAAAATCGGTCGCAACCGCACAGGCGCCGTTCAGGGCCGTCCGGGGGCTCCGAAGCCGGCGATGTAACCATCGACATCGGCCGGATCGAACCGCCGCCCGTCGAAGACGTCGAACGCCGGCGGAGCGGCCGGCCCGAGGCCCAGCGCCCGCTGATACAGGTCGGGCCGGAACAGGCCGGCGGCCGCCGCCTGGGCCTCACGGCTGGCGGAGACCATGCCCCACCGGACCAGCTGGGCGTAGATCCACAGGCCATGGTCGGGAGACGGCGCATTGGCGCCCTCCCGGTGCAACATCAGGAAGTCCGGCGCCTCGACCGGGGGCGTTCCCCGCTGCAGGATCAGGCGACCCTCCAGCGCCGGCAGGATACGTTCGGGCGCCAGGTCGAGGTGATCAGGGTGGGCCAGCATCCGGGCCAGGAGCTCATGATTGGCCGGGTCGTCACACCAGACGGCGGCGCGGTCGAGCGCCCGGATCAGGCGGTCCTGGGTCTCCGGGTTGGCCTCGGCCCAGTCGGCGCGGACCGCCAGGACCTTCTCCACGCCACGGCGCCAGAGATTGACCCCGAGGGCGGCGATCTCGCCCAGGCCCTCGGCCACGGCCAGGCTGCCCCAGGGCTCGCCGGCGATGAAGCCGTCGACTTCTCCGGCCCGCAGCGCCTCGACCATCAGCGACGGGGGCAGGACGCGCAGGGTCATGTCGCGGTCCGGATCAACGCCCGCCGTCGCCAGCCAGTAGCGCAGCATCAGGGCATGGCTGGAGAAGCGGTGAACCACGCCGATGACCGGCTTGCGCCGGTGCAGGCCGATGGCCGAGGCGAAGTCGTGGGCCGTGGCGACGGGATCGTCGACACGGTTGCGGGGTGAGGGGTCAAGCGCCGCCGCGAAGTCGGGGGCCAGGGTCAGGGCGTTGCCGTTCGCCCCCAGCCGGAAGGGCGCCAGAATCCGCGCCGGCTGCTGGCTGAGGCCGAGGGTCACGGCGACGGCCAGCGGGGCCAGCATGTGGGCGGCCTGCACCTGGCCATAGACCAGCCGGTCGCGCACTGTCGCCCAGGAGGTGCTGCGCACCAGGGTCAGGTCGAGGCCCTCGTCCTCGGCGAACCCGCCCATCCTCGCGGCCGCCAGGATGGCGCTGTCGGTGAGGGGCAGGAAGGCGATGGAAAGCGGGATCACCGGACGCCTCCTTGGGGCGGGTCGAGCAGGGCGTGGGCGGTTATCAGGGCGTCGGCGACCTCCACCAGCTTGCGGCCCTGATTCATCGCCGTCGACCGCAACAGCGCGTAGGCGTCGGGTTCCGACAGGCCGCGCTCCTGCATCAGGATGGCCTTGGCCCGATCGACGATCTTGCGTTCGGCCAGGGCGGATCGGGCCTCGTCGCGCTCGGCCCGGAGCGCGGAGAAGGCGTTGAACCGCCGGATGGCGAGTTCGAGGATCGGTTTGACGCGCTCCTTGCGCAGGCCGTCGACGACATAGGCCGAGACACCGGCGTCGATGGCCGCGCCGATCATGGCCTCGTCGGATCGATCGACGAACATGGCGATCGGCCGGGCGAGGGCGCGGCTCACGGCCAGCATCTCCTCGAGGGCGTCGCGGCTGGGATCGCCGAGGTCCATCAGCACGATGTCGGGGGCCATGCGTTCGAGCCGGGCGACGAAGGCGCCGTGCGGCGCGACGACCTCGATGTCGTCATAGCCCGCCTCGACCAGTCCATCCTTCAGGATGCTGGCGCGCAGTCCACTGTCATCGACGATCGCGATGCGCATGTCAGCCGTCGGTCAGGCCGGGGACGACGGTGACGACGACCCCGGCGGCTTCCAGGGCGGCCTGTTCGCGGCGTCCGGGCTCGCCCGGATCGCCGGCGTGCAGGCGGACCACCCGGCAGCCGGAGGCCGCCTCGCGGACCATCAGGGCCTCGACCTCCGCCTCCGGGATTGCCCCGACGGGCCCGAGCGAAATCCGCGACGCATCGCGCCGCGCCCGGGCCAGGACCGCGTCGCCGACGGCGTCGTCGTGGATCAACAGGTCGGCGTCCTGCAGGGTGGCGAGGGCCTTGAGCGTCAGCAGTTCCGGATCGCCGGGCCCGGCGCCGACGATCGCCACAGAGCCGGCGCCGGGTTCCGAAGCCTCGAGCTCGCGCAGGATTTCGCGGCGGGCCTCGTCGAGACGTCCGGCCGCCGCCAGGTCCGCCGCGGCGCCTCGAAAGGCGCGCTCCCAGAAGCGGCGGCGGGCGAGGAAGTCCGGGACCGAGGCCTTGACGGTGTCACGCAGCTCGCCGGCCAGACTGGCCAGGGCGCCGACGGAGGCGGGCACGACAGCCTCGATCCGGGCGCGCAGGTCGCGGGCGAGGATCGGGGCCGCGCCGCTCGTGGCGATGGCGACCACGACCTGATCGCGGTCGATCAGGGCCGGGGTGTGGAAGTCGCTCAGCGCCGGCCGGTCGACGACATTGACCATCGCTCCGGCCCTCCGGGCCTCGGCGGCGAGACGCGCGGCCTCGCCCTCGTCCTCTACGGCGATGAACACCAGCCGGGCTCCGGCGAAATCGGCCGGGCCGGGCATGCGGCGCTCGGGCGCGGGGGCGGATCGGGGCGTGACCTCCGCCGCCGGGGCCTCGCCGGGCGCGAACCAGACCAGCGTCGCGGGAGTGGTCAGGAACAGACGCAGCTTGGCGAGGGCGGGCTCTCCGGCGCCGACGATCACCACCCGGGCAGGGTCCATCGGCAGGGCGGCGAGGAAGACACGCATGGCGGTCGGCTCCGGGGACGGTACGCGGGGGAGGGCGGGCGCGCGATGATGGGCGCAAAATCCGGACGTCGGGAAGGGACTTTTTGTTGCAGTGCAAAATTTGGGCTTGCCGATCCGCCGGGAACGAGGCACCGTCCACGGGCGGGCAAGGCTGCCCGCGCAAATTTCGTCCGGCCGCCCACTGTCGGGACGTCCGGACCATCGCACCCCCCCCGGGGTGATCGGTGAATGGCAAGGCCGCCATGCAGGCGCTGGGAAACCGGCGTCCGCATGGCGGCCTTTTTCGTTTCTGGAGCGACGCGATGGACGGTTTCGCAGAAGTCCTCGATCGGCCGGCGGGCCTGTCCCCCGAGCCGCGCGAGCATCTGGTGGTGATCGGCAACGGCATGGCCGGCTGCCGGGCGGTGGAGGAGCTCCTGGCGCGCGACGCCGGCCGCTACCGGGTCACGATCTTCGGGGCCGAGCCGCTGGAGAACTACAACCGCATCATGCTGTCGTCGGTCCTCGCCGGTGAGAAGGCCTTCGACGACATCGTCATCAACGACAGCGCCTGGTATGCGGACAACGATATCGACCTGGTGCTCGGCGACCCCGTTACGGCCATCGACCGGCCCGCCAGGACGGTCACGGCGCGATCCGGCCGCACCGTGGGGTGGGATCGGCTGATCATCGCGACGGGCTCGGATCCGGTAATCCTGCCCCTGCCGGGGCGCGACCTCGAGGGGGTGGTCGGTTTCCGCGATATGGCCGACATCGACCGGATGCTGGCGGCGGCGGAGGCCGGCGGCGAGGCGGTCGTCATCGGCGGCGGCCTGCTCGGGCTGGAAGCGGCGCACGGTCTCAGCCGGCGCGGGATGAAGGTCACCGTCGTCCATCTGGAATCCACCCTGATGGAGCGCCAGCTGGACGAGGCGGCCGGCTGGCTGCTGAAGTCGGCGCTGGAGGCGCGCGGGCTGACCATCCTGACCGGGGCCGACACCACCGCGATCGTCGGCGACGGCCGCGTCGAGGGCGTCACGCTGAAGGACGGGAGGACGATCCCGGCCAGTCTGGTCGTCATGGCCGTCGGCATCCGGCCGCGGACGGAACTGGCCCGGACCGCCGGGCTGGCGGTCGGGCGCGGCATCCATGTGGACGACCACATGGTGACCTCGGATCCGGCCATACTCGCGGTCGGCGAATGCGTCGAGCACGACGGCGAGGTCCAGGGCCTTGTCGCCCCCCTGTGGGACATGTGCCGCGCCCTGGCCGACGGACTGACCGACCGGCCGGGCGGCTATCGAGGTTCGGTGGTCTCGACCAAGCTGAAGGTTTCGGGCGTCGACGTCTTCTCGGCCGGCGACTTCTCCGGCGGCGAGGGCGTCCAGGACGTCGTGCTGCGCGATGCGGCGCGCGGGATCTACAAGCGGCTGGCGATCCGCGACGACCGGGTCATCGGCGCGGTCCTCTACGGCCATACGGCCGACGGCGCCTGGTACTGCGATCTGATGAAGCGCGGCGAGGACGTGGGCGGCCTGCGCGACCTGCTGATCCTCGGCCAGGCCGCCGCCGCCGGAGCCGGGAAGTTCGATCCGGTCGCCGCCGCCGCGGCCCTGCCGAACGACGCCGAGATTTGCGGCTGCAACGGAGTGTGCAAGAGCGACGTGATAGAGACGATCCAGGCCGGAGCCGTGACGCTCGATGCGGTCAGGGCCGGGTGCAAGGCCTCCTCGTCGTGCGGCGCCTGCACGGGTCTGGTGGAGAACCTGCTGGCCCTGACCCTGGGCGACGACTACGCCGGCGAACGCGAGGTCCGGCCGATGTGCAAATGCACCAGCTTCGGCCATGACGACGTCCGTCGCGAGATCGTGGCCCAGCAGATGAAGTCCATCCCCGAGGCGATGCAGAAGCTGCACTGGTCCACCCCGGACGGCTGCGCGTCCTGCCGGCCGGCGCTGAACTACTATCTGCTGTGCGCCTGGCCCGGCGAATACGTCGACGACCTGCAGAGCCGCTACGTCAACGAACGGGTCCACGCCAACATCCAGAAGGACGGCACCTATTCAGTCGTCCCGCGCATCTGGGGCGGGGTCACCAATCCGCGAGAACTGCGGGCGATCGCCGACGTGGTCGAGAAATTCAACGCCCCCATGGTCAAGGTGACCGGCGGCCAGCGCCTCGACATCTTCGGCATCAAAAAGGAGGACCTGCCCGCCGTCTGGGCCGACCTCAACGCCGCGGGGATGGTCTCGGGCCACGCCTACGGCAAGTCCCTGCGTACGGTGAAGACCTGCGTCGGTTCGGAATGGTGCCGCTTCGGAACCCAGGATTCCACGGGGTTGGGCATCCAGACCGAACGGATGACCTGGGGCTCGTGGATGCCGCACAAATTCAAGATCGCGGTGTCAGGCTGTCCGCGCAACTGCGCCGAGGCGACCATCAAGGATTTCGGGATCGTCTGCGTCGACAGCGGCTACGAGCTGCACGTCGGCGGCAACGGCGGCATCAAGGTCCGGGTCACCGACCTGCTGTGCAAGGTCGCCACCGAGGCCGAGGCGCTGCACTACTGCGCCGCCTTCATCCAGCTCTACCGCGAGGAGGCGCGCTATCTGGACCGGACCGCGCCGTGGATCGAGCGGGTCGGGATCGACTACATCCGGGCCCGGATCGTCGACGACGCCGAGGGCCGCGCCGCCCTGGCGGCGCGATTCCTCCATGCCCAGAGCTTCAGCCAGGACGATCCCTGGGCGGCGCGGGTGAGCGGGGCGGCCGGCGAACAGTATGCGCCAATGGCGAATCTGCGGTCTTCCCCCCGGCTTGCGGAGGCGACCCCCCCGTCGGGCTGACGGTCGCCGCCGAGTCCCGTTCAGCCGGCCTTCCGTCCCCGGCCTCCCGCCGGCCCGACGACTCATGTCCAGCAAGGATGCACGCCCATGAAACCTGCCGCCCTTCTCGCCGCGACCTGTCTCGCCGCCCTCTCCACCCCGGCCATGGCGCAGACGGCCCCGGCGGCGGCCCCGTCCGATGGCGTCGTCCTCAAGCCGTCGCTGGACGCCCGGCTGCGGTATGAGGCCGTGGACCGCGACGCGCCGCTGACCGACGCCCGGGCCGCGACCCTGCGTCTGCGTCCCGGGGTCGAGATATCCAGCGGAGCCTGGTCCATCCTTGCCGAAGGGGAGGCGACCGTCGCCCTGCGCGACGACTACAACGACGCCATCCCGACCAATGGCGTCGAGCCGTTCGCCAATGTGGCCGATCCCGAAACCATCGAGCTGAACCGGCTGCAACTGCGCTACGCCACGTCGCCCCTGACCGTGACGGTCGGTCGCCAGCGGATCAATCTGGACGACCAGCGCTTCGTCGGCGCGTCCGGCTGGCGTCAGAACGAGCAGACCTTCGACGCGGTCCGGGCCGAAGGCCGCCTCGGCGCCCTGAAGCTCGACCTGGCCTACGGCAATTCGCAAAGGACGATTCTCGGCGCGGATGCCGGGCCCCGGCGCGCCTGGTCCGGCGACTTCGCCCTGTTCGGCGCCAGCGGGACGGCGGGTCCATTCACCGTCAAGGGTTTCGCCTATCTGCTCGACTTCGACGACCCGCTCCAGGCGATGAGCTCGAGCGACACCATGGGCGTCCGCATCAACGGCGCCGTTTCCGTGCCCGGCTTGGCCCCGGTCTCGCTGACGGCCAGCTATGCGCGCCAGACCGACGCCGGAACCAACCCCTCCGACTATGCGGCCGACTATGTCCTGGTCGAAGCCACGACCGCTGTGGCGGAATTCACGTTCACCGCCACTCTTGAGGACCTGGGGGCGGACCAGGGGCGCGGCCTGCAGACGCCGCTGGCGACCCTGCACAGGTTCAACGGCTGGGCCGATGTGTTCACGACCACCCCGCCCGAGGGCCTGCGCGACCTGTCATTGACCCTCACGCGACCGCTTCCGGGCGTCGAAGCCTTGCCGGGACTCTCCGCCAGCCTCGCCCTCCATGATTTCGACAGCTCCGGCGGCGGTCGGGCCTATGGCCGGGAATGGGACGCCCTGGTCAGCTTCAAACCGGGACCGTTCGTGGTCACGGTCAAATACGCCGACTATGACGCCGACGGCTTCCAGGCCGACGTCCGCAAGGCCTGGGTGCAGCTGGAGTGGGCCTTGCAGCCCTAGGAGCTGTGGACTCTAGGGATTCCCGCTGGGGCCGGCCAACTGGATGACCGCCAGAAGCAGGAGCAGCAGCCCGATCAACCAGGCGAAGGGCCGGACGGGCAGGACCCGGGCGATGCGGGCGGCCAGGGGCGCGGCGACGACGCCGCCGGCTATCAGGCCGGCGACGGAGGTTCCATACTGCCCCAGGTCATCGAGGTCCCGCCAATGACCCGTGGCCAGGGCGACGACGAAGGTGGTCGAGACGGCGGCCGCGACGACGGCTTCGGCGGCGGCGCCCGTGCCTACGGCCTGACGCGGCGGTTCGCCCACGCTGACGAGGGTGGTCGTCACCGTCGGGCCCCACCCGCCGCCGCCCAGTGCGTCGAGAAAGCCGCCCACGAGGCCGAGGGGGGCGGCGCCTCCGGAGGCCATGTGTCGAAGCCGGATTTCCCGGGCGGACCGCACAAGGATGACCACCCCCATGAGCCCGAGCCATGCCAGCACCCACGGCTTGATCAGGTCGCCGTCCACCGACGTCAGGAAGACGCCGCCGATCGCGCCGCCGATCGCGCCTCCGACGGCCAGCGGCCAGAACAGCGACCAGCGAACATTCCCTTGGGCCAGGTGGGACAGGCCCGACGCCGTTCCGGTGAAAACCTTGGCGGCATGGATGCTGGCCGAGGCGATGGCCGGCGGCGTGCCGAGGCTGAGCAACAGGGTCGATGAGATCACGCCGAAAGCCATGCCCAGCGCCCCGTCGACGATCTGTGCGGCGAAGCCGACGGCCGCGAACAGCAGGAAATCCTGCATTCAGGCGATCGCCCGACCCGGCGTCAGCCAATCCGGCGTCGGCAGGCCGCGCGCCGACAGATAGTCCACGTTGAACAGCCGCGAGGCGTAGCGGATGCCCGGGTCGCACAGCAGGGTGACGATGGTCTTGCCGGGACCCAGTTCGCGGGCGAGCCGCGCGGCGCCCACCAGGTTGATTCCGCTCGATCCGCCCAGGGACAGTCCTTCCTCCCGAACCAGATCGAAGATGACCGGCAGGAACTCGGCGTCCTCGATCCGGAAGGCGTGGTCCGGCGTGAAGCCCTCGAGATTGCCGGTGATCCGGCCCACCCCGATGCCCTCGGTGATCGAGGAGCCTTCGGCCTTCATCTCGCCGCGGGTGAACCAGCTGTAGAGCGAGGCGCCGGCCGGGTCGGCGAGGGCGACCTGTATCTCCGGATTGCGTTCCTTCAGGAAGCTTCCCGCCCCCGCCAGGGTGCCGCCGGACCCGACGACGCTGACGAAGCCATCGATGCGGCCTCCCGTCTGCTCCCATATCTCCGGGCCGGTCCCCTCGTAGTGGGAGAGGCGATTGGAGACGTTGTCGAACTGATTGGCCCAGAAGGCGCCATCCGGAAGCTCGGCGTCGAGCTCTCGCGCCAGACGGGCCGAGTGATGAACGAAATGGCTGGGGCTGGAGAAGGGGGCCGCGTCCACCTCGACCAGCCGGGCGCCCAGGGCCCGCAGGGCCAGTTTCTTCTCTTCCGACTGGGTGCGCGGCATGACGATGACGGCCGGGTGTCCCAGCGCGGCTCCGACCAGACTCAGACCGATCCCGGTATTGCCGGCGGTGCCCTCGACGATGGTCCCGCCCGGACGCAGCTCGCCCGACGCCCGGGCCCGCTGAACGATGGACAGGGCGGCGCGATCCTTGATCGACTGGCCGGGGTTCAGGAACTCCGCCTTGCCTAAAATCTCACACCCGGTCGCGTCCGACAGGCGGTTCAACCGGAGAAGCGGTGTCTGACCGATCAGGTCGATGACGGATCGTCGGAACGTCAAGGGAATGCCTCTGGGAACGGAGAAGGGGGAAGATCAGCCGACGGCGAGTGCGCGGCGACCCAGATGTATACCGCATTCGGTCTTGGCGGCGCCCGACCAGCGGCCGAGACGGGACTCTTCGCCCGCCTCGACGGCCTGCGTACAGGGCCGGCAACCGATCGACCGATAGCCCTGGTCGCTGAGCGGGTGTCCTGGCAGGTCTTCGGCGTCGAACCAGGCCTGGAGCCGCTCCTCCGACCAGTCGTGCAGCGGGTTGATCCTGATGCGACCCTCGAACAATTCGAAGGGACGCAGGCCCGCGCGTTCGGCGGTCTGATGCCGTTTGCGGCCGGTGATCAGGGCGTCCAGGCCCGTCAGCGCCCGCTCGAGCGGCCGGACCTTGCGCAGGCCGCAGCAGGCGTCCGCATCGGCGCGCCACAGTTCGTCGCGTGGATCGAGGTCGGCGCGCTCCTTCGCATCGGGCGTCACCAGCCGGACATCGGTCAGGCCCAGGCGCTCCGACAGCGCCTTGCGGTAGGCCAGGGTCTGGAGGAAATGCATGCCGGTGTCGAGGAAGACCACCGGCGTGGACGGATCGATCCGCGCGACCAGGGACAGCAAGACCGCCGACTCCGCGCCAAACGACGACAGGACCGCGGGCTTCAGCCCGAGAGAGGGATCCAGCGCGGCGCGGAGAATGTCCTCGGCCCCCGCGCCGCGCGTTGCGCGGTCCAGTCTCTCGACGACGGCCTCGGGCCTGTGTTGCGTGAGTTGGCGACGGCGCCAGATCGGCGCTGTATGGTCCTCGACGGGCTGGTAGGTCGCGCTGAACGCCGAATCCATCCGCGTCCAGGCGTCGATGTCTGCCTTGGCGCCAAGGACCACGCCGTCAAACCCGGAACGGCGCAGGTGACGGGCCTGGTCGGGAATGAGGCGCCCATCCGCGATCAGCCGTCCGCGATAGCCCCGCTCGCGCAGGACCGCCGCCAGGGAGAACCCCCGTCCATCGCGAAAGGCGTCGAACTCCAGAACCAGCACCCCGGCTTCGCGCGCGGCGGCCTCCACCTCGGCCAAGGGGGTGGTCACGGGCAGCCGCGCGCCGTCGGGAGCAGTCTCAAGCCACTGCATCGACCGCCCCGTAGATGGCGTCCCGGAACGGATCGGCGCCCAGACGGCGAACGGCGTCCAGGAAGGTTTCGCCCTCGCGCCGGAGCTCCAGATAGCGGTCCAGCGCCCGCCCGAGCGCCGGCGCGACCTCGTCGGCGGCCAGGCTCCGGCCCACGATCTCGCCGAGGGCGGCGGTTTCATCCGCCGAACCGCCGATGGTGATCTGGTAGTATTCCTCGCCCTTCCGATCGACGCCGAGCACGCCGATGTGGCCGACGTGATGGTGGCCGCAGGCGTTGATGCAGCCGCTCATGTTCACCCGGATCGGGCCCAGCCGTTCCTGATAGTCGAGGTCGGCCAGCCGCTCGGACAGGGCCTGGGCGACCGGGATCGACCGGGCGTTGGCCAGGCTGCAGTAGTCCAGTCCGGGGCAGGCGATGATGTCCGTGACCAGATCCGCATTGGGGGTCGCCAGGCCGGCTTCGGCCAGCCGCCGCCAGATATCGGGCGTGTCGTCCAGTCGGACATGGGGCAGGACCAGGTTCTGCTCATAGGCCGCCCGCACCTCGTCGAACGAAAAGCGCTCGGCGAGGTCCGCGACCAGGTCCATCTGGTCGGCGGTAATGTCGCCGGGAACCCCTCCGACGGGCTTGAGCGAGACAATGACGGTCGCATAGCCCGGCTGGCGATGACGCCGGACGTTGTTGCGCGCAAAGCGGGCGAAGTCCGGATCCGCCAGCGATGCCCGGTCAAAAGCGCCGCTGGTCCGCGGCAGGTCCGCGAACGGCGGCGGAGCGAAATAGGCGCGGATGCGGGCGATCTCTTCGTCGGGAATCCGCAGATCCTCGCGCCGCAGGGTGGCGAAATGCCGCTCGACCTCCTCGCGGAAGGCGTCGATGCCGAGCGAGGCTACGAGGATCTTGATCCGGGCCTTGTGGATGTTGTCGCGCCGGCCCAGCAGATTCCAGGCGCGAAGGATGGCGGTGAGATAGGCCAGCAGGTCGCGCCCCGGCACCGCCGGCGCGATCTCCTGCGCGAGATGGGGAATCCGGCCCTGGCCGCCGCCGACGAACACCCGAAAGGCCGTCTCTCCATACTCGCCGCGGACCAGCTGCAGGCCGACGTCGTGCGTGCGCATGGCGGCCCGGTCCTTCGGGGCCGCGATCACCGCGATCTTGAACTTGCGCGGCAGGAAGGAGAATTCGGGATGGATGGTCGACCACTGGCGCAGGATCTCGCACCAGGGCCGCGGATCCTCGATCTCGTCGTCGGCGCAACCGGCGAAGACGTCGGTGGTCACATTGCGGATGCAGTTCCCGGAGGTCTGGATGGCGTGCATCTCGACCTCGGCCAGCTCCTCCAGGATGGCGGGGACGTCGACGAGCGCGGGCCAGTTGTACTGGATGTTGGTGCGGGTCGTGAAATGGCCGTAGCCCCTGTCGTAGACGCGGGCGATGTGGGCGAGGCGGCGGAGCTGCCGGCCGTTCATGGTCCCGTAGGGCGCCGCGACGCGCAGCATGTAGGCGTGGAGTTGCAGGTAGACCCCGTTCATCAGCCGCAACGGCTTGAATTCGTCCTCGGTCAGACTTCCCGACACCCGGCGCGAGACCTGGTCCCGGAATTCCTCGATCCGCTCGCGGACCACGGCCGTATCGAACTCGTCGTACCGGTACATCAGGGCCGCCCCAGGCTGTGACCGACGGTGGGGCCCTGCGAGCGGATCAGCTCCTTGAACCGGTCGCGGCCCGAGGGGCGCCCGTCATCGACCTCGACGAGATATGGATTGACGAAAATCGCGGGCTCTCGGGCCGCCCGCGACAGGGCGGCGTCGGCGTTTTCGCCGTCGAACCGGCCGGCCTGATCAAGCGCCTCGACCGCGTCTCCAGACGGGTCGACGTAGATCACCCGGCCGTCGGAAAGGCGGTTCGCGGTCACGATCTTCATGCCGCCGCCTCCTGGAGCATTGTCTGCGGCTGCGCCCAGGCGGCGACCTCGCCGACGATCAGCAGCGCGGGACTGACGATCTTCTCGCGGGCGATCAGCCCGGCCAGCCCGTCCAGCCGTCCGGTGACGATGCGCTGATCGGGACGGGACCCGTTCTCGATCACGGCGACCGGGGTGTCGGCCGCCCGGCCGCCCGCGAGCAGGCCGGCCTGCACCGTCGCCGCGCCGGCCACGCCCATGTAGATGGCCAGCGTGTGGTTGACGGCCGAGAGCGCGGCCCAGTCGGGACCGGCGCCGCCGGGCCGGGTCTCGGCGGTCACGAAGGTGACGGCCTGGGCCTGGTCGCGATGGGTCAGCGGAATCCCGGCGGCCGCCGCGCAGCCCAGGGCGGCGGTGACGCCGGGAACCACGACGACGTCGATCCCCGCGGCGCGCACCGCCTCCAGTTCCTCGCCGCCCCGGCCGAATACGAACGGGTCGCCGCCCTTCAGGCGCACCACGCGACGCCCGGCCCTGGCCTCGGCGATCATCAGCGCCGCGATCTCCTCCTGCGGGACGGAGTGTTCGCCCCTTTGCTTCCCGACGTAGATCCGGCGGGCCACGGGGCGCGCCCGTTCCAGGACGGCGGCCGGGGCCAGCCGGTCATGGATGACGACGTCGGCCTCCTGCAGGGCCCTGAGCGCCTTGAGAGTCAGCAGTTCGGGATCGCCCGGACCCGCGCCGACCAGGGACACGACCCCCGGTCCGGGTCGGTTCAGCAGGCGCAGCGCCACGCCCGTCACGGTCGAGGCGGGCGGCGAGGGAACGGGGGTGGAAAGGACGGGCATCGGATCACTTTCCGGCTCTCTGACGGCCGGGCTTCCGTTCCCAGCACTACGTTCGGCGGCCGCCGCCAACAAACGAGATTGTCTTTGTCGCCCTATTAGGTTTTCTATCAGCCATGGCCCGGACCCTGTTGCCCCTGAACGCCCTGCGCGTCTTCGAAAGCGCCGCGCGGCATCTGAGCTTTTCGCGGGCGGCCGAGGAGCTGGCGGTCACCCCCGGCGCCGTCAGCCAGCAGATCCGGCAGCTCGAGGAGATCGTTCGCGCGCCGCTGTTCAAGCGCGAAGCCAAGGGGTTGCAGCTGAGCGATCTGGGCCGCTCGACCGCGCCGCTGGTGGCCGAGGGGCTGGACCGGTTGCGCGACGCCTCGGCCCTGATGCGGGAGCCGCCGCGCCGGCGCCAGGTCTCGATCAGCGTCGCGCCGTCCTTCGCCTCCAAATGGCTGATGCCCCGCATGGACGATTTCCACACCCAACATCCCGAGATCGAGGTCTGGGTGTCGGCCGACATGGCCCCCGTCGCCTTCGACCAGGGTCAGATCGACCTGGCGATCCGCTATGGCCCGGGACACTATCCCGGCCATGTGTCCGAACGGTTGCTGATCGAGAGCGTCCTTCCGGTCTGCGCGCCGGCGCTGATGGATGGGCCGAATCCGATCCGGACGCCGGCGGACCTGACTCATCACGTGCTGCTGCATGACATGTCCGGAGATGGGGATCCCGGCCGGCCCGACTGGCCGATGTGGCTGATGGCGCGCGGGGTCCGCCATGCCGACCCGCGGCGAGGTTCCCGCTTCAACCAGTCGGCCATGCTGATCGAGGCGGCGGTCTCCGGCCGCGGCGTCGCCCTGGCCAAGCGGACCCTGGCCCAGGCGGACCTGGCGGCAGGGCGCCTGATCGCCCCCTTCCACGACGGCGGCGCGGTGGTCGGTTTCGCCTATCATGTGGTGCACCCGAAGGACCGGCCGCTGTCCCCCAGCGCCAGGGCCTTCACCGACTGGCTGAGACGGCAGGCGGCGTTCCACGAGACCGGGCTGGATCAGCTCTAGGGGCGGCCGGTCGCAGTTTTTCTGCCTGGCGACGGCAGAAGAAGTCGTTCGCGTTCCGGCGGGGCCGTCTCCTATGGCGAGGGTCCCGTCTCGAGGATCGCCATGACCGAAACCCTTGCGCCCGCCCGTCCCGCCGCCGCCGCGGCCTCCCCCTGGCATGAACCGCACATCCTGTGGACCCGGCGCTGGACCGACCGGCTGTTCAGCTTCGCGGTCGAACGGCCCGAGAGCTTCCGGTTTCGCTCCGGCGAATTCATCATGCTCGGCCTACCGGCCGAAGGCGGCGCGGGCAAGCCTGTCCTCCGGGCGTATTCAATCGCCAGCCCGGGCTGGGCGGATGAGCTGGAGTTCTTCTCCATCCAGGTCCCCGACGGCCCCCTGACTTCGCGACTTGGGCGGCTGGCCGCGGGAGACCGGATCCTGCTGGGCCGCAAGCCGACGGGCACATTGGTGCTGGACGCCCTGACCCCGGGCCGCCGGCTGTTCCTGATCGCCAGCGGAACCGGCCTGGCGCCCTGGCTGAGCGTGCTGCGCGATCCGGAGACCTGGGAGCGGTTCGACCAGATCACCGTGACCCACACGGTCCGGGAGGTGCGGGACCTCGCCTATCGGACCTTCCTGACCCGCGACATCTTCGACGATCCCCTGATCGGCGACCTCGCGCAGGGGCGGCTGCTCTACTATCCGACCGTCACGCGCGAGCCGTTCGAGCGGCCAGGGCGGATCACGAGCCGCATCGCCGACGGCGCGCTGTTCTCCGATCTGGGTCTCAACGCCGGCTTCGACCCCGCGACCGACCGCGCCATGCTGTGCGGATCGACGGCCATGATCCGGGATGTGGCGGCGCAGCTGGAGCGGGCGGGTCTCGCCGAGGGCTCGAACGCCGCCCCCGGGGACTATGTCCTGGAGCGGGCCTTCGTCGGATAGGCTGTCAGAAAAACTATCGGCTTCGCCCAGATCAAATCGTTCGACCCGGACCGCATCGGTGGGGTTTGGATAGGGCATCCATGAGGCCCCCCATGACTCTTGCCGCCCCGCTCGCTCGTCCAATCGACACGCCGCCCGCGCCCTTGGCGCCGATCGGACGCCTGTCGCCTCATCTGAGGCGTCTGGAGGCCGAGGCCATCGAGATTTTCCGGGAGGTCGCCGCCACGGCGCGCAATCCGGTGATGCTGTACTCGATCGGCAAGGACTCGGGGGTGCTGCTGCACCTGGCGGCCAAGGCCTTCTACCCGGCTCCGCCGCCGTTCCCGCTGCTCCACGTCGACACGACCTGGAAGTTCCGCGATATGATCCGGCATCGGGATACGGTCGCCGAAACCTATGGCGTCCGCCTGCTGGTCCACGTCAACCAGGACGGCCTGGCCCGGGGCGTCAGTCCCGTCGCCTCGGGCTCGTCGCTGCACACCCGGGTGATGAAGACGGATGCGCTGAAGCAGGCGCTGGACAGGCATGGCTTCGACGTGGCCTTCGGCGGGGCCCGGCGCGACGAGGAGAAGAGCCGGGCCAAGGAACGGATTTTCTCGGTGCGCGGCCCCGGCCACACCTGGGATCCGCGCCGCCAGAAGCCCGAACTGTGGAAGCTGTGGAACTCCGCCCTCCAGCCCGGCGAATCCCTGCGGGTGTTTCCGCTGTCGAACTGGACCGAGCTCGACGTCTGGGAATACACGCGGATCGAGGCCATCCCGGTGGTCCCGCTCTACTTCTCCGCCCTCCGACCCGTGGTTGACCGCGACGGCGCGCTGATCGTGCGCGACGACGAACGCCTGCCGCTGCGGGCCGGCGAGGTTCCGCATCTGCGCCGCGTGCGCTTCCGTTCGCTGGGCTGCTACCCGCTCTCGGCGGCCGTCGAGTCGGCCGCCGCGGACCTCGACTCCGTCATTGCGGAACTTCGGTCGAGCCGCGTCTCCGAGCGTCAGGGCCGGCTGATCGATGCCGACGAGATCGCCTCGATGGAGCGCAAGAAGCGCGAGGGCTATTTCTGATGGACGGCGAGGTCGTAGCCCTGTCCCGGGTGATCCCCGACCCCGCGGCGCGCGATCATCTGCGGTTCCTGACCTGCGGTTCGGTCGATGATGGCAAGTCCACCCTGATCGGCCGCCTGCTGTATGACACCGGACAGGTCGCGGACGACCAGCTCGCCGCGCTCGAGCGCGACAGCCGCCGCTTTGGCGCGGCGGGGGACGATCTGGATTTCGCCCTGCTGCTGGACGGCCTGGAGGCCGAGCGCGAACAGGGCATCACCATCGACGTGGCCCATCGCTACTTCTCGACGGCCCGCCGCAACTTCATCGTCGCCGACACGCCCGGCCATGAGCAGTACACGCGCAACATGGCGACCGGAGCGTCCGGGTGCGACGCCGCCGTCATCCTGGTCGACGCGACCCGGGGACTCACGGCCCAGACCGAGCGTCACAGCCGCATCGTCTCCCTGTTCGGCATCCGGCATGTCATCCTGGCGGTGAACAAGATCGACCTGGTCGACTACGACCCCTCGGTTTTCGACGCCCTCGCCTCCGGCTACGCCGCCTTCGCGGCGGGCCTCGCCTTCCGGTCCGTCGCCGCCGTGCCGATCAGCGCGCGGCAGGGCGACAACGTCGTCCGGCGCGGGCCCCGGCTGCCGTGGTTCGGGGGACCGACGCTGATCGACGCGCTTGAAGGCCTGCCCGTCGAGGACAACCGCCTGTCGCGGCCGTTCCGCTTCCTCGTGCAGTACGTCAATCGCCCCGACCACGCCTTCCGCGGCTACGCCGGAACGGTGGCGTCGGGGCGCCTCCGCGCCGGCGACCAGGTCGTGGTCAGTCCGTCGGGCAAGGCGGCGACCGTCTCGCGCATCGTGACGTGGGAGGGCGACCGGACCTCGGCCGAAGCCGGCGACGCGGTGACGCTGGTGTTGAAGGAGGAGGTCGACGTGGCGCGCGGCGACGTCCTGGCCTTGCCCCACGCCCGGCCGGCCTCGGTGGAACGGTTCTCGGCCAGCCTGCTGTGGATGGACGACCGGCCCTTCACCCGCGACCGCGCCTACCGAATTCGCATCGGGGGCCGAACCGCGCCGGTCAGGGTCCAGTTGACCGAACCCGAGGCCGGCGCGGCCGCCGGACTGGACCTGAACGAGATCGCCGCCGCCGAACTGACGCTGTCGTCGCCGATCGCCTTCGATCCGTTCGCCGACGACCCGGCCATGGGCGGATTCGTCCTCATCGACCGGGAGACCGGCGCCGTCGCCGCGGCGGGCGTGGCCCGGGCCGCACTCGGCCAGGCCGGGCACATCTATCCGACGGCCGAAGCCGTCTCGCGACGCGACCGGTCTCGTCTGAACGGTCACGAAGGCGGCGCGATCTGGCTCACGGGACTGCCCGGATCGGGCAAGTCGACCATCGCCACGGCCCTCGAGCTGAAGCTTCATGCCCGGGGCATAAGAACCGTCCTGCTGGACGGTGACAATCTGCGCCACGGCCTCAATCGCGACCTCGGCTTCTCGCCGGAGGACCGGGCCGAGAACGTCCGCCGCGCCGGCGAGGTGGCGCGCTTGTTCGTCGAGGGCGGCGTGATCAGCCTTTGCGCCTTCGTCTCGCCCGGCATCGCCGCGCGCCAGGCCGTCCGCGAACGGATGCCGCCGAACGGTTTCCTGGAAGTCTTCGTCGATGCGCCCTTGGGGGCCTGCCGCGCGCGAGACCCCAAGGGCCTGTATGCCCGGGCCGATGCGGGCGGCATCGCCGACCTGACCGGCGTCGGCTCGCCCTATGAACCGCCGTCCGATCCGGACCTGGTCCTCGATACGCTTGCGTTCGGTCCCGAGACGGCCGCCGACCGGATCATCGCCCTGCTCGAAAGCCGCCGATGGATTCCGGCCGCCTGACGGGAAGAGGCCTCCCCCCGGCGACATCCCTCTTCCCCGGGACCCGCACAGCGACGCCGAACGGGGATCCTTCGGCAGGATCGGCGCGGCGTCCGCAAGAGCCGCGGCCTGGGCGGCCGAGGGAGGGGGCGGTGCCTTCGCGCAAACGCCTCCCATTTCGAGCTGATTCAACCCGTCGAGGAGGCCGATGGCAGGCCGGCCGCGGTCAATCGTCCAGCGGCGCCGGACAGGCGCGCGACACAGTGCGATCGCCCTGAATTCGCACGCCGCGAACGGCGGCGTTCGGCAGTGAGCCATTTAGTAGTTAAATTATTGATATATAAGAAAAAAGACGGTGGCGGAGAGGGTGGGATTCGAACCCACGGTACCCGTAAAGGCACGCCGCATTTCGAGTGCGGTACATTCGACCACTCTGCCACCTCTCCGCGGGGCCGAAACGCTTTGGTCGAGCGAGCGGCCTCTCTAATGGGGCGCGGCCCGCGCCGCAAGCCCTTGCGGCCCATCCGGGCCGCTTGGTCCGGAGGCCGGGGTCCGGGCCGGTTCGTCAGCGCTGGGCGGGCAGGGGCAGGCCCAGGGCGTCGGCGGCGGACCGGTCGCCGCCGACGGTGCGGAACAGTTCGGCCGGCCGCCCGCCGGTGGCCGCCGACAGGCGGCCGGTCGGCTCGACGAGGCCGGTGCGTTCGACGCCGCGGCGGAAATTCTGCTTGTGCAGCGACAGGCCGGCGACCGCCTCGGCGGCGGCCTGCAGTTCGGACAGGGTGAAGGTCGACGGCATCAGGTCGAACAGCACGGGCCGGTATTTCAGCTTGCTGCGCAGGCGGCCGAGGCCGGTGGCCAGGATGCGGCGGTGGTCCGAGGCCATGGCCCGCCCCGGCGCGCCCGGCGGCGCGGGCCTGTCGCGGTCGCGCGCCGCCTCGGCGACCAGTCCGGCCTCATAGAGCAGTTCGTAGCGCTCCAGCACCCGGCCCTCGTTCCAGCGGTGGGCGGGCCCCGGGGCGAACAGGGCGTCCACGCGCGCCTGGCGGCGGGGGTCGCCGGCGGCCCAGGCGCCCAATCCGTCGAGCAGGGGGCCGAGGCAGGCGGCGGCCCCGTCGCGGCGGTCCTCCCACGGGAAGATGTCCAGCACCGGCGTCCACCGGGCCTCGGCCAGGGGGGCGTCGGCGGCGTCGGCGGTCAGCGCCAGATAGCCGACCGAAACCTCGCGGCGGCGCTCCGGGCCGGGGGTGGCGCGCGGACTGGCGCGGCCGAGGTCGCCGAAGGTGTAGAGCTGCTCGACGAAGCCGAGGCGAAAGCCGGTCTGGGCCGTGACGAAGGCGCGCAGGGCCAGTTCGAAGGTGCGGTCGCGGGCCGGGTCGAAGGGGCCGAAGGGCAGGGCCAGGGCGCCGTCGTCGCCGGGCGTGGTCAGGACGCAGGCCTGGCGGTCGCGGAGCGCGATGACCACCGCCGAGAGGCCGATGCGCACGCCCTGTTCCGCCGGAAGCCCCATGCCTATTCCGTATGCCAGGCGTCGGGGGCGGGGACGAGGCCGACCGCCTCGGCCAGGACCCGGTAGCGCTCCAGATAACGCTGCTGGGCGACCGGGGCGGGCAGGGGCTCGATGGTCAGGTCGTATCCGGCCGGGGGCCTGCCGAACAGGCCCAGAGCCTCGTTCCGGGTGAAGCCGGCCAGCTGGGTCGCCTCGAAGAAGGCGCAGGCCTTGTCGGCCTCCTTGATCAGCTTCCTGACCTCGGCCGGCGTCCGCGCCGGCAGTCCGAAACGGATGTGGATGGCGTGCTCCAGCCGGGCCTCGAAATCCTTGTAGCTGACCCCCAGCGCCGCCTTGAACGGCGAGATCATGTCGCCGATGACGTATTCCGAGGCGTCGTGCAGCAGGGCCGCCAGCCGCCATTTCGGCTCCAGGCCCGGCCGGATGTGAGCGGCGATTTCCTCGACCACGCAGCTGTGCTGGGCGACGGAGAAGGCGTGTTCGCCGACGGTCTGGCCGTTCCAGCGGGCGACCCGGGCCAGGCCGTGGGCGATGTCCTCGACCTCGATGTCGAACGGCGACGGGTCGAGCAGGTCCAGCCGGCGGCCGGAGAGCATGCGCTGCCAGGCGCGCGGGGCTTTTTTCGAGGGGGTTCGGAGCGTGGCGGCCAAGGCGGTATCCTGCTGTGGCGGGTCAGGTGACGCATCCGGCCGCCGCGATCAACCCTGGCGCCGTCATTCGCCGACGTTGAGGGCGACGAGATCCCGCCCGTCCCCGAACACCTGGTCGCGGTCGCGGGCGCGCATGGTGGCGACCACGATCGGCCCGCCGGCCGGGCCGCGCGCCTCGTAGCCGACCAGTCTCCAGCCCCCCTCCGAGGGTCGGCTGTCGGCCAGGGTCCAACTGGCGCGGGTCGCGCCGCCGCCGCCGCGGGTGCGGATCTCGGCGGCGTCCTGATAGGCCTGGACGCTGACGTTGTCGCCCTCCGCGGCGGGATCGCGCGCCGCGGCCCCACGCCGCGAGGCGTCGATCTGGAAGCCGCCGATGCGCACCCTGGCCTCGTCGCCGTCGGCGCGGATGTCGACTCCGGGAGCGCGCCCGCCGTCCTGTCCGGACCCGGGGGGGCCGGCCGCCTTCAGCTGGGCCACGGCCTGGGGCATGGCCGCCGAGAGGCGCGCCTCGAAGGCCGTCAGCACCTGCGCCGGCGAGGTCTCGTCCAGTTCGACCAGGTGCAGGGTGACCTCGGCGCCGCGGGGACCGGCGTAGGTGCAGATCGTGCCCTCCGCGCTGGCCGAGCCCTTGCGGGTCAGCGATCCCATGGTTTGCGGACACTGCAGCGCCTGCACCACCTTCAGCGCCCCCCGGGCCTCGCCCGGCCCGGCCCCGGCCGGGGAGATCCGCACGGAATCGCCGTCGCAGGCCGCGGTCACGGCCGCGGCGCAGAGCGCGGCGATCGGCAGGGGACGCCTTGGCATGGGGTGGGTCCTCGTCGCCTTCATCCTGCGCTCCAGCCTCCGGGAATCCAGTGAAAACGCGGTAATCGGGATGACGAAACCCGTTCGTCGGTGTGTTCAGGCGCCGGGTCGGGCCCCCTCGCGGCGGCCGAGGAAGGCCAGCCGCTCGAACAGATGAACGTCCTGCTCATTCTTGAGCAGCGCCCCGTGCAGGGGCGGGATCAGCTTGCCCGGCGCCGTCTCGCGCAGGGCGGCCGGATCGATGTCATCGACCAGCAGGAGCTTCAGCCAGTCGAGCAGTTCCGAGGTCGACGGCTTCTTCTTCAGGCCGGGCGTCTCGCGGATTTCGTAGAAGGTCTTCAGCGCCTCCGAGACCAGGCGCGGCTTGATGCCCGGGAAATGCACCTCGACGATGGCCCTCATGGTCTGGTCGTCGGGGAAGCGGATGTAGTGGAAGAAGCAGCGGCGCAGAAAGGCGTCCGGAAGCTCCTTCTCATTGTTCGAGGTGATGACCACGATGGGCCGGACCGCGGCGCGGATGGTTTCGCCCGTCTCCTGGACGAAGAACTCCATCCGGTCGAGTTCCTGCAGCAGGTCGTTGGGGAATTCGATGTCGGCCTTGTCGATCTCGTCGATCAGCAGCACCGGCCGCACCGGCGAGGTGAACGCCTCCCACAGCTTTCCGGGCTTCAGATAGTTGCGCACCTCGTGCACGCGCGCCTCGCCCAGCTGGCTGTCGCGCAGCCGCGACACCGCATCGTATTCGTAGAGGCCGTTGTGGGCCTTGGTCGTCGACTTGACGTGCCAGGTGATCAGCGGGGCGTCGAGGGCGCGGGCGATCTCATAGGCCAGCACGGTCTTGCCCGTGCCCGGCTCGCCCTTGATCAGCAGCGGCCGTTCCAGCGCCACGGCGGCGTTGACGGCGATCTTCAGGTCGTCGGTGGCGATATAGTCCGAGGTGCCCTCGAACCGGTCGCTGTGGCGAGTCATGGACGGCTCCGCTGGTGTTCCGACAGGGGTAGCGAAGCCGTCCCGGCTTAACAACGACCGTGTGGGCGCCGTCAGGGCGGCGGACCCGGAAAGGATCGGCCGGCCCCGCCCCCGGGGGGCGGATAAATCTGCCGGGCGCCGCCGGGCCGACGAGCCGGAATCCTCGTGAAGTCAACGGCCTGTGCGGCAATGCTTGCGGCCCGGTCCTTGCGTGGGCGGGCCCGAACCAGAACCGGTTCCGCGGCCAGAAGGCCGTTCCCTCACCGACCAGAATGGAAGGACAGCCGATGGTTATGTCGGTCAACACCAACGTGGGCGCGATGATCGCGCTCCAGAACCTGAACGCGACCAACGCCCAGCTGGCGACGACGCAGAACCGGATCAACACCGGCAAGTCTGTGGCCACCGCCAAGGACAACGGGGCTATCTGGGCGATCGCCCAGGGCCAACGTGCCGACATCGGGGCGCTGAGCGCGGTGAAACAGTCTCTCGACCGGGGCATGGCCGCGGTCGATGTGGCGCTGGCGGCGGGCGAGACGGTCTCCGACCTCTTGCTCCAGATGAAGGAGAAGGCCCTGGCGGCGACAGATGCGTCGCTGAAGACGTCGGCCCGTGCGGCCCTGAACGAGGACTTCAAGGCTCTGCGCGACCAGATCGCCTCGGTCACCGGAAACGCCGAATTCAACGGGGTCAACCTGCTGAAGGCCGGCGCGACGGGGTTCCAGGCCCTGGCCAATGCGCAGGGCACGGCCACCCTCACGGTTGGCGCCGAGGTTCTGGCTCTGGGCGGCGCGAATGTGTCGGTCACGGCCACGCAGTCGATCGACACCCTGTCCAAGGCGACGGCTTCGCTGACGGCCGTCTCCAACTCCATCGACGCGGTCTCGGCCTCGCTCGCGCGGCTGGGCACCAAGTCGAAGGCGCTCTCGACCCATCTGACGTTCGTCGGCAAGCTGTCGGACGCCCTGGAGTCGGGAGTGGGCAATCTGGTCGACGCCGACCTGGCGAAGGAGAGCGCCAAGCTCCAGGCCCTGCAGACGAAGCAGCAGCTGGGGGTTCAGGCGCTGGGCATCGCCAACCAGACTCCGCAGCTGGTGCTGTCGCTGTTCCGCAGCTGACGGTTTCCCGGTTCTCGCAGGCGCCGGAGGGTTCGCCCTCCGGCGTCTCGTGCGTTCAGCCGCCGAACAGGCCGCTCAGCCAGGCCCAGGCCTGGGGCAGCAGGCCGTTGGCCCACTCCCACGCCGGCAGCAGATACGGCGACACCCACCGCCATGTCAGCCAGACGATCAGGGCCGCCAGGCCGATCAGGCCGACGGCGACCCAGGCGATGACCACGGCCAGGCCGTCGCGCTGCATCAGGCCGAAGCCGAAGGTCGAGATGATCAGCGCCGGAATCAGGTTTCCGCCCCAGATGGGCAGGACCAGGATGACGGCGAGAAGGACGGTGGCGAGGCCGATCAGCACCTCGGAGACCTCGCTGGTCATGATCGACAGCCGCGGCCGCGACAGCCGCTCGACCTTCCTGAGCCGCGGAAGCACCCGCTCCAGTCCGTCCCGGTAGGCCCGCCGCTCGATCCACCGCCGCAGCGCCCATCTCGGCAGCCAGAGCTGGTCCTGGCGCGTGGCCAGCTGCAGCCCCAGCAGCAGCAGGGGCGCGCCGAGGATGGTGGTCGTCCCCGGGATGATGCCGATGGCGACGTTCATCAGGCCGAAGATCAGCATCAGCGCGCCGAAACCGCGCTCGCCGAAGGCGTTGACGAGTTCGCCGAGATAGAGCTTCGGCTCGTCCCGGGCCCCGAGGTCCTCGAGCACCCGCGAGAAGGGTCGGGTGTCGCTCTGATAGTCGTAGTCAGGCATGGGCTGCGGGACTCGTGCGACGGGGCACTTCGATCTAGGCGTGACCGTGGTGGTTGGCCACTAAACAAACATGCGGCTCAGGCGATCCGGCCGATCCATTCCAGGCCGTAGGTGGCGCTGGCGACGATCAGCCGCCACGCCAGAAACAGCACCGCCCCGGTCGCCCCGGTCAGCAGCCAGCCGACGATGACCGCGAGGCCGTCCCGCTGCATCACGCCCAGGGCGAAGAAGCCGATCGCCGTCGCCGGCAGCAGGTTGCCGCCCCAGACCGGCAGCACCAGAACGACCGACAGGAAGACGCAGGCGACGCCAATCAGCCCCTGGCCGAGGGGGCTGGTCAGAAAATGCAGGCGCGGCCGGGACAGGCGTTCGGTGAATTTCAACCCCGACTGGAATCGCCCGCTCAGCCGGCGGAAGGTCGCCCGCCTGACCGTGATCCGATCGGCCCAGCGCGGCGTCCACAACTCGTCGCGGCCCCAGGCCAGCTCCATCGACAGCAGCAACAGCGGCGCGCCGGTCAGCGTCGTGCCCCCCGGCGGCCAGGGCATCATGTTGATCAGGGCGAAGAAGAACATCACCGGCCCGAAGGCGCGCTCGCCGAAGGCCTCGACCACCTCGCCCAGGCACAGCTTGTCGCCGCGGCGCTGGCCGAGCTTCTCCACCACCTCCGAAAAGGCGCGCGGCCGGCCTGTCGACGTGTGGGTCAGCGTCATGCGCCGAGGCTGGCCGCCGTCGCCGGCCCGGTCAACCGGTTCGCGCGCCCGACCGTCAGTGCTTGACGTGCTCGGGCTTGCCCTTGCGCCGGGTGTGGGCGAACTCCTCGAGCTGTTTCTCGCTCATCGACAGCATCGATTTCGAGGCGCCCTTGAGCTCGGATTTGGGCGTGTCGCCGCGCTTGGCCGACAGGGCGGCCCCGGCGGCCTTCTGCTGGGCGGCGGACTTGGCGGGCATGGCGTGTCTCCTCTGATTGCTGGCGAACCGCCGCCGGCCCGTGACGGTTCCCGACGCTGAAGCGCCGTTCTGCGCGACCGCGGAATATGCTAGGGACGGGTCCTGGGTGGAGGATCGACATGCGCATCATCACGTTTGCATCGGGACTGGCTGTCCTGGCCCTGGCGGCCTGCGGACCCGGCGGCGAGGGGACGCCGACGGACACGGCGGCCGGGAAGACGGCGGCGGCCGCGGCTGGAACCGACCTGCCCGCCGGTCCGACACCCGGCCTGTGGCGCGTGACCACCCGGATGGCCGGCATGCCGGCCGGCATGCAGACCCCGGCGATCGAAACCTGCATCCGCGAGGCGAAGTTCGAGCCGCCCGCCGGGGCCGCGCCGCAATCCCCCGGCATGACCTGCGACCAGCAGTCGTTCCGTCGCGAGGGCGACGCCATGGTCGGCCACATGGTCTGCACCTCGGCCGACGGCGTGCGCACCGTCACCGACACCCGCGTCACCGGCGACTACAGCCGCAACTATACGATGTCGGTGAAGAGCACGATGACGCCCGCCCCGGCTCCGTCGATGGCCGAGGTCTCGATGGTGATGACCGCGGAAAGGCTGGGCGATTGTCCGGCCGAGTCAGCTCCCCAGTAGCTCCCGCCCGATCAGGAAGCGGCGGATCTCGTTGGTGCCGGCGCCGATGTCGTACAGTTTGGCGTCGCGAACCAGACGCTCGACCGGCCATTCCTTCGTATAGCCGGCGCCGCCCAGGGCCTGGACGGCCTCAAGGCTGACCTTCACGGCGTTCTCGCTGGCCAGCAGGATGGCGCCGGCGGCGTCGTAGCGGGTGGTCTTGCCCTGGTCGCAGGCGCGGGCCACGGCGTAGACATAGGCGCGGGCGCTGTTCAGGGCCACATACATGTCGGCGACCTTAGCCTGCATCAGCTGGAAGCTGCCGATGGCCTTGCCGAACTGTCTGCGCTCGCGGACATAGGGCAGGACCACGTCCAGGGCCGCCTGCATGATGCCCAGCGGGCCGCCCGACAGGACCGTGCGCTCATAATCCAGGCCGCTCATCAGCACCCCGGCCCCGCCGCCGACCGGGCCCATGACATTCTCCTCCGGGACCTCGCAGTCCTCGAACACCAGTTCGGCGGTGTCGGAGCCGCGCATGCCCATCTTGTCCAGCTTCTTGGAGACGCTGAAGCCCTTCATGCCGCGCTCGATCAGGAAGGCGGTGACGCCGCCGTTGCCCTCGCCGGTGCGGGCATAGACGACCAGGGTGTCGGCCGAGGGCGCGTTGGTGATCCAGAATTTCGTCCCGTTGAGGACGTAGCGGTCGCCGACCTTCCTCGCCTGGGTCCGCATCGACATGACGTCGGAGCCGGAGCCCGCCTCGGACATGGCCAGCGAACCGACGTGCTCGCCCGAGATCAGCCCGGGCAGGTATTTGCGCTTCTGCTCCTCGGTGCCCCAGCGGCGGATCTGGTTGACGCACAGGTTGGAGTGGGCCCCGTAGCTGAGGCCGATCGAGGCCGAGGCGCGCGACACCTCCTCCATGGCCACCACGTGTTCGAGATAGCCGAGGCCGAGGCCGCCCCATTCCTCTTCCACGGTGACGCCGTGCAGGCCCAGTTCGCCCATCTCGGGCCACAGCTCGCGCCTGAACTGGTTGTTCTCGTCGATCTCGGCCGCCAGGGGGGCCAGCCGGTCGGTCGCCCAGCGGGCGGTGGTCTCGCGGATCATGTCGGCGTTTTCGCCGAGGCCGAATTCCATCGACTGGGGGGCGTTGGGAATGCTCATGGCGGCGGCGTAGCACTGCGCCGCTCGACTGGCAAAGTCAGGTCCGCCGACTCCACTGGACGAACAGATTCCACGAGGCCACGCCGACGCAGATGACGCCGATCAGGGCCAGGACCCAGCCGATCACGGTGTAGTCGTTCAGCTGCGACCCATCGGCCATGGCCTTGCGGAAGGCGGCCGCGGCGGCCGCGCAGGCGGCCAGGCCGGTCAGGCCCATGACGATGAAGGCGCCGGTCACGCTCCAGTCGAAGCGGCGTGGCGCGGGCGTCTCGACCTCGTGCCGCAGCACGGAAAGCGTCGGCTCCTCGTCGAACAGCACGGCGTCGGCCTCGGCGGGCGCCGCCTGGGGACGCCGGTCGGGCTCCCAGACGGCGCGGCCGGTCTCGGCGAAGTCGGCCTCGGTGGCGGGCGTCAGCACCAGCGGTTCCTCCATCGGCGGGAACGGCGACGCCCCGGGCGCGGGCGGCGCGGGCGGATCGACGGCGGGCTGGGGCTGGGGCTCGGGCTCGGGCTCGGGCTCGGGCTCGGGGGAGGGGGCTGGCCCGGCGGCGGTTGGAAAGCCGGGCAGCGGCCCGATGATCGCGGCCGCGTAGGGGGAATAGCGTTGCAGGCGGATGGCGGTGATCGTCGCCGCCTGGAAGGGCCGCGACTCGAAAACCACGGCGGGCCCGGCGGCCGCGGCCGGGGGCCCGGCCGGTGCGGGCTCGGGTTCGTCGGGCGGCGGCAGGGGCGCGGCGAGCAGTTCGGCCAGATGCACCGGCGTCGCCGGATCGGCCACGAACAGGGCCCGCTCGGCGGCCCTGCGGCGCAGGCGCGCGTCGGGCGGCGTCGTCTCCGGCCAGCCGATCATCGCGTCGGCGGCCTCGACGGCCCGGCCGTCATTCAGCCGCTGCAGCACGTCCGAGGCCAGGAAGGCGTCGATCCCCACCGAGACGGCGAAACTGGCCAGGGCGTCGAACTGGTGCTGGTTCAGCGGCGCCGAGACCCGCTCGTTGAGGGCCTTCACCACCGGCAGCAGATCGTATTGCAGCAGCAGTTCGGCGTCCTGCTCGCTGACCGTCGAGCCCTCGCGCGCCGAGGCCGTGTGCCCGTAGCCGATGACCCAGCGGCCGTCGGCGTTGCGCACGGCGCGCGGCCGGAAGCCCTCGAAACTCTTGATGAGGACGACCCCCTCGCGGGAGACCTTCAGACGTGGGGTGGTCGCGTCGGACACCGGATTGACCCAAATCGAGACGGAAGCGCTCGCTCAACGGGAGAACCAGCAAACCGCGCGCCGGTCCAGCGGGACTACAGCAGCACGATCGTGGCCAGACCGAGGAAGATCAGGAAGCCGAAGAAGTCCGTCGTCGCCGTCACGAACACGGCCGAGGACACGGCCGGGTCGAATTTCAGCTTCGACAGCGTCAGCGGCGTCAGCACCCCGACGGTCGCGGCGACCATCAGGTTCAGCACCATGGCCGCGGCGATGACCCCGCCGATACGCCAGTCCCGCGACCACAGCCCCGCCGCCACGCCGATCAGCGGCGCCAGCACCAGGCCGTTGGCGACCCCGACCGCCAGTTCACGCCAGAAGGTCCGCGGCGCGTTGGAGCTGTTCAGTTCGCGTGTCGCCAGCGCGCGGACCGTCACGGTCAGCGCCTGGGTGCCCGCATTGCCGCCGATGGCCGAGACGATCGGCATCAGCACGGCCAGGGCGACGATCTGCTGGATGGTCCCCTCGAACCAGCCGATGACGCTGGCGCCCAGCACGGCGGTGGCCAGGTTGATCGCCAGCCACGGCACGCGGCCGCGCACGATCTCGCCGACGTTCGAGCCCCGGTCCTCGTCCGAGACGCCGGCCAGGCGCAGGATGTCCTCGCGGTTCTCCTCCTGGATGATGTTGACGATGTCGTCGACGGTGATCTGCCCCACCAGCCGCCCGGCCGCGTCGGTGACCGGGGCCGAGATCAGATGGTATTTCTCGAAGATGTAGGCGACCTCTTCCTGGTCCTGGTCGACGGTGATCTCGTTGACCGGGTCCATGATCTCGGTCAGCGGCGTGGCCCGCGGCGCGCGCAGCAGGCGGCTGATGGCGACGCCGCCGACCGGCTTGTTCAGCGGATCGACCACATAGACGTCGAAGAACAGTTCCGGCAGGTCGTCGCCCTGGGCCCGGACGTGATCGATGGTGTCGCCGACGTTCCAGAATTGCGGCGCGGCCATCACCTCGCGCTGCATCAGGCGGCCGGCGGAATCCTCCGCATAGCCCAGAGAGCTCTCGATGGCGGCGCGCTCGACGTCGGGCATGGCCGCCAGGACGCGTTCGCGCTGGTCGTCCTCCAGGTCCTCGACCACGGCGGCGGCGTCGTCGGAATCGAGTTCCTGCAGCGCCTCGGCCAGGATCAGGTGCGGCACCCGCTCCAGCACCTCCTCGCGGATGCCGTCGTCGAGTTCCGGCAGGGTGTCGGCCAGCAGGTCCGGCGGGAGCCACAGCACCACCACCGCGCGATGCTCGGCGGTCAGGAAGCCCATCAGGTCGGCGACGTCGGCCGGGTGCAGGTCCTCGAGCAGCGAGCGCAGCCTCAGCCCGTCGCCGGCGTCGGAGGCGTCGACCACCTTCTCGACGAAGCCGGGCGTCAGGACATAGTCCTCGTCCAGCGCCACATGTTCGATTTCATCGACGGGAGGACCAGACAGGGGGGCGGTTGCGGTGTTGCTCACGCTTGGCCCCCTGTCTGTCAATCAGCGTAAGCCGATGTTTTTCCTAATTATTTCGATGGTGCGGTCGAGAAGACTCGAACTTCCACTCCGGTTAGGGAACAGCGACCTCAACGCTGCGCGTCTACCAATTCCGCCACGACCGCTCGCATCGGAGGGGGGCTGATAGCGGACGGAAGCGCGGATGGGAAGAGGGCTGGCAAGGGATTAGGCAGTAGGCAGGAAGTTCAGATAGGCGGGCTTGGTCGACCGGCCGTAACCCTCCGCAATGTTCGCGGCTATCGAGGCGGCGGCTCTCCGGCTCTGCGACGTCAGGCTGAAGAGCTCGTCGCGGGGGTAGGCTGCCTACCGCCTACCGCCTACCGCCTGCGCCCTTGCCTCAGGCCGCCCCGGCCATGAAGTCGTAGACGTCCGCCGCGCGGGTCACGGTGATGGCGATGCGGTCCTCGCGGATCTCGATCTCGCCGCGCGCCACCGGATGGTTGTTGGCGAGGATCCAGACCTCGTCGGTCTCGGAGGCGTCGAGCGGGATCACCGCCCCGCGGCCCATCCGCAGCAGCTGGCTCATCGGCAGAACAGAGCGTCCCAGCACGACCGAAATCTCTACGTCTACGGCTTCGATCTGGCTCACTGGGTACTCTGACTCTGACTGGGACTGGACGGGCGGTTCTTGCATGGCGCTCCCGATCCCCACATTGAGGGCGACATGCTTTCCCAGTCCTTAAGCCCGGCCGTATCGAAACTGCTCCGCGAGGACGGCGCGCCGGCCGAGTGGGCGGTGTCGCCCGGGCTGGTCGACTACCCGTTCGCGGTCGCGGCCATGGAGGCGCGGGCGGCGGCCATCGCGGCCGGCGAGGCGCCCGAACTGGTCTGGCTGCTGGAGCATCCGCCGCTCTATACGGCGGGGGTCTCGTCGAGGGACGCCGATCTGCTCGACGCGGGCCGCTTCCCGGTCCACCGCAGCGGCCGCGGCGGCCAGTTCACCTATCACGGCCCCGGTCAGCGGGTCGCCTATGTGATGCTCGACCTGAACCGGCGCGGCCGGGACGTGCGCGCCTTCGTGCGCGGCCTCGAGCAGTGGCTCATCGGGGCGCTGGGCGAGTTCGGCGTCCCGGCCGGGGTGCGCGAGGGCCGCGTCGGCGTCTGGGTCGAGCGCCGGATTCCAGGAGATGGGGGGCCGGGCTGGTCCCGCGAGGACAAGATCGCCGCCATCGGCGTCAAGGTCCGCAAATGGGTCAGCTTCCACGGCGTCAGCCTCAATGTGGAGCCGGACCTGACCCACTTCACCGGCATCGTCCCCTGCGGCATCGCCGAACACGGCGTCACCAGCCTGGTCGACCTCGGCGTCCCCGCGACGCTGGACGAGGCCGACGCGGCGCTGCGGATCAGCTTCCGGCGGGTGTTCGGCGAAAGTAGGGACACGCACCACTTTCCTGGAAAGTAGGGACACGCACCACTTTCCTCACCTCGTTGTCCCCGGCTCACGTCCTGACGGGGTTGGAAAGTGGTGCGTGTCCCTACTTTCCGGCCGATGGGTGGATCGGCAAGCGGCCGCCCGGTCTGCGCCTCGAGAGCCCTGATCCAGGCGGGGTCGCCCAACGGCCGGCCCGTGCTCGAGGCGCGGCGCAGGCGCCGGCGCGCTTCTTCCTCGACATCGACGTCGAAGAACCGGGGCGTCGCCTCGCCCAACCGTTGCGCCAGCGGCCCGGGGGTCAGCAACGGGTCGGCCCGACCCTGGACATGGGCCCGCACGCTGGACCAGGGCCAGTCGACCGCCCGCGCCGTCAGCCCCGCGCGCACCGGATTCAGCCCGACATACCGCGCGCAGGTCCGCAGGCGCCCCTCGTCCATCGCGAAGGAAGCGAACCGGCCCTGCCACAGATAGCCCGTCCAACCCTCCCGCGCGTTCACCCGCCGCGTGTAGCGCAGGTTCGTCGTCCCGACCGCCCGGGCCAGCGCCTCGGGCCGGCCGGGCACGGCGATCAGATGCAGGTGGTTGGGCATCAGGCAATAGGCCCAGATCTCGACCGCCTCGGCCCGGAAGACCTCGGACGCCAGGCCCAGCCACATCCGGTAGTCGGCGTCGCCGAAGAAGGTCGGCTGTCGGCGGTTGCCCCGCTGGGTGACATGATGGGGAAGTCCCGGGATCACCACCCGCGCCTGTCTCGGCATCGGCGCTTCCTCCGAAACTGAGTGCCCGGCTGAAAATGTTCCCGTTATGTTCCATTGTCAACGAGGGGAAAGTAGGGACACGCACCACTTTCGGCCCGGCGCTGGGCTGGAGTGACCCCCGGAACTGAGACAAGGAAAACAGGGACAGCTCTCGTGTAAGGAGAGCAGATGTCGAAGATGGAAG
>NZ_CALMZS010000065.1 GCF_937870815.1 uncultured Brevundimonas sp.
CTCGAACCGACACTCCTTTCGGAACCGGATTTTGAGTCCGGCGCGTCTACCAGTTCCACCACGCCCGCACAGGCCGGTCGCTCGCTTCGGCAGGCGCGCTAGGTAGCGTGGGGGGTCCGATCAGGTCAATCGGGAACCCGATCGACCGGTCATCGGCGCTTCGGGGCGGATGGCGAACCGGGGGACCCGGCCGACCGCGCCCGAGCGGGACCCAGGGAAGGCCCTACGGGGGGCTGGAGTCGGTCAGGAGGTGATCTGGAACCGGACAACCACCACGACGAGCCGGCCCGGTTCCGGTCCGCCTTCCTCCGCAAGAATCACCCTTGCGTCCCGCAATGCTCGCAACGCCGACTGGCCGAACCCGTAGCGGCGGTGGGCGCTCTCGCGTTCCACGCGGCAATCGGTCAACCGCCCGGCTTCCGCAACGACGCAGCTGAACGCCGCGGCGGCCGAGTCGAGGCCTGCCGCCGCCGCCGCCTCCGGAAATTGGGGCGTCGGCATGCGCCGCCAGAAATTTGGAGCGGACCCCGGCGGCGCCCTCCATCGAACCATGGCCTCACGCGGGTCCGGCTGACCGGCGCCGCAGGCGTCGAGCACCTGATCGAGATTGGCGGACTCGGCGGGCAGATCGAAGGCGTAGCGGCGAAAGGGGCTTTCCGGCTCCGGGGCGACGGCGACCGACAGCTGCAGCGCCCCGCCCTGACGAAGGCGACGGGCGTCGATGCGCGGGACCGGGCTGAACACCATCGAGCCATCCCCGCCGGTGAACCAGTTGGCGTCCTCGACCCGGCCATCGCTGAAGGTCGCCTCGACGTAGCGGCTCAGACCCTCGAAGGGCGGAAGGCCCGAGATCAGCACGTCGAGTTCGGCGGAGCGGCAACGGACAGCGATGGTCTGGCCGCTCGAATAGGCCGCGACCGCCAGCGTCATCTGCCGGGATTCGTCAACGATGATATCCCAGTCGTTTTCGGCCTCCCGGGCGAAGGCGGGCGCCGCAGCCAGAGCCAGCACGCCGGCGATGGCCGCTCCGCGCATCACGCCGCCTCCACCGTCTGTTCGATGGCGCCGAAGATCGAGTGGTGGTGGTCGTCGAGCATCTCGATGCGGACGGTGTCGCCATACCTGAGGA
>NZ_CALMZS010000066.1 GCF_937870815.1 uncultured Brevundimonas sp.
GCCGGCGCCATGAAGCGCTGGAATTTCGGCGGTCTGCGGGCGACCCACGGCGTCTCGGTCTCGCACCGTTCGCACGGCTCCACGGGCAACCGCCAGGACCCGGGCCGCACCTTCCCGGGCAAGAAGATGGCCGGCCAGCTCGGCCAGGAAGTCGTCACCACCCAGAACCTGACCGTCTTCCGCGTCGACGCCGACCGCGGCCTGATCATGATCAAGGGCGCCGTCCCGGGTCACGAGGGCACCTGGGTCAAGATCCGCGACGCCGTGAAGAAGACCCGTCCGGCCGAGGCCCCCTTCCCGGGCGGCGTCAAGTCGTCGAAGACCGCCGCTGCTGCTGAACCGGCCGAAACGCCGGCCGCGGAAGCCCCGGCCGTCGAGGCCACCGAAGGCGGTGAAGCACAATGAAACTCCCGGTCATCAAACTCGACGGCAAGGCCTCGGGCGACGTTGAACTGTCGGACGCCGTCTTCGGCATCACCGACATCCGCGGCGACCTGCTGGCCCGTTACGTCAACTGGCAGCTGGCCAAGCGCCGCGCCGGCACCCACAAGGTCCAGACCCGCAACGAGAACTCTCGTACGGGCAAGAAGATGTACAAGCAGAAGGGCACCGGCGGCGCCCGTCACGGTTCGCGCCGTGCGCCGCAGTTCGTCGGCGGCTCGCGCGCCTTCGGCCCGATCGTCCGCGATCACGGCTTCTCCCTGCCGAAGAAGGTCCGCGCCCTGGCCCTGCGTCACGCGCTGTCGTCCAAGGCCAAGGCCGGCGACCTGGTCGTGGTCGACAGCATCGCCCTGAAGGACTCCAAGACGGCGGCCCTGCGCACGACGCTCGGCAAGCTGGGCTGGAACAGGGTGCTGATCATCGGCGGTCCGGAAGTCGACGCGAATTTCGGCCTGGCCGCCCGCAACATCCCGCACATCGACGTGCTGCCGAACGCCGGCCTGAACGTCTATGACATCCTGCGGGCCGACAAGCTGGTGCTGACCAAGGCGGCCGTCGAGGCCATCGAGGCGCGCTTCTCTGAGAAGGAGGCCGCGTAATGGCCGGCGCTCAACCCACCGCCCGTCACTACGACACCATCCTGGCTCCGGTGATCACCGAGAAGGCCACGATCCTGTCGGAACAGAACAAGGTCGTCTTCCGCGTCGCGGACAACGCCTCCAAGGACGAGATCGCCGCGGCGGTCGAGGCCCTGTTCAAGGTCAATGTGCTGAAGGTCAACACCCTCGTCCAGAAGGGCAAGACCAAGCGTTTCCGCGGCATCATGGGCCGTCGGGTCGACATCAAAAAAGCGATCGTGACGCTGGCCGAAGGCCAGTCGATCGACGTCACCACGGGGCTCTGACCAGATGGCCTTGAAGACCTACAATCCGACCTCGCCGGGCCGCCGCGCCCTGGTGCTGATCGACCGCTCCGAGCTCCACAAGGGCCGTCCGGAGAAGTCGCTGACCGAGGGCCTGACCAAGTCGGGCGGACGCGGCCAGGGCGGTCGCATCGCCGTCCGCTTCCGCGGCGGCGGCGCCAAGACCCTGTACCGCAAGATCGACTTCAAGCGCCGCAAGTTCGCGACCGCGACGGTCGAGCGCCTCGAGTACGATCCGAACCGGACCGCCTTCATTGCCCTCATCACCTATGAGGACGGCGAAAAGGCCTACATCATCGCGCCGCAGCGCCTGAAGGCGGGCGACACGGTGGTGGCCGGCGAAAAGGTCGACGTGAAGCCGGGCAACGCCATGCCGCTGCGCTCGATGCCCGTGGGTACGATCATCCACAACATCGAGATGAAGCCGGGCAAGGGCGCCCAGCTGGCCCGTTCGGCCGGCGCCTACGCCCAGCTGGTCGGCCGCGACCAGGGCTACGCCCAGATCCGCCTCGGCTCGGGCGAGCTTCGCATGGTGCTGGACGGCTGCATGGCCACGGTGGGCGCGGTTTCGAACCCCGACCACATGAACCAGAACCTCGGCAAGGCCGGCCGCGTCCGTCACATGGGCTGGCGTCCGCACGTTCGCGGCGTGGCCATGAACCCGATCGACCACCCGCACGGCGGCGGCGAGGGCCGGACCTCCGGCGGCCGCACCCCGGTCACGCCGTGGGGCAAGGACACCAAGGGCACCCGCACCCGCAAGAACAAGGCGACGGACAAGTTCATCATCCGTACCCGCCACGTCAAGAAGGCTCGCTAAAGATGGCCCGCTCCTCCTGGAAAGGCCCGTTCGTCGACGGGTATCTGCTCAAGAAGGCCGACGCCGTTCAGACGTCGGGCCGCAAGGACGTGATCAAGACCTGGTCGCGCCGTTCCACCATCCTGCCGCAGTTCGTCGGCCTGACCTTCGGCGTCCATAACGGCCAGAAGCACGTGCCGGTGTCCGTCTCCGAGGAGATGGTCGGCATGAAGCTCGGCGAGTTCGCCCCGACCCGGAACTTCCCGGGCCACGCGGCGGACAAGAAGGCCAAGAGGAAGTAGTCCATGGCCCAGACCAAGAACCCCCGTCGGGTCGCCCCGACCGAAGCCCGCGCCAAGCTGGTGAATGTCCGGATCAGCCCGCAGAAGCTGAACCTGGTCGCCCAGTCGATCCGCGGCCTGCCGGTGCAGAAGGCGCTGAACGAGCTGGAATTCAGCCGCAAGCGCATCGCCACCGACGTTCGCAAGGTCCTGTATTCGGCGGTTTCGAACGCCGAGAACAACCACAACCTCGACATCGACAACCTCGTCGTCGCCGAGGCCTTCGTGGGCAAGAACCTGGTGATGAAGCGTTTCGCGAGCCGCGCTCGTGGCCGCTCGTCGCGTATCCTGAAACCTTTCGCGGAGATCACCATCGTGGTCCGCGAAGCCGGTGAGGCCGCCTGATGGGTCAGAAAGTAAATCCGATCGGTCTGCGCCTCGGCGTCAACCGCACCTGGGACAGCCGCTGGTTCGCCGGCGGCGCCGACTACGCCAAGCTGCTGCACCAGGACCTGAAGCTGCGCACGTGGCTGAAGGAACGCCTCAACGCCGCCGGCGTGTCGCGCATCATCATCGAGCGGCCGCACAAGAAATGCCGCGTGACGATCTACGCCGCCCGCCCGGGCGTCGTGATCGGCAAGAAGGGCGCCGACATCGAGAAGCTGCGCAAGGACATCTCGGCCCAGACCGAGGGCGAGGTTCACCTGAACATCGTCGAGGTGCGCAAGCCGGAAACCGACGCCCAGCTGATCGCCGAGAACATCGCCCAGCAGCTGGAACGCCGGATCGCCTTCCGCCGCGCCATGAAGCGCGCCATGCAGTCCGCCATGCGCCTCGGCGCCAAGGGCGTCCGCATCAATGTGTCGGGCCGTCTCGGCGGGGCCGAGATCGCGCGGATGGAATGGTATCGCGAAGGCCGTGTGCCGTTGCATACCCTGCGCGCCGACATCGACTACGGCTTCATCGAGGCCAAGACGACCTACGGCATCATCGGCGTGAAGGTGTGGGTCTTCAAGGGCGAGGTGCTCGAGCACGACCCGATGGCGCAGGACAAGCGCTGGGCCCAGGAAGCTTCCGGCCCGTCTTCCAACGAAGGTCGTGAACGTGGACCCCGCGGCGACCGCGGCCCGCGCCGCGACCGGGCACGTGAGAACTAGGCCATGCTGCAACCGAAGAAGACCAAATACCGCAAGGCCTTCAAGGGCCGCATCCACGGCGCCGCCAAGGGCGGCTTCTCGCTGAACTTCGGTTCCTACGGGCTGAAGACGGTGGAGCCGGAACGCATCACCGCGCGTCAGATCGAGGCGGCCCGCCGCGCGATCACCCGCCAGATGAAGCGTCAGGGCCGCGTCTGGATCCGCGTCTTCCCCGACCTGCCTGTGACGGGCAAGCCGGCCGAAGTCCGGATGGGCAAGGGCAAGGGCGCCGTGGACCACTGGGCCGCGCGCTGCCACCCGGGCCGCATCCTGTTCGAAATCGACGGCGTGCCGGACGACATCGCCCGCGAGGCGCTGCGTCTCGGCGCCGCCAAGCTGCCGGTCCGTACGAAGGTGGTCACCCGCCTCGACGCCGGTGTCTCGCACGTGGAGCACATCGGAGCATGACCAAGATCGCCGACCTCCGGGCCCAGACCCCCGACCAGCTGTCCGACGAGCTGCTGAAGCTCAAGAAGGAACAGTTCAACCTGCGCTTCCAGGCCGCCACCGGCCAGATGGAAAAGACCCACCGGGTCTCGGAAGTGCGCAAGGACATCGCCCGCATCTCGACGCTTCTGCGCGAGAAGCGCGTGAACGCGTAAGGAAGCGAAGATGCCGAAGCGAATTCTCGAAGGCGTGGTCGTCTCCGACAAGGGCGACAAGACCGTCGTGGTGAAGGTGGAGCGCACCCTGCTGCACCCCGTCCTCAAAAAGACCGTCCGTCTGTCCAAGAAATATCACGCCCACGACGAAGCGAACGCCCTCAAGGTCGGTGACCTGGCCCGCATCGTCGAGTGCGCCCCGAAGTCCAAGCTGAAGCGTTGGGAAGTCCTTTCCACCGCCTCGGCCTCGTAACCAGAAGGATCGGATCCCATGATCCAGATGCAAACTAACCTGGAGGTGGCCGACAATTCGGGCGCTCGCCGGGTCATGTGCATCAAGGTGTTGGGCGGCTCCAAGCGCCGCTACGCCTCGGTGGGCGACACGATCGTCGCTTCCGTGAAGGAAGCCATTCCCCGCGGCCGCGTGAAGAAGGGCGACGTCGTGCGCGCCATCGTCGTGCGCACCGCCAAGGACATCATGCGCAAGGACGGCTCGGTCATCCGTTTCGACAAGTCGGCCGCCGTCATCGTCAACAAGCAGAACGAGCCCGTCGGCACGCGGATCTTCGGCCCGGTTCCCCGCGAACTGCGCGCCAAGAACCACATGAAGATCATCTCGCTGGCCCCGGAGGTCCTGTAGTCATGGCCGCCAAGATCAAGAAGGGCGACCGCGTCGTCGTCCTGACCGGAAAGGACAAGGGCCGCACCGGCTCCGTCACCCGGGTTCTGCCGACCGAAAACCGCGTCGTCGTGCAAGGCGTCAACATGGTTCAGCGCCACACGCGCCCGACCCAGGCTGATCCGCAGGGCGGCATCAAGAACAAGGAAGCGTCGCTTCACCTGTCGAACGTCGCGATCGCCGACGCCAACGGCAAGGCCACCCGCGTCGGCTTCCGCATGGAAGGCGACAGGAAGGTCCGCTTCGCCAAGACGACGGGAGACGTCATCTGATGGCCGACACCAAATACACGCCTCGTCTGAAGGACGAGTACCAGGCCCGCATCCGCAAGGTGATGACCGAGAAATTCGGCTACACCAATCCGATGCAGGTGCCCAAGCTGGACAAGATCGTCCTCAACATGGGCATCGGCGAAGCCGTGGCCGACTCCAAGAAGGCCACCGCGGCCCTCAGGGACCTGACCGCCATCGCCGGCCAGAAGGCCGTGCCGACCAAGGCCCGCAACTCCATCGCCGGCTTCAAGCTGCGCGAGGGCATGGTCGTGGGCGGCAAGGTCACGCTGCGCGGCGACCAGATGTACGAGTTCCTCGACCGGTTCATCACCATCGCCCTGCCGCGGGTGAAGGATTTCCGGGGCCTCAAGGGCACCAGCTTCGACGGTCGCGGCAACTACGCCACCGGTCTGAGGGAGCACATCGTGTTCCCCGAGATCAACTACGACCAGATCGACCAGATGTGGGGCATGGACATCATCGTCTGCACCACGGCCAAGACCGATGAGGAGGCCAAGGCCCTCCTCACCGAGTTCAAGTTCCCGTTCGTGAACTGAGCGGGAAGGGAAGAGCACAATGGCTAAGAAGAGCGCCGTGAACCGCAACGAGATGGTCAAAGCCCTCGTCGCGAAATACGCCGACAAGCGGGCCGCCCTGAAGGCGACCGCCAACGATGAATCCCTGCCGCTGGAGGAGCGCTTCGAGGCGCGCCTGAAGCTGGCGGAGCTGCCGCGCAACTCGGCGGCCAACCGGATTCGCAACCGCTGCGAGGTGACGGGCCGTCCGCGCGCCTATTACCGCAAGCTCAAGATGAGCCGTATCGCCCTGCGTGAACTCGGCAACCTGGGTCAGATCCCGGGCCTGACCAAGTCCAGCTGGTAAGGGGAGCGACAGACATGATGATCAACGATCCCCTGAGCGACATGATCGCCCGCATCCGGAACGCCGCCATGCGCAAGCGTTCCAAGGTGCTCACCCCGGCCTCCCGCCTGCGCCAGCGCGTCCTCGACGTGCTCCAGGACGAGGGCTACATCCGCGGCTATTCGCTGGTTCAGAACCCCGGCGAATTCCCGCAGTTCGAGATCGAGCTGAAGTATTTCGACGGCCAGCCGGTCATCGCCGAGATCGCCCGCGTGTCCAAGCCGGGCCGCCGCGTCTATTCGGCGATCAGCGACCTGAAGCCGATCAAGAACGGCCTCGGCATCTCGATCCTCTCCACGTCCAAGGGCGTCATGTCGGACACCGCGGCCCGCGAGGCCAAGGTCGGCGGCGAAGTCCTCTGCAGGGTCTACTGACATGTCCCGTATCGGCAAACGCATCATCGCTGTCCCGAAGGGCGTGACCGTCACGCTCGACGGCCAGACCGTGTCGGTGAAGGGTCCCAAGGGCGAGCGCTCGTGGACCGTCGCCGAGGAGATCGAGGTCTCGCAGAACGACGAGGGCATCAGCCTCGGCCTGCGCGCCGACACCCAGCGTGGCCGGGCCATGTGGGGCCTGTCGCGCACCCTGGTCGACAACATGGTCACCGGCGTCACCACCGGCTTCGAGAAGAGCCTGGACCTGGTCGGCGTCGGCTACCGCGCCGCGATGAAGGGCAACGCCCTGTCGCTGCAACTCGGCTTCTCGCACGACGTCGACATCCAGCCGCCGGCCGGCGTCACCTTCGCGGTGCCGAAGCAGACCGAAATCAAGATCTCGGGGGCCGACAAGCAGGCCGTCGGCCAGATCGCCGCCGTCATCCGCAAGCTGCGTCCGCCGGAGCCCTACAAGGGCAAGGGCGTGCGCTACGCGGGCGAAAAGGTCCGGCGCAAGGAAGGCAAGAAGAAGTAAGCCATGGCCACCACTCTCAAGCAAAACGCCAAGCGTCGCACCGAGCGCACCCGCCGCCGCCTGAAGGCCGTGGCCAACGGCCGCCTGCGCCTGTCGGTCCACCGCTCGGACAAGAACATCTCGGCCCAGATCATCGACGACGCCCAGGGCGTCACGGTGGCCTCCGCCTCGTCGCTGGAAGGCGACAAGGGCAAGAAGCCGAAGGGTTCGGACACCGCCGCCGCCGCCATGATCGGCAAGCTGATCGCCGAACGCGCCATCGAGAAGGGCGTCAAGGACGTCGTCTTCGACCGCGGCGGCTACATCTATCACGGACGGGTGAAGGCGCTGGCGGAAGCCGCGCGTGAAGCCGGCCTGAATTTCTAAGGGACGCGACAGATGGCGCAACAACCCCAACGCGGCGGCGGCGGCGATCGCAACCGTCGTGACAACCGCAACGCTCCCGCCGTCGACGGTCCGGACTCGGACATCGTCGAGAAGCTGGTGCACATCAACCGCGTCGCGGCCACGGTCAAGGGCGGCCGTCGCTTCTCGTTCGCGGCCCTGATGGTCGTCGGCGACGGCAAGGGCCGGGTCGGCTTCGGTCACGGCAAGGCGCGCGAAGTGCCGGAAGCCATCCGCAAGGCGACCGAGGAAGCCAAGAAGACCATGATCAAGGTTCCGCTGCGCGAGAACCGCACCCTGCACCACGACGGCGCCGGCCGTTGGGGCGCCGGCAAGATCATGATGCGCGCCGCCCCTCCGGGAACCGGCGTCATCGCGGGCGGTCCGATGCGCGCCGTGCTCGAAACCCTGGGCGTCCAGGACGTGGTCGGCAAGTCGACCGGGTCGTCGAACCCCTACAACATGATCCGCGCCACCTTCGAGGCCCTGAAGGTCCAGTCGTCGCCCCGCATGGTCGCCTCGAAGCGCGGCAAGAAGGTCGCCGACCTGATGGGCCGCCGCAACGACGGCGCCTCGGCGCCCGAAGCCGTGGAGGGCTGAA
This sequence comes from uncultured Brevundimonas sp., assembly GCF_937870815.1. Classification (GTDB taxonomy): domain Bacteria; phylum Pseudomonadota; class Alphaproteobacteria; order Caulobacterales; family Caulobacteraceae; genus Brevundimonas. The sequence continues at coordinate 8,008 of NZ_CALMZS010000066.1, forward strand.
TAGATGGCCAAGACCGAATCCAAAGCCACCGTCACCGTTCGCCAGACCGGTTCGCCGATCCGCCGCAAGGCCGACCAGCGCGCCACCCTGGCCGGCCTCGGCCTGAACCGCATGGGCCGTGAATCGACCCTGGAGGACACCCCCTCCGTCCGCGGCATGATCGCCAAGGTCGCGCACCTGACCGAGATCGTCGAGAAGTGAGGGATTAGGGATTAGGGACTAGGGACTAGGGGAGGGCGCAGCGTCCGAACCGGCGACCTAGACCCTAGTCCCTAGTCCCTAGTCCCTTTTCAAATACAGCCGAGTTCGCTGCTGCAGCGGGCGCTAGCACCCGAAAGGATCAGGCACATGAAACTGAACGAAATCCGCGACAACGAAGGCGCCCACAAGAAGCGCATGCGTGTCGGCCGGGGCCCGGGTTCGGGCAAGGGCAAGACCGCCGGCCGCGGCGTCAAGGGTCAGAAGTCGCGTTCGGGCGTCGCCATCGGCGGCTTCGAGGGCGGCCAGATGCCGCTGTACATGCGGATGCCGAAGCGCGGCTTCAACAATCCGAACGCCCTGAAGCTGGCCGAGGTCAACCTGTGGCGTCTGCAGGAGGCGATCGACGCCAAGAAGCTGGACGCCAAGGGCGAGATCAACGGCGAGGCGCTGGTCGCCGCCGGCGTGATCCGTCGCGTCAAGGACGGCGTGCGCCTGCTGGGCACCGGCGAGATCAAGGGCAAGCTGAATCTGGTCGTCTGGTCGGCCACCTCGGGTGCGCTGAAGGCCGTCGAGGCCGCCGGCGGTTCGGTCACCCAGCAGCGGATCGAGGCCGAGGCCAAGGCCGCGGCCCGGGTCGAGAAGCGCAACGCCGCCAAGGGCAAGGCTCCGGCCCCCAAGGCGCCCCGGGGTGACGCCAACAAGGTCTCGGCCCGCGCCAAGCGGACGGCCGCCAAATAAAGCACGGGGGGCGCTCTCGCTAAGGGAGCGCCCTTCGCCTATCTGGACGCAAGCGCCGGAGTCCTGTCCGATGCGCCGTTCTGATCAGTCGGGGTGACGACACATGGCTTCGGCCGCCGAACAACTCGCAGCAAACATGAACATGGGCTCGTTCGCCAAGGCGACCGAGCTGCACAAGCGTCTGCTGTTCACGCTGATGGCCCTGCTGGTCTACCGCGTCGGCACCTATGTGCCGGTCCCGGGGATCAATTCCGAGGCCTTCCTGGCGTTCTTCCAGAACCCGGACAGCCAGCGCGGCATCCTCGACATGGTCAATATGTTCTCGGGCGGCGCGGTCGAGCGTTTCGCGGTCTTCGCCCTGAACGTGATGCCCTATATCTCGGCCTCGATCATCGTCCAGCTGATGGGCGCGGTCTATCCGCCGTGGGAGAAGCTGCGCAAGGAAGGCGGCGAGAGCGGCCGCAAGCAGCTCAACCAGTACACCCGGTATCTGACCGTGGTCCTGGCGCTGTTCCAGTCGACCGGCATCGCCATCGGCCTGAACGCCCAGGAGGGTTTCGTCGACAATCCGGGCATCTTCTTCATCGTCTCGACCGTGACGGTCCTGACCGGCGGCACCATGTTCCTGATGTGGCTGGGCGAGCAGGTCACGGCGCGCGGCATCGGCAACGGCATCTCGCTGATCATCATGGCCGGCATCGTCGCCGTCCTGCCGGGCGCCATCGCGCGGATGTTCGGCATGGCCCAGCAGGGCCTGATGTCGCCCTTCACCCTGCTGCTGATCACCGGCCTGGCCGTCGCCGTGGTGGTGTTCATCGTCTTCATGGAGCGGGCCCAGCGGCGGCTGCTGATCCAGTATCCGAAGCGCCAGGAGGGCAACCGCATGGCCGGGGGCGAGCGCTCGTTCCTGCCGCTCAAGGTCAACACCGCCGGGGTCATCCCGCCGATCTTCGCCTCGTCGCTGCTGATGCTGCCGACCACGGTCGCGCAGATGACCGCCACCGCCGACCTGCCGGCCTGGCTGGACTGGCTCCCGCTGTTCACCGCCCAGATGCAGCACGGCCAGCCCATCTTCATGGTGCTGTACGGCGCGCTGATCATCTTCTTCTGCTTCTTCTACACCTCGATCACCTTCAATCCCGAGGACACCGCCGAGAACCTGCGCAAATACGGCGGCTTCCTGCCGGGCATCCGTCCGGGCAAGCGCACGGCCGAATATCTGGACTATGTGCTGACCCGCCTGACCACCATCGGCGCCATCTACATCACCGCCGTCTGCCTGTTGCCGGAGTTCATGGCGGCCCAGATGGGCAACGGCCTGCTGTTCGGCGGCACCTCGATCCTGATCGTCGTCTCGGTGACCATGGATACGGTGGCGCAGATTCAGTCCCAGCTGTTGGCCCACCAGTACGAGGGCCTGATCAAGAAGGCCAAGCTGCGCGGGCGCGGCCAGGGCCGCGGCAAGGGCGTCACCGCGCCCGCCCGGCGCTGAAGCCGGTTCGGGGAGGGGCGGCGATGAATCTGATCCTGTTCGGCCCCCCGGCGGCGGGCAAGGGCACCCAGGCCAAGCGGCTGGTCGAGACGCGGGGCATGGTCCAGCTGTCGACGGGCGACATGCTGCGTGCCGCCATCGCCTCGGGCACCGAACTGGGGCGCGAGTGCCAGGCCATCATGTCGCGCGGCGACCTGGTCTCCGACGACATCGTCATCGCCCTGATCGAGGAGCGTTTGCCGGAGACCGAGGCGGCCGGGGGCGCGATCTTCGACGGCTTTCCGCGCACCGTGGCCCAGGCCGAGGCGCTCGACGCCATGCTGGCCCGCAGGGGCGCCCGGATCGACCGCGTGGTGCGCCTGAAGGTCGACGACGCGGCCCTGCTCGAGCGGGTCGCCCGCCGCTACGCCGAAGAGGGCCGTCCGGACGACAATCCCGAGAGCTTCAAGGTCCGGCTGGCGGCCTACAACCGCAACACCGCGCCGCTGCTGCCCTACTATGCCGATCGGGGCCTGCTGACCGAGATCGACGGCATGGGCTCGATCCCGGCCGTCTCGGACGCGATCGACGCGGCGCTGGATAGCTGAACCGAAGCTGAGCGCTTTCGGCTCCGGCGCGTTCATGCCGGATGTGGCATGTTCCGCGCGTGAAAATCGGTTCGCTCCTCACCCGTGACCGGCAGCGCAAGGCCGGCGCCTTTGCGGTCGTGCTGGCCGCCCACATCGGCGTCTTCGCCCTGGTGGCGCGGACCCGGCCCGAGCCGCTGCCCCCGCTCCCGCCGGTGATCGAGGTGGAGCTGTTCCGGCCCATCCCGCCGCCCCCGCCCCCGCCCCCGCCGCCTCCGGAAAAGCCGTCGAAGCGCGCCGGCGGCGGAGCCCCCGCCGCGCCGTCGCGGATTCACGTGCCCCCGCCGCCGCGCGAGCCCGTCCCGCCGGAGACGCCGGCCCCGCGCGAGCAGGCGCCCGAACCCGCCCTGGTCGTCGGCGTCGCGCCGATCGCCTCGGCGACCCCCGGCATGGGCCAGGGCGGCCAGGGGACGGGGGCCGGCTCCGGCGTCGGCGCGGGCGACGGGCCGGGCCGCGGCGTCCGCACCGGGCCGAGAAACCTGCGGCAGCCGTCTCCCGGCGGGCTGCGCCGCTACCACCCGCCGGAAGCCCTGCGCCGCGGGGTCTCGGGGACGGCCGTGGTCAGTTGCCGGATTCGCGAGGACACGGTGCTGGACCAGTGCCAGGTGTTGAATGAAACTCCCCCGGGGCAGGGCTTCGGCCAGGCCGGCGTCGCGGCGGCGGTGGCCGAGTACCGGTTCCGCCCGGCCATGATCGACGGCCGCCCGGACCATGACCTGCGGGCCGTCATCACCCTGCGCTTCGGACGGAATGCTCCCTGAGGAGATCCGGCGCCGACGCGACGCCAGCCGTTGACGCGGCGTGAATCCCCTGTATAAGGCGCGCTTCCGCGAAGGGCGTCGACGCTCCTGGTCTGTTGACCGGAGCGTTTGTTGCGTCCGCACACGCGTATCTGGAGAGCTTCGTGGCCCGTATCGCTGGCGTCAACATCCCGACCAACAAGCGCGTCGAAATCGCGCTTCAGTACATCCATGGCATCGGCGCGCACGCGGCGAGGGACATCACGGCCAAGGTCGGGATCGAGCCGTCGCGCCGGGTCAACCAGCTGACCGACGCCGAGGTGCTGCAGATCCGCGAGACGATCGATCGCGACCACACTGTCGAGGGCGACCTGCGTCGCGAGACGTCGATGAACATCAAGCGCCTGATGGACCTGGCCTGCTACCGCGGCCTGCGTCACCGCAAGGGCCTGCCGGTCCGCGGCCAGCGCACGCACACCAACGCCCGTACCCGCAAGGGTCCCGCCAAGCCGATCGCCGGCAAGAAGAAGTAAGACAGACACATGGCCAAGGAACCGGGTCGCGTAAAGAAGCGCGAGCGCAAGAACATCACCTCGGGCGTCGCCCATGTGAATGCGTCCTTCAACAACACCATGGTGACCATCACCGACGCGCAGGGGAACGCCATCTCCTGGTCGTCGGCCGGACACATGGGCTTCAAGGGCTCGCGCAAGTCGACCCCGTACGCCGCCCAGATGGCCGCCGAGGACGCCGCTAAGAAGGCCGGCGAGCACGGCGTGAAAACCCTGGAGGTCAACGTCTCCGGTCCCGGCTCCGGTCGTGAGTCGGCCCTGCGGGCCCTGCAGGCCGCGGGCATGACCATCACCACCATCCGCGATGTTACGCCGATGCCGCACAACGGTTGCCGTCCGCCCAAGCGCCGCCGCGTCTAGGCCGACCTGACCGACTATTTCTCCGCCGGTCCTGCCGCCCCTGACGAGGAGCGAGGGACCGGCGAACTCCGTTTCCGAGGGACATCCATGATCGAACGTAACTGGCAAGAGCTGATCCGTCCCGAGAAGCCGCAGATCGAGGCCGGAGCCGACCCGCTGCGCAAGGCGCGCCTGGTCGCCGAGCCCCTCGAACGCGGTTTCGGCGTGACGCTCGGCAACGCCCTGCGCCGCGTTCTGCTGTCGTCGCTGCAAGGCGCGGCGGTGACGGCCATCCAGATCGACGGCGTCGTTCACGAATTCTCGTCGCTGGAAGGCGTGCGCGAGGACGTCGTCGACATCGTGCTGAACATCAAGCAGCTGGCGCTGCGCATGCACGCCGAGGGCCCCAAGCGGATGACCCTGCGCGCCACCGGCCCCGGCCCGGTGACCGCCGGCCAGATCGACGTCCCGTCGGACATCGAGGTGCTGAACCCCGGCCATGTGATCTGCACCCTGGACGACGGCGCCTCGGTGCGCATGGAGCTGACCGTCCAGAACGGCAAGGGCTATGTCGCCTCGGAATTCAACCGTCCGGAAGACGCCCCGATCGGCCTGATCGCCGTCGACGCCCTGTATTCGCCGGTCAAGCGCGTCGCCTATCGCGTCGAGCCGACCCGTCAGGGCCAGTCGCTGGACTACGACAAGCTGGTGCTGGAGGTCGAAACCAACGGCGCGGTCTCGCCGGTGGACGCGGTGGCCTATGCCTCGCGCATCCTGCAGGACCAGCTGCAGATCTTCATCACCTTCGACGAGCCGAAGAAGGCGGTCGAACAGGCGGACGGCAAGCCCGACCTGCCGTTCAACCCGGCCCTGCTGAAGAAGGTCGACGAGCTGGAGCTGTCGGTCCGTTCGGCCAACTGCCTGAAGAACGACAACATCGTCTACATCGGCGACCTGATCCAGAAGACCGAGGGCGAGATGCTTCGCACCCCGAATTTCGGCCGCAAGTCGCTGAACGAGATCAAGGAAGTGCTGACGACCATGGGGCTCAGCCTCGGCATGGACGTGCCGAACTGGCCGCCCGAAAATATCGAAGACCTGGCCAAGAAGTTCGACGACCAGATCTAGTTTCAACCCTCCGCCCTTGGCCCATCGGGTCGCGGAGCGGTTAGAATGAGATAGCCCCAGGTCCGGTCCGCCGGAAACCGGGGTTGAGTAGGAGAGACCCCGATGCGCCACGGCGCCGCCTATCGCAAGCTCGGCCGCACGGCCAGCCACCGGACCGCGATGTTCGCCAATATGGCGGCGTCGCTGATCAAGCACGAGCAGATCACCACGACCCTGCCCAAGGCCAAGGAGCTGCGTCCCTTCGTCGAGAAGCTGGTCACCCTCGCCAAGAAGGGCGACCTGCACGCGCGCCGTCAGGCCATCAGCCAGGTCCGCGACGTGCCGCAGGTGGGCAAGCTGTTCGACACCCTCGGCCCGCGCTACGCCGACCGCAACGGCGGCTACATCCGCATCATGAAGGCCGGCTACCGGCACGGCGACAACGCGGCCATGGCCGTGATCGAATTCGTCGACCGCGACGTCGACGCCAAGGGCCAGGACTCCGGTCCGGCGCAGGTGTTCGAGGGCGACGAAATCTAGACATCGACGCCGCCGGCGGATCGACCTCCGCGGCGCGGTCCAGGCTGGCGGGCGCCGCCGGACTGGAGCAGCTGACACAGGAACCGCACCGCGGCTCCAGCGGGATGACCCCTTCCAGCGGCTGGTCGGGGTATTTTTATCGCAGATCGACCGCCGCTACGGCCCGGCGCCCGCCGCCGCCGGGGCGCGGGCGTCGCAAGACCGTCGTCTGTCGAGTCTAGCGTCTTCAAATTCGATGTCCGGAAGGATCGCGGCCCCGGCCGGGATCGCACTCGCCCGGCCGCGATTCCGCCGCTTCCCTCGCCCGGAGCCCGTCCATGTTTCGCCGCCTGACGACCGCCCTCGCCGCCGCCTGCGCCCTGGCCGCAGCCGGATGCGCGAGCGCGCCGCCGCCGCGGCCCGTCGCCGCCGCGAGCCGGTCCCCGGTCATCCTGATCTCGATCGACGGGTTCCGGTGGGACTATCTGCGACGCGGCGCCACCCCGACCCTGGCGGCCCTGGCGGACGCCGGCGCCAGCGGACCGATGCGACCGTCCTTTCCCAGCATAACCTTCCCCAACCACTATACCCTGGTCACCGGCAGGCACCCCGACCGCCACGGCATCGTCGGCAACGCCATGGTCGATCCGGAGCTGGGCCGGTTCGCCCTGGGGGTGCGCGAGGCGGTGACGGACCGCCGCTGGTGGGACCAGGCGGAGCCGATCTGGGTCACGGCGGAAAAGGCGGGCCTGGTGACCGGGACGATGTTCTGGCCCGGCTCCGAGGCCGCGATCGGAGGCGTGCGGCCGACCCACTGGGTCCGGTTCGACCAGTCGCTGCCGGGCGACGCCCGGGTGGACCAGGTGCTGACCTGGCTGGACCTGCCGCCGGACCGCAGGCCCGACCTGGCGACCCTCTATTTCGATCTCGTCGACACCGCCGGCCACACCGACGGCCCCGACAGCGCCGCGACGCGGACGGCCCTCGCCTCGGTGGACGCCTCGATCGCGCGGCTGATCGCGGGGCTGAGGGCGCGCCGGCTCGACGACGACGCCGTGCTGGTGATCGTGTCCGACCACGGCATGGCCGCGACCTCGCCCGAGCGGGTCGTCCGGCTGGAGGATCTGGTCGATCCGGAGGCGCTGCGGATCGTCTACGCCGGCGCCGTGGCCTTCCTCGATCCGGTTCCGGGGCGCGAGACCGAGGTCGAGGCGGCGCTGGTCGGCCGCCACCCGCATGTGGAATGCTGGCGCAAGGCCGATCTGCCGGCCCGCTTCGTGCTGGGGTCGAATCCCCGGGTCGCCGCCCTCGTCTGCCTGGCCGAGGTCGGCTGGCTGATCGCCGCCCCGGGACGCCCGGCGACCGGGCCCGGCGGCGCGCACGGCTACGACAACGCCGCGCCGGAGATGGCGGCCCTGTTCATCGCCCACGGACCGGGGGTGGCGCGGGGCGTCGCCCTCGGCGACCTCGACAGCGTCGATGTCCAGCCCCTGCTGGGGCGGCTGCTGGCCCTGACGGTCCCGGCCGGCGACGGGCGAGCCTCGGACACGGCCGCCGCCCTGGTCGATGCGGTCGCCCCCGATCGAACCGGGCGGGGCGGGGACGGTCTGGAGCCGGACGCGTCTTGATGCGGTCCAAAATCCGGGGCGGAATGGCGGCGCTCCAACCTCCAGCCCCGACCGGACCCTGATGAAGACTCCCCCCCTCGCGATCGCCCTCGCCCTGTCCCTCGCCGCCTGCGGCCAGCCGGACGACAGCCGCGCCCAGGACGGCGTCTTCGCCGACAACCGCATCCTGCCGGCCGACGCCCTGTCGATGAAGGCCAGCTTCGCCCCGGTGGTGCGCCAGGCGGCGCCGGCCGTGGTCAATATCGCGGCGATCGGCGTTCAGCAGTATCGCGACCCCTTCTGGGGCATTCCCGGCCAGCGCCAGACCGGCTCGGTCGGCTCCGGCGTCATCGTGCGGGCGGACGGCGTGGTGGTGACCAACAACCACGTCATCGAGGGCATGCAGCAGATTCGCGTCACCCTGAACGACCGGCGCGAGTTCTCGGCCCGGGTGGTGCTGGCCGACGCCCGCTCCGACATCGCCGTGCTTCAGCTCGAGGGCGTCAACGACCGCCTGCCGACGCTGAACATCGACGACCGCGAGGAGCAGCAGGTGGGCGATCTGGTGCTGGCCATCGGCAATCCGTTCGGGGTCGGCCAGACGGTGACCAACGGCATCATCTCGGCCCTGAACCGCACCGAGACCGGCATTTCGGACAGCGGCTCCTTCATCCAGACCGACGCGGCCATCAATCCCGGCAACTCCGGCGGGGCCCTGGTCGACATGGACGGCGACCTGATCGGCATCAACACGGCCATCTTCTCGCGCTCGGGGTCGTCGTCGGGCGTTGGCTTCGCCGTGCCCGCGACCCTGGTGAAGCGGGTGGTCGACTCCGCCGTCGGCGGGGCCACCGTCGTGGTGCGCCCATGGCTGGGCGTGAAGGGCGAGACGGTCAGCGCCGACATCGCCCGCGGCTTCGGCCTCGAGCGGCCGCAGGGACTGGTGGTGACCGAGGTCTGGCCCGGCGGCCCCGGGGCCCGGGCCGGTCTGCGCCAAGGCGACGTCATCACCGCCGTCGACGGGGTCGAGGTCAACGACCAGAGCGGATTGAATTTCCGCGTCGGCACGCGGGAGCCGAACGCCGCCGTCGAGATCGCCGTGCTGCGCGGCGGCCGGCCCCTGACGCTGACGGCCCGGGTGCAGCCGCTGCCCGGCGATCCCGACCTCGACCGGGCCACCGTGATCCGCCAGGGGGTGCTGTCGGGCGCGCAGCTCCTCGCCCTGAACCCCGCCCTGGCCGACCGTCTCGGCGGAGACCCGTTCATGAGCGGCGTCATCGTCGGCGCCGTCGACCGGCGCGGTTATGCGGCCCGTTTTCTGGCCCATGGGGATCTGATCCTGGCGCTCGACGGCCGCCCCGTGACCGCCCCGAACCAGCTCGAGAACGTGCCCCGCGGCGCGCAGCTCACCCTTCAGCGCCGCGGCCAGCAGGCCACCCTGCTGATCCGCTAGGGAGCCCTTTCCCGCCGGCCAGGGGGTGGCCTCTTCACAGGGCGGGCCGTTGGGTTGGCAGCGTCAGAAACCGCGGGTAATATTCCTCAATGAACCCTGCTTCCGAGGGCCCACCTGAATGTTAAACAGAACAGCGCAAGTAGCTCGAACAGGGTTCCTAATTTTTTGGTGGCTGGTCACGGCTGCCTGGTTGGGAAATTTTTTTGAGTTCGGAAAGGCACCGTTCTGGATTATTATTTTGGGCCATTTCGCTCTTCTTCTAACGCTGCCCAAGCCAGAAAAACCGGAGTCGACGGCTCGATCAGAGCCATCTTTTTTGAGATGGCTCGTCGATGGGACAATGGTGGTCGGCAGCCTCGCTGGCGGTGCACTGTTCGTGATTGCTTCAGGACTTATGGAAGGCGAGCCGTTCCAAATGAATCTTGGCGTGAAGATTGCGATCGCGATCTTGATTATCGCCTTAACATGCCCCCTTATCTCACGGTACTTGGAACAGAAAGGACTATAGGCTACGGTCGGTCCCAGACCTCTACCCTACGAGACGGAACACCCGCGTGCACTGCCCCGGACGGCCGAGCCGATCGACCAGCAGTGGCCGAACGGGTCCTTCAGCCGGCCGTGGCGGCCGCCCCAGGCCTGATCGGCGGGCGGGGACACCGGCACGCCGCCCGCCAGGATGGCGCGGTTCCACCATTCGTCGGCGTCATCGACCTGAAGGTGCAGGATCACCCCCCGGGGCGCGACGTCCTCCACGCCGCCCCTCTCCGGAAACTCGTCGTGCAGCATCAGGCTGGCCGCGTTGAGGCGCAGATGGGCGTGAAGGATGCGCTCGCCGTCGTCGGCCAGCCTGAGCTCCAGCACCTCGGCCCCGAAGGCGCGGCCGTAGAATTCCATCGCAGCCTGGCCCCCGCGCGAGGGGATGGTCAGGTGGGGGATGATTCCGGCCGTCGGGGCCCGGGTGTCGTGATCCTCGGCCATGGCGCGCTCTCCTCTGGGGCGGCCCATACTAGGGCGTGAAAAGGCCGCCGCGAACGCCTATCTCTGCCTGCGCATGACCGACCTGTTCGAAGCCTCCGGCATCCATCCGCCCGACGCGCCCCTGGCCGACCGGCTGCGGCCGCGCACGCTCGACGAGGTGGTCGGGCAGGATCACCTGCTCGGCGAGGGCGGGCCGATCCGGCGCATGGTCGAGGCGGGGCGGCTGGGGTCGATGATCCTGTGGGGCCCGCCGGGCAGCGGCAAGACCACCATCGCCCGCCTGTTGGCCCGGGCCGCCGGCTATCAGTTCCAGCAGATCAGCGCCGTCTTCTCGGGCGTCGCCGACCTGAAGAAGGCGTTCGAGGCGGCCCGGATGCGCCGCGCGGCGGGCCAGTCGACCCTGCTGTTCGTCGACGAGATCCACCGCTTCAACCGCGCCCAGCAGGACGGCTTCCTGCCGTTCGTGGAAGAGGGCATCGTCACCCTCGTCGGCGCCACCACCGAGAACCCGTCGTTCGAACTGAACGGGGCCCTGCTGTCGCGGACCCAGGTCTATGTGCTGAAACGGCTCGACGACGCGGCCCTAGATCAACTGTTGAGTCGAGCCGAGGCGCAGGAGGGCAAGACCCTGCCGCTGACCCCCGAGGCGCGCCAGGCGATGCTGGCCCTCGCCGACGGGGACGGCCGCTACCTGCTGACCATGTCCGAGGTGCTGTTCGGCCTGACGGAGACCGGGCCCCTCGACGTCCAGGCCCTGGCCGGCGTGCTGCAGAAGCGCGCGCCTGCTTATGACAAGAGTCGAGAAGAACACTACAACCTCATATCCGCACTGCATAAATCGGTTCGCGGATCCGACCCGGACGCGGCCCTCTACTGGCTGGCCCGGATGCTGAACGGGGGCGAGGACCCGCTGTATCTGGCCCGCCGCATCGTGCGTATGGCGGTCGAGGACATCGGCGAGGCCGACCCCCTGTCCCTGCTGGTCGCCAACGCCGCCAAGGACGCCTATGACTTTCTCGGCTCCCCCGAGGGCGAGCTGGCCCTGGCCCAGGCCGTGGTCCATCTGGCCACGGCGCCCAAGTCGGTCGGCGTGTACGAGGCCTTCAAGGCGGCGAAGAAGGCGGCGGCCGAGACCGGCTCGCTGACGCCCCCCGCCCACATTCGCAACGCCCCGACGAAGCTGATGAAACAGCTCGGCTACGGCCAGGGCTACCAGTACGATCCCTCGACGCCCGAAGGCTTCTCCGGCGCGAACTTCTTCCCCGACGGCATGGAGCGCCGCGTCTTCTACGCCCCGAAAGGCGAGGGGCATGAGGCCAAGGTCAAGGAACGGCTGGAGCGCTGGGCGGCGCTGCGGGCCGGGATGCAGGCCGGCGAAGGGCCGACAGGGTAACCGTTGCCGTAACCGCGTTTTCGGATCATCCTTCGCCCATCGGAATATCCTTGGGAGGGGACGATGACCGACACCATGAAGATGACCACCTCGACGCCTTGGCACCTGTGGGCCGTGGGCGTGCTCGCCCTGCTGTGGAACGGCTACGGCGGCTATGACTATGTGATGACCCAGACGAACAATGCCGCCTACCTCGCGCAATACACGGCGGAGCAGCGGGCCTATTTCGACAGCTTCCCAATATGGATGGAGGCGGTGTGGGCGATCGGCGTGTGGGGAGCCGTTCTCGGCTCGGTCCTGCTGCTGCTGCGCAGCAAATGGGCCTTCCACGCCTTCCTCGCCTCGCTGATCGCCTTCGCCGTCAGCGTGGTTTACGGCCAGATGTCGGGCGGGTCGGCCCTGATGGGGACCACCGGCATGATCTTCAGCGCCGCGATCTTCCTGCTCGGCCTCGGCTTCGTGATGTACAGCCGCATGATGACCCGAAAGGGCGTTCTGCGCTGACGGGCTGACGGGGGAGGGCGGTTCGCCTATGCAGGCGCGGTGACCGACCGCGCCCCCGTATCCCTGTCCGAAGACGAGCTCGCCGCCGTCCGCTCGTGGGTGCTGCACGAGGACCCGCATCTGCTCGTTCTCGACAAGCCGGCCGGCCTGTCCAGCCAGGGCGGCCGCATCCGGGCCCATACGCTGGACGACCTGCTGTGGGCCTTCATGCGTTCCAACGGCAAGCGGCCGGAGCTGGTGCACCG
>NZ_CALMZS010000067.1 GCF_937870815.1 uncultured Brevundimonas sp.
CCGGGCGATCTCCTGCTTGGTGCGTCGTCGGTGCGAGGATGCGGGCGCCGGCGACGGAAATCCCGCGGACCCCCGTTTGAGTGGTAGAACCGCCCACGGGAAGTCGATGTCCATGCCGCAGGATCAGTCCCGACTGCAAGGCGCGATCGCGCTCACCCGTTTCGGCATGGGGGCCAGACCGGGCGAGATGGACGCCGTCGCGCGCGACCCCCGGGGGTGGCTGAGGGCGCAGGTGCGTCCCGAACGCGTCCCGCGACCGGAAGGCCCGTTTCCGTCCGCGCCGGATCGCCTGGCGGCGTTGGGCGAATACCGGCGCCGGGTGCAGGAGATCATGCGCCCCGCGCCCGCGCGCCCGGCGGACGCCATGCCCCCGCCCCCTTCGATGGCGGCGGACGACACGGGCATTCCCGAGTCCGTGCGCCAGTCTGCCCGCGCCCTGCTGACCCAGACGGGTCAGGAATACCTCGCCTCGATCCGGCTGGCCGCATCGACGCCCGCCGGTTTCGCCGAGCGCTGGGTCAGGTTCTGGTGGAACCATTTCGCCATCGGGATCGGCAAGGTCGCTGTCGCACCGCTGGCGGGCGATTTCGAGCGCGAGGCGATCCGGGCCCATGTCTTCGGCCGGTTCGACGACATGCTGACGGCCGTCGAGAGTCATCCGGCGATGCTGATCTATCTGGATCAGGCGCAGTCGACAGGGCCCAACAGCCTTGTCGGCCAAAGACGCCGGCAGGCGGGCCTGAACGAGAACCTGGCGCGGGAGATACTGGAGCTTCACACCGTCGGCGCGGACGCCGGATATTCCCAGGCGGATGTGACGGAGTTCGCCAGGGCGTTGACCGGATGGTCGATCCGGCAGCCCAATCTGCCGGTGCGCCTGTATGCGGGCGCGATCGACGGCGCCAACGGCTCCACCTATGTGCCGCTCATCCATGAGCCGGGAACCCGGCAGGTGATGGGCCGCAGCTATCGACAGGGCGGCGGCGACCAGGCCCTGGCCATACTGTCCGATCTGGCGAGCCACCCCGCCACGGGCCGGCGCCTGGCGCGCCGGCTGGCGGTGCATTTCCATTCCGACACGCCCCCGGCGGGACTGGTCGACCGGCTGGAGTCGGCCTGGACCCGGGACGGACGACGGCTGGATTCCCTGGCCCTGGCGCTGATCGACGCCCCGGAGATGTGGGAGGCCGAAGCGCGCAAATTCAAGCGTCCGGAGGAGTTCCTGATCTCGGGCTATCGCGCCCTCGGCCTGGCGCCCCGGCGCATCGAGCATGTTCAGCCGGCCCTGGTCGCCCTGGGCCAGCCGCCGTGGGCGCCGCCCTCGCCCGAGGGCTGGCCCGACGAGGCCGTCGCCTGGGCCGCGCCGGACGCGGTGATCAAGCGCCTGACCTGGGCCCAGCGGTTCTCGGAAGCCGCGGTGCGCGACCAATCGCCCATGGATCTGGCGGAGTCGGCCCTGGGACCGCGCCTGACCGACCGGACCCGATCCGCCGTCCGACGCGCCGAAGACCGCGCCGAGGCGGTGGCGATCCTGCTGATGTCTCCGGAGTTCCAGCGCCGATGAGCACCCCCCTGTTCCTGACCCGCCGCCTGTGGCTCGCCGGCGCCGCCGGCGTGGCCGTCACCGCCCATGGCCGGATGGCCTGGGGCGCGGCCCTGTCCGACCGGCCCAAGCTGGTGGTCATCATCGCCCGCGGCGCCATGGACGGCTTGTCGGTGGTCGTGCCGCACGGCGACCGCGACTATGCGGCCAAGCGCGGGGTGGTGGCGATCAGCCCGCCGGGCGAGGTCGGCGGCGCGCTGCCCCTGGACTCCGACTTCGGCATCCATCCGGCCATGGCCCGGCTGCACGGACTGGCCGTGGCCGGGCAGGCGCGCTTCGCGCCGGCGGTGGCGATCCCGGCGCGGCTCCGCTCTCATTTCGACGCCCAGGATGTGCTGGAGAGCGGCTCGGCCCGCCTCTACGGCGCCGACGACGGCTGGCTGAACCGGGCGCTTTCCGTCTCGGGCGGGCGCCGGGGCCTGGCCGTCGGAAGCCAGACGCCGCTGGTCCTGAGGGGGCCGGTCCAGACGGCGTCATGGACCCCGGGCGGCCCGGGGCGGACGGACGAGCGGGTGGCGGCCGCCCTGATGGACCTCTACGCCGACGACCCGCTGCTGGGTCCCGCCCTGACCGCAGGCCTCGAGGTCGAGACCCAGGCGGTCTCGGCCACCGAGGGGCTGGAGTTGAGACGCAACAATGTCGAGGGCCTCGGCGAGGCGGTGGCCCGATTCATGATCGCGGAGGAAGGACCGGACGTCGTGACCCTGTCGCTGGACGGTTATGACACCCACGCCCGCCAGGGCGCGGCGCAGGGCGTGCTCGCCAATCAGCTGAGGATTCAGGATCGGGTGATCGGCGGACTGCGCGACGGGCTGGGCGAGACCTGGGCGCGCACGGTGATCGTCGTGGCCACCGAATTCGGACGCACCGTGCGCGCCAACGGCACCGGCGGAACCGACCACGGCACCGGCTCGGCCCTGATCCTCGCCGGCGGAGCCCTGCGTCCCGGCGGCATCGTCGGCGACTGGCCGGGCCTGTCCGACGGAGTCCTGTTCGAAGGCCGCGACCTGGCCCCGACCGCCGACATCCGCAGCGTATTCAAGGGCGTGCTGCGCGACCATATGGGCCTGGACCGGGCGGCTCTGGACACCGTCGTCTTCCCGGACAGCGCCGACGCGCCGGGCTACGCCGGACTGGTCTGACCCGAAGCGTTCAGCGCTGACGGCGGACCCCTTCGAAAGGATCGCCCTCGTCGCCCTCCGCCTCCTCGAAGCCGAAATGGGCGAAGCCGGCCTGCATCTCGGGGCTGAGCGGGGCCTCGACGATCAGCTTGCCGCCCGACGGGTGGTCCAGTTCGATGCTGCGGGCGTGGAGTTGCAGTTTCAGCGGGCCGGACAATTCGCGGGATTTCTCGTCGCCGTATTTCGGATCGCCGAGGATCGGGTGGCCGATGGCGGCCATGTGGGCGCGCAGCTGGTGGGTGCGGCCGGTGAAGGGGCGCAACGCCATCCAGCTCGCCCGGTGGGCGGCGCGGCTGAGGGTGGCGAAGGCGGTCTCGGCCGGTTCGGCCTTCGGGTCCTTGCGGTCGGCGGGGCGCATCATCTCGAAGTCGTTGATGCCGGTCTTCTTCAGCGGCAGGTCGATCTGGCCGGCGGCGGGCTTCGGATTGCCGATGACGATGGCCCAGTAGGTCTTCTTCGCCTGACGCCGGGCGAAGGCGCCGGCCAGCCGCTTGGCCGCCTCGGGCCCCTTGCCGAGCAGCAGCACGCCGGAGGTGTCGCGGTCCAGCCGATGCACCAGGCGCGGACGCTCCATCCCCTCCCCCCAGGCCGACAGCAGCCGGTCGACGTGGCGGCTGGTCTTGGTCCCGCCCTGCACGGCCAGGCCATGGGGCTTGTTGATGGCGATGACCATGTCGTCCTCGTAGAGGACGAGGGATTTGGCGAAGCGGATGTCCTGTTCGGACAGGGTGTGAAGGTCCCCGGCCTTGCGCGAGGCGTCGTCCGGGATGGGCGGCACGCGCACGGCGGCGCCGGCGGTCAGCCGGCCCTCGGGCTTGATGCGGGCGCCGTCGACGCGGATCTGGCCGCTGCGGGCCATCTTCTGCACCTGGATGTTGGACAGGTGCGGCCAGCGCCGGCGGAACCAGCGGTCCAGCCGGATGCCGTCCTCGGCCTCGGCGACATAGAGGGTCTGGACCTCGCGTTTCGGCGCGGGCTCGGCGTCCTGGACGGGGTCGTCGGTCAAAGGGCGGCTCCGAAGGCGCGGCGGGCGACCATCAGGCCGACGAACAGGGCGGCGACCGAAAGAACCACCGAGGCGGCGGCGTAGCCCCCGGCCATGGCGAATTGGCGGCGCTCGATCATCAGCGCCGTCTCCAGCGAGAAGGCCGAGAAGGTGGTGAAGCCGCCCAGCAGCCCGACCGCCGCGAAAAGGCGGATGGTCTCGCCGTGGGCTCCGCCGCGGAAGGCCAGCCAGCCGGCCAGCAACCCCATCAGCAGGCCGCCGCCGACGTTGACGCCGAGGGTGCCCCACGGCCACTGGGCGGTCGGGACCAGCCGCATCGACAGCGCGCCGACACCGTAGCGCGCCATGGCCCCCAGGGCGCCCCCCGCCGCAACGATGAGAAGTCGTGTCATCATGCGCGGCTTATACTGGACTGGGCGGCAAAGCGAAGGAGGCTGCATGACCGACCTCGTCCTCGCCATCCTCCACCACATCGCCGTGTTCGGCCTCGTCGCCGCCCTGGCCATGGAGGCGGCGATGTTGCGGACGCCCGGGGTCGACCCGGCCCGGCTGGTCCGGATCGACGCCGGCTTCGGCATGGCCGCCCTGCTGGTCCTGGCCGTCGGCGTCAGCCGGGTGATCTGGGGCGGCAAGGGCTGGGCCTTCTATGAGGCCAATCCGTTCTTCTGGGCCAAGATCGGCCTGTTCGCCGCCATCGGCCTGATCTCCGTCCTGCCGACGCTGGCCTTCTTCCGCTGGCGCGGGGCGGCCCGGGGCGACCGGGGCTTCACGCCGCCGGCGGGGGAGCTGGGCCGGGCGCGGCGGTGGGTCGCCCTGGAGGCGCTGCTGCTGGTCCCGCTGCTGGCCTCGGCCGCGGCCATGGCGCGCTGGCCGTTCTGAGATGTCTCCTCCCTGTTCGCATAGCGAATGGGGAGGAGACGGTATCCGTTCTGACCGAAACTTCACTTGCCGGGCGGCAGGGTTAACGGCGATACCTGAGCGCGACGGCCCCGCTTCGCGTCACGAGGGAAGGCCGTCGGCCCGGCGGCGGCGATCCGCCATAGTGTCGGGTCATCGATGGAAGGACCGCCTCCGCGTCATGTCGCACGACGATCACAGCCCCCCGCCGCCTGGTCCCGACGCGCACGCCGCGCCGTCCGACGGCGACCACGCCCGGTCGCACGGCGGCCTCGACGCGGCCGCCAATCCCCCGCCCAGCGGGGCCTCGGACGTGCAGGACCGGGCCGTCCCGAGCGCCCGCCCCGAGCGCCGCACCGGGCCGCTGCGCAATCCCGAAGGCATCCTGCACCCGATCCAGGACAGCGAATATTTCTCGGAGGACCCCGAGGCCATCGAGCGCGTCTCGGCCCACATCGACGAGTATTTCAACCAGCCGCTGGACATCTTCCCGTTCTGGGAGACGGAGGGAAAGCCCGACCGTTTCCACGTCCTGTTCGCGCGCCAGATCGAGGAGCGGTTCCCGGTCGATTCCGACCTGCGCGCCGACATCTACGCCTATGGCCGCCGGGTGTTCGACGCCCTGCGGGTGCATGTGCTGGTCAAGCGGCTGAACCAGGCCCTGGCCATGGCCGGCTTCGGGATCCTGGCGGCGCTGGGACCGACCTGGTTCAACCGCTGGACCGGCTCCGACACGGCGGGCGCCGCCATCGCCGGGGGCGCCATGCTGGCCGCCCTGGGCCTCTACTGGGGCATCCAGCAGATCCTGTTCATCCAGTACCGGTTCCGGCTGGAGAACGATTCCTACCAGCTGTCGCGCGAGATCGTGCAGCGGACCCGCGAACTGCAGAACCTGTTCACCTCGGGCCGGGCCATGGCCGACCAGGCCGAGACCCGCTACCAGCAGGACGGCAAGGCCTGGGGGCAGCGGGCCCTGTATCTGACGCGGCTGACCATGTGGCTGGGCGCGCGCATGGAGTACCTCGAGAAATACGTCCAGATGGAGCTGTGGCGGGTGCGCCGCGAGCGCTACTGGATGCGCTGGCTGGCCCGGCTGCTGACGCCGGCGGTGTTCGTGGGCGGGGTCGCCATCCTCGCGCTGCAGCCAGGGCTGGACGGTCACGAGTTCGCGCTGCGCGCCCTGCAGGGGCTGGCCCTGGTGCTGTCGGCGGTGGTCGGCCTGCTGTCCTATTTCCGCTGGCAGACCCCGACCTCGGCGGTGCAGGACAAGCTCGGCATCGAGAACTGGGTCCGTTACGCCTCGCTGGACGTCGACAACGCCGTCGCCGACCAGGTCCGGCGCGACAAGGAGCGGCTGGTCGAGTACCGGGCCCTGACCCGCGGCGGCAGGTAGGGGCTGGGAGCCAGGGGCTAGGGTCTAGATTCAGGGCAACGCTTGGCGGTCAGCCCCGGGCCGTCGCGCTCCGACTACCCTAGAACCTAGCCCCTAACCCCTTCTCCACCCAAGGCTATCCCGCACGCCGCCGGCGTCATAGGCGTTGGGGCGGTCGGGCTTGCCGCCGTTCCCCATCACCACCTCCAGCGTGGTCGAGGTCGGCGACGG
>NZ_CALMZS010000068.1 GCF_937870815.1 uncultured Brevundimonas sp.
ACCCCGCGGGTGACGATGTGGCTCTCGCAGTCCGAGACGATGCCGAGGCTGAGCAGCTTCAGGCGCAGGAAGCGGTCGAAGGCGTGCATGTCCGAGGTGATGACACGCAGCACATAGTCCTCACGGCCGGTGATGGTGGCGCACTGCACCACCTCCGGCCAGTCGGCGACGGCGGCCTCGAAGCGGTCGAGGTTCTCGGTCGACGGCAGGCTCAGCTTGACGATGGCGTAGACCTCGAAATCGAGGCCCAGCTTGGTCGCGTCCAGCAGGGTCACCCGCTTGCGGATGAAGCCCGTATCCTCCAGTCTCTTGATCCGGCGCCAGCAGGGCGACGCCGACAGGCCCACCCGCTCGGCCACCTCGGCCACGGACAGTCCGGCGTCCTGTTGCAGGATGTCGAGGATGCGGGCGTCAACGGGATCCAGATCGTCGGCCAAGGCGTTTCTCCGGTTCTAGGTATGGCGCAATAAAATACCCGTGAACCGGCATATGCAAGGTCAAAATCGAGCGAGCCTTGGCTCGCGGACCATGCTAACAGGGCGCCGGAGGAAACGCGGTCGGATCAACCGGACGGCAGGACGGAATGAAAAAGCCAGACACCCGGCCCCAGAACGCGCTGGCCCTGTCGCTGCGCGTGCCCGAGCCGTCGGGCCGCCCGGGCGACGCGCCCGACTTCAGCCATCTCAAGCTCGACGCCGCCGGCGCGGTCGACCGGCCCGAAGTGTCCACGGCCCCGTTCGACATGCGCGACCACGCCTTCCGCCTGGTCCGGGTGCTGGACGACGACGGCCGGGCCGTCGGCCCGTGGAATCCGAAGCTGGACGCCGAGACCCTGCGGCGGGGCCTGAAGGCGATGATCCTGACCCGCGCCTTCGACGACCGGATGCACCGGGCCCACCGCCAGGGCAAGACCAGCTTCTATATGAAATGCACCGGCGAGGAGGCCGTCGCCGTCGCCCAGGGCCTGATCCTGTCCCGCGAGGACATGGGCTTCCCGACCTATCGCCAGCAGGGCCTGCTGATCGCGCGCGGCTATCCGCTGGCGACGATGATGAACCAGATCTATTCCAACGCCTCGGACCCGATCAAGGGCCGCCAGCTGCCGATCATGTATTCGGCCAGGGACTATGGCTTCTTCACCATCAGCGGCAATCTGGGCACCCAGGTCCCCCAGGCCGTCGGCTGGGCCATGGCCAGCGCCTACAAGGGCGACGACAGGATCGCCATCACCTGGATCGGCGACGGGGCCACGGCCGAGGGCGACTTCCACAACGCCCTGACCTTCGCGGCCGTCTACCGGGCCCCGGTGATCCTCAACATCGTCAACAACCAGTGGGCCATCAGCTCCTTCCACGGCATCGCCGGCGGGCTGGAGACCACCTTCGCCTCCAAGGCCATCGGCTACGGCCTGCCGGCCCTGCGCGTCGACGGCAACGACTTCCTCGCCGTCTGGGCCGCGACCCAGTGGGCCGAGGAACGGGCCCGCACCAACCGGGGCGCGACGGTCATCGAGCTGCTCACCTACCGCGGCGCGCCGCACTCGACCTCCGACGACCCGAGCCGCTACCGCCCGGCCGACGAGCCCGCGAAATGGCCGCTGGGCGACCCGATCATGCGCCTGAAACAGCACCTGATCGCGCTCGGCGAATGGTCCGACGAACGGCAGACGGCCGCCGAGGCCGAGGCCGTCGAGCAGGTCCGCGCCGCCGGCAGGGAGTCCGAGGCCATCGGCACCCTGGGCCAGTCGCGCCCCTCGGTGAAGACCATGTTCGAGGAGGTCTTCGCCACCGAGGACTGGCGCCTCGTCGAACAGCGCCGCGAGGTGGGGGTCTGATCATGGGCGAGCAAACCACCTTCACCGAAGCCGACCGCGCCGACGGCGTCGAGCCGGACATGGTCGACCAGAACCACGCGCCGAAGTCGCAGGCGCCGGCCAACGGCGTCCAGCCGATGAACATGATCCAGGCGCTGAACTCGGCCCTGCACGTCAAGATGGCCGAGGATCCGAACGTCCTCAGCTTCGGCGAGGACGCCGGCTATTTCGGCGGCGTCTTCCGCGTCACCGACCAGCTGCAGCAGAAGCACGGCCTGACCCGCAGCTTCGACGCCCCGATCAGCGAATGCGGCATCGTCGCCGCCGCCATCGGCATGGGCGCCTACGGCCTGCGCCCGGTGGTCGAGATCCAGTTCGCCGACTACATCTACCCGGCCTACGACCAGATCGTCTCGGAAGCCGCCAAGCTGCGCTACCGCTCGGCCGGCCAGTTCACCTCGCCCATCGTGGTGCGCTCGCCCTACGGCGGCGGCATCTTCGGCGGCCAGACCCACTCACAGAGCCCCGAGAGCCTGTTCACCCACATCGCCGGCCTCAAGGTCGTCATCCCCTCCAACCCCCATGACGCCAAGGGCCTGCTGACCGCCGCCATCGAGGACGACGATCCGGTCATCTTCTTCGAGCCCAAACGCCTCTACAACGGCCCGTTCGACGGCTGGCACCGGAAGCCGGTGTCGCCGTGGAAGGCCCAGGCCCTGGCCCAGGTCCCGACCGGCAAATATGTCGAGCCGATCGGCAAGGCGCGGGTGATGCGCGAGGGCGGTGACGTCACCATCCTCTGCTACGGCACCATGGTCTGGGTCAGTCTCGCCGGCGCCGAGCACGCCGGCGTCGACGCCGAGGTCATCGACCTGCGCACCCTCGTGCCGCTCGACATCGAGGCCATCGAGGCCAGCGTGAAAAAGACCGGCCGCTGCGTCATCGTCCACGAGGCCCCCAAAACCTCCGGCTTCGGAGCCGAGCTCAGCGCCCTGGTGCAGGAACGCTGCTTCTACCACCTCGAGGCGCCCGTCGCCCGCGTCACCGGCTGGGACACCCCCTATCCGCACGCCTTCGAGTGGGAATATTTCCCGGGCCCCGAACGGGTCGCTGTGGCCCTGAAAGCCGTCATGTCGGGAGGCCGCTGAGATGGGCCGCTACGTCTTCAAACTGCCCGACGTCGGCGAAGGCACGGCCGAGGCCGAACTGGTCGGCTGGCACGTCGCGGTCGGCGATGTGGTCGAGGAAGACCAGATGCTGGCCGACGTGATGACCGACAAGGCCACCGTCGAACTGACCAGCCCGGTGTCGGGCAAGGTCACCGCCCTGCACGGCGAGCCGGGTGAACAGCGCCCGGTGGGCTCGCCGCTGGTGGAGTTCGAGGTCGAGGGCGCGGGGAACGCCAGCGCTGTCGCCAAACCTTCTTCTCCCTTCCCCCTTGATGGGGGAAGGGCCGGGGATGGGGGTGAAACCGCTGGCCGGTCGAGCGCCGTCGCCGAAGCTGCCGCCCCGTCGGTCAGCGCGAAGCCTTCCACCACCGTCACCCCCGCCCAACCCTCCCCCATCAAGGGGGAGGGCTCACGTCAGCTGTCCGCCCGCGGCGAGCGCCCCCTCGCCTCGCCCGCCGTGCGCCAGCGCGCCCGCGATCTGGGCGTCGAGCTGCAGTTCGTGCCGGGCTCCGGTCCGGCCGGCCGCATCGAGCACGCGGATCTGGATGCTTATGTCTCGTCCGGCCGCCGGGGCTCATCCGTCTCCGGAGCATCTGCCGCCCCGGCCTACGCCAGGGCCGAGGGAACCACCGAGACCCGCATCATCGGCCTGCGCCGCAAGATCGCCGAGAAGATGGCCGAGAGCGTCCGCCGCATCCCCCACATCACCTATGTCGAGGAGATCGACGTCACCGCCCTGGAGGAGCTCCGCGCCCACCTCAACGCCACGAAGAAGCCGGATCAGCCCAAGCTCAACGTCCTGCCCTTCATCGCCCGCGCCGTCGTCGTCGCCCTGCGCGACCAGCCGACGATCAACTCCCACTACGACGACGAGGCCGGCGTCCTGACCACCCACGCCGCCGTCCACCTCGGCATCGCCGCCCAGACGCCCAACGGCCTGATGGTGCCCGTGGTCCGCCACGCCGAGGCCCGCGATCCGTACGACACGGCGGCCGAGATCGCCCGCGTCTCCACCGCGGCCAGGGACGGCTCGGCCAAGCGCGACGAACTGTCGGGCTCGACCCTCACCATCACCTCGCTGGGCACGCTCGGCGGCGTGGTCCACACCCCGATCATCAACCACCCCGAAGTGGCCATCGTCGGCCCCAACAAGATCGCCGAACGGGTGGTGGTCAGGGACGGCCGGATGGTCGTGCGCAAGATGATGAACCTGTCCTCCAGCTTCGA
>NZ_CALMZS010000069.1 GCF_937870815.1 uncultured Brevundimonas sp.
GCCCCGGGCGGCCCGGTCAGGAGGGGGGGCGGCCGCCCGCCTCCTCGCCCTCGATGCGCCGGATCCGTCGCCGCAGATAGAACCACACCAGCAGGATGGTCACGGGCGCGGCCAGGGCGGTGAGCGCTTCCGGAGAGAAGCCGTAGCGATGGGCCAGGGGCTTGAGCCCGTAGCCCAGCAGGGCGAGCGCATAGTAGCTGAGGGCGACGACCGAGAGATTCTCGACCAGCTGCTGAAGCTGCAACTGCCGCGCGCTGGTCCGCTCGACCGAATGCAGCAGGGCGGTGTTCTGGGCCTGGACGCGCATCTCGATCCGCGTCCTGAGCAGGGCCGTGGCGCGTTCCAGCCGCGTGGCCAGGGCGTCCAGGCGTCCCGAGAACGCCTGGCAGGTCCGGGTCGCGGGGGTCAGGCGGCGGTCGATGAAGTCGTCGAGGCGCTGGAATCCTTCGATGCGGACGCAGTCCAGATCGCGCAGCCGGTCCGCGACGATGCCGGAATAGGCCGCCGCGGCCCCCAGCCGGAAGGCGGTCGTCGCGGTCAGGCCGGCGGCCTCGGCCGAGAGCCGGCTGATCGCGTCAAGCAGAGTCTGGTCGTCCCGCTCCCCGGTCAGCCGGTTCGAGACGGCGACCAGGGCGGCCTCGAGCCGGTCGAGATCGGCGGTCCGCTCCTGGACCATCGGCAGGGCCAGCAGCGCCAGGTTGCGGTAGTTGCCGATCTCCTGGACCCGCTGGGCCAGTCGTCCCAGATCGGCCGGGTGCATGCCGCCCGCGGCCAGCACCAGACGGCCCCACCCGTCCTCGTGGACCTTGAAGTCGGACCACAGGCGCGCGCTGTCCTTTCGACAGCTGATCAGGTCTTCGGGATCGAGTTCGGCGACGGCCCGGGCGGCCCGGCCCTCGTCGGCCTCGACGACGATCCGGACCGCCCGGATGACCAGGCCCGGCGCGGTGTCGAGCCAGTCGAGCAGCACGGCCGGGTGAGGCGTCATGGAGAAGGGATCGCCCGCCGCGCCGGAGATGATCGTATAGGTCGAGGCCTCGCTGTGCCGCTCCCAGAGCCAGGTCCCGCCGCCGGCGACCGTGCCGCGCCCGTGGCGGGGGAACACCTCGCCCGACCGCCCGGCCAGGTCCAGGACCGCCGCATATTCCCGCTCGCGGTCGGCGTCGTCAACGAGACGCAGGACCTGCAGGATCCGGCACGGCGTCGTCAGGGGCGGCATCCGGCGGAGATGCATTTCCGAGACGATGCGCTGACGCATCGGATGGCTCGACAATTTCATGGCCACGCCCTCCCTAGTCGCCGGCGCCGGGGCGCATCGCATTGGCCGTCACCGCCAGGGAGCTGGCGATCATGGCCACGGCGGCCCAGGCGGGTCCGAGCAGGCCCAGGGCCGCGGCCGGCAGGGCGACGAGATTGTAGGCGAGGGCGAGCCCGATATTCTGGCGCAGCCGGCGCCGCGCCGCGCCGGCGAGGTCGAGGGCGTCGATGACGCGGCCGAGCCCGCCCCGGGTGACGACGACGGCGGCCGTCGCGGACGCCGCCGCATGCGCCCGGGCGACCGAGAGTCCGCAGTCCGCGGCGGCCAGGGCCGGGGCGTCGTTCACGCCGTCGCCGACGAACAGCACCGGGCCTCGCGCGCGGCGTACCAGTTCGGCCTTGGACAGCGGGGTGCAGGCGGCGAAAACGGCGGACGGCTCGAGCCCGACGGCGCGGGCGACGGCGCGGGCCGGGCCTTCGGCGTCGCCGGTCGCCAGCAGGACCTCGATCCCGCGCCGCCGCAGCTCCCGGACGGTGGGGCCGGCCTCGGCGTCGACCGGATCGCCGATCAGAAGGTCCCCGACCGGGGCGTCGTCCAGCCACACCCGCAGGCGGGTGGCCGCCTCGCCGTCGCCGCCGGGCGCGCCGCCGACCCGGATGCGCCGCCCGGCCAGGTCGAGCCCCCGCGCCTCGCGGCTTCCGCGCCGGCCTCCGGGCCCGAGCGGACCGCCGTGGTGCGCCGTCACCGCCCGCGCCAGGGGATGGTCGAGGCCGGTTTCGGCCCGGGCCGCGAGCGCCGCGACCTCCGCCTCGGTCCAGCCCTCCCGGGGCTCGACCGACAGGACGCGCGGCTGGCCGGCCGTCAGGGTGCCGGTCTTGTCGAAGATCGCCGTGCGAATGTCGCCCAGCCGTTCGATGACGGCGGCGTCGGTCAGGTGAAGGCCGCGTCCGGCGGCGAGCACGCCGGTTCTCAGGTGAACCAGCGGGGCCGCGAGCGCCAGGGCGCAGGGGCAGGCCGCCAGCATCACCACCAGGCCCCGGACGAGGCCGGTCTGGAGCGAACCGGTCATCGCCGCGGCGGCCAGCGCCACGAGGAGGGAAACCACGGGAATGGCCGTGGTCAGGGCGCCGGCCGCGCGGGTCACGGCGTCGGCCGGTTCGCCGCGCGCCGCCAGCTCCAGGGCGATGCGCCCGCCCATGCGGTCCACGTCGCGGTCGCCGGAGAGACGGTCGACACGCACTTCCACGGGTCTGACGAGATTGACCGCGCCGGCGGCGATGCGGTCGCCGACATCCAGGGCGCTCGCTCCGCTCTCCCCGGTCAGTATGGCGGTGTCGACGGCGCTCCGGCCGCTCACGACGACGCCGTCGACGGTCGAGACCCCGCCGGCGCGTACCAGGACGACATCGCCGATCTCGAGCCGCTCGCAGCGCACCGTCTCCCAGCCGCCGGCGGCGTCGCGCCGCTCGGCGCTGTCGTCGAACAGCCGGCCGAGGGCCAGCGTGGCGTCCGTCGCCTTTCGCCGGATGCGGGCCTCGATCAGCCGGGCCAGCAGCAGCAGGGTGATCAGCATGACGGCGGTGTCGAAATAGACCTCGGACCCCCCTCCCGCGAGGTTGAGCGCCGAGGCCGCCACCGAGCCGGCCACGCCGAGGCTGATCAGGAGGTCCAGGCCGGGCGTGCGCAGGCGGATCGAGCGCACCGCCATCCGCGCGATGCCGTAGCCGCCCAGGACGATCACCGGCGCGGCCAGCACGCCGCTGGCCAGGGCGACCCACCAGGCCGCGGCGGTCGACAGTCCCGCGTCCAGATAGAGCGCCGCCGCGAAGGCCATGGACCACATGCCGAAGGCGATCGCCACCGCCAGCCGCAGCGCGAGCGAGCGGACTTCCCGATCCAGCCGCTGGCGGATGCTCCGGGGGTCGCTGCGGTCGAGCAGGCGATAGCCCGCCTCGCGCACGCAGGCGCGGACCGCCGTGGCGTCGCACCGCGCCGGGTCCCACTGCACCAGGGCGGAGGCGGTCACATAGTGGACGCCGGCGTCGATCACGCCGTTGATCGCCCGCAGGCGGCTTTCCAGGCCTCGCGCGCACCCGCCGCACCACAGGCCGTCCACGGCGAACAACTGCCGGGTGACGGCGGGGGCGGCCACCGGCCTAACGTCCACCGGCCGGCGCGGCTGGCGGGGCGCCGACCCCCAGCAGGCGGCCCTGATACATTCGACCGTAGAAGGTCTCCGCGCCGGAGTGGTTGCGCGCGGCGTTCTCGGCGACCGTGCCGGTCTGACGGGGGTCCCGGGGCCGTTCGTGGCTGTTGATGTAGGCCGCGACGTCCCAGGCCTGCTGATCGGTCAGCCGGTTGGACTGGCCGAGCGGCATGTTCGCCTTGATGAAGGCGGCCGCGGTGTTCACGCGGGCCATGCCGGCGCCCCAGTTGTAGGACTGGGGGCCCCACAGGGGTGGGAAGACCGGGCGGCCGTTGGCGTCGGACCGGCCCTGTCCGTCGGCGGAATGGCAGACCGCGCAATTGGCGGCGAAGACTTGGGCCCCGCGCGCGGGATCGTAGCCGAGGGCGGTCTTCTCCAGCTTTGGATAGCCGGCGCCCTCCATATCGACGCCCGTGGGGGCCCCGGTGGCGAGGAAATGCATATAGGTCTGCAAATCCTTGTAGACGTCGTGGCCGGCCGGCGGCGGGCCGCCGCTGGGCGAGGCCTGGGCGTTCATTGAATAGGTGAAACAGCCCTTGATCCGATCCTCCATCGTATTGATCTGTTTGTTCTTGGAGCGATATTTCGGATAGGCGACCCAGGCGGCCCACATCGGGGCCGAGTCCGGCCGCCGTCCCCCGTCCAGGTGACAGGCCGCGCACGACAGGCTGTTGCCGACGAAGTCCGAGGCGTTGGCCGGGGTGTTCATGAAGATCGCCTCGCCCCGCCGGATGGCGTCGCCGGAGGGCCCCTCCGGTATGGCCGAGGACATCGGCGGCTGGAAATAGGCGGCCGGCTCGAGGCCCGGTCCATCGCCGCCTTCGCTGCCCTTGCGATCGCGAATCCAGCCGGCGTCGACGGCCAGGGTGCCGATCACGAAGAGGGCCAGTCCGCCGGCGACGGCGAAGATGGCGTCGCGGGCGAAGCTGCCCTTGCGCGGCTTGTCGGGGCCGGTGGTGGGGGAATCGGCGTCGTCGGACATGGTCTAGGGCCTGTCGTCAGGGGGTGAGGCGGGATTGGGCGGCAGGGTGGCCAGGTAGTCGGCGACGGCGCGACGGTCGGCGTCCGACAGGTTGCGGGAGACGGTGTTCATCAGGTCCACCGAGGAATTGTCGCGCTGTCCGCCGACCCATGCGGACAGCTGGGAGGCCGTGTAGGCGGGATGCTGGGCCGCGAGGGAGGGAAATTGCGGCGCGACCCCGAAGCCCGAGGGCCCGTGGCAGGAGAAGCAGGCCGGCACGTTCTTCGACCAGTCGCCATAGAGCGCGAGACGCTCCCCCCGCGCGATGTCGCCGCCGAGGGACGGCCGGGCCGTCGAGGGCGCGCGCAGCCTCGCATAATAGTCTCCCAGGGCGCGCCGCTCGGCGGGCGACAGCGCCTTGGCGACGATGGCCATCGATTCGTTCTCGCGGGCGCCGGTGACATAGTCGTTGAGCTGTTTGACGATATAGGCCGAGGGCAGTCCGGCGAGCCGGGGCACGGTCCCGCCGCCCTGACCCTGGACGCCGTGGCAGGACGAGCAGGCCCAGGCCCCGCCTCTCCCCTCGTTGATCAGGCGGATCACCCCGGCGTCGGCCGCCGCCGTCGGCGGCGCGACGAATTCGGGTTGCGGCGCCAGGGCCGGGGCCAGCCGGGATGTGATCTCCGCTCCGCCGCGCCACGCGCCCCGGTCCGGAAAGCGACGGCGCTGGGCCGCGACGAAGGCGCCCGTGACCGGGGCCTCGGCCCCGCCCCAGGTCCGGCGCACGTGCGAGGCGACGCGGGCCAGCTCCTCGTCGGACAGAACGCTGGAGAAGTTCGGCATATGGCCGTTGAAGGTGCGGCCGCTGACGGCGATGGGGCCGTCGATCCCGTGGAGCAGGATCTGCACCACGACCTCGGGGTCGGCCGAGACAAACGCCGAACCTTCCAGCGGCGGCACCGCGCTGCGCACGCCCACGGCGTTGGACTGGTGGCAGGAGGAGCAGCGGGCCTGGAAGATCTCCGCCCCGGAATTGACCGCGTGACGGGGCGTCTCGGCCAATTGGGCGGCCCGTTCGGACCGGCCGACGGCAATGGCCTGGGTGTTGTCCCACAGGGTGACTCCCCCCCACAGGGCGAGGGCGACGGCGATCCACAGGATCGGCGGCGGGATGCGCCGGAACTCTTCGTAGGGCTCATAGGCCTCGTCCGGCTCGCGCCGTTCGCCGGGGGCCGGGGTCCGTCGCATCCAGGGAAAACGGATCATCGCGGCTCGCCCCGCTCGCTGTAGCCGTCGTCGCGCAGGCCGGCGGCGGGAGCCGGGAAGGTCCGGTCGAGGCTCTTCAGATAGGCCGCGAGGTCCAGGGCCTGGGGGCGGGCCACGACGACCTTGCCTGGCGGCGCATAGCCCTCGGGCAGGGTGACGACGACATCGCCCCTCTCCGCCCTGTCCTTGATCTCGAACAGATAGGGATAGGCCGGCATGATGCTCCAGTCGAACACGGCCCGCGGCTGGTACAGATGGGTCAGGTGCCAGTCCCGGCTGGGCAGCCGGGCGCCGACGTTCTGGAGGTCCGGCCCGGTCCGCATGGTGCCCAGCTGATGGGGCTGGTCGTAGAAATAGTCCGACGCCACGGAGGCCCGCCCCCAGCCGCGCTCGGCGTCCGGGGCCTGGTCCAGGGACCGGGGCTGCTGGCTGTGACAGTACATGCAGCCCTGCGACACATAGATGTCGCGACCGCGCAGTTCCGCCTCCGTATAGGCCTCGAGGCCCGGGGTGGGGGCCTCGGCCCGGATCTGGCTCCCCGGCAGGATCACCAGCAGCAGGGTGGCGAAGGCCAGGATGGCGAGGGCGAGGACGCCCAGGGGAATGACGCGGTTCATGCCGCGGTCGCCGGAATGGTGTCGCGGGCCGAGGCCTCCGCGGCGGACGACGGCGCCCGCCCTCGGGCGACCACCGCCAGGAAGTGGGCGGCGAAGATCAGATGGCCCAGGGTCATCAGGATTCCTCCTGCGGAACGTGCTTCGAGATAGGGTTTTAGCACCGTCACGCTGTCGGCGAACGGACGGGTCGCATCGAGCATCGCCAGGCCCTGGAGAAGGCCGCCTGCGGTCAGGGAGACGAAGTAGACGGCGAAGCCGGCGACGACGAGCCAGAAGTGGACGGCGATCATCCGGGGCCAGGGCCAGGCCCGCCCGGTCAGCCGCGGCAGGGTGTGATAGACGGCGCCGAACAGGACGAAGGACACGAAGCCATAGGCGCCGAGATGGGCGTGGCCGACGGTGTATTGCGTGAAGTGGGTCACGGTGTTGACGCTGCGCAGCGCCTCGATCGACCCCTGGAAGGAGGCCGCCGTGTACATCAGCGCGCCCAGGGAGATGAACCTCAGGGGCACCGAGGTCTTGAGCACCCACAGATTGCGCGCGACGGTGACGTGCTGGTTGACGGCCACGGCGATCACCGGGACGAACATCATCACGCTGTGGACGATGGACAGGGTGACGACCCAGGTGGGGACCGGGCCGCCGATCAGATGGTGGATGCCGACCTGGCTGTAGAACAGGGCCAGGCCCCAGAAGCCGAGCAGCGACAGGCTGTAGGAATAGATCGGCTTGCCGATGATCTTGGGAATGAAATAATAGGCCGCGCCGACCCCCAGGGGGGTGAGCCACAGACCCAGGACATTGTGGGCGAACCACCAGTTCACGGTGGCCTCCTGCACGCCGCTGTGCAGGCCCGGGAGGTTGGCGATGAAGAACAGGACGGGGAACCAGCACAGGGCGCCCAGATAGTACCAGCCGGTCACATAGATGTGGCCGACGTTGCGGTTCAGCGCCGTTCGCAGCAGGGGCAGGACGAAACAGGCCCCGGCGGCGGCCAGCAGGATGTCGATCTGCCAGGGGATCTCCAGCCATTCCTCGCCGTCGGTCCAGCCCGAGGCGATGGCCGCGGCCCCGGCGGCCAGGGCGATGTTCCAGAGCGCGGCGCCCAGGATCGGAAGGCGCGGGTGGCGCAGCGCGGTGTGGAAGATGCGCGGCGCGACCCACAGGGCCACGCCGATGCCGGTCAGCGAAAGCCAGCCGTAGGTCACCAGGTTGAGATGCAGGGTGCGGACCCGGCCGAAGGTCAGGGGCTCATAGGCCGACAGCCAGTCCGGCCAGTGCAGTTTCAGCGAGGCCATGACGCCGAACACGGAGCCCAGCGCCAGCCAGACGACGCCGCTGGCCAGCAGGATCAGGACCGGACGCCGGGACACCGCGTCGATGCCCGCCCGGACGGCGTCATAGTGGTGCGGGCCCGCGGCCTGGGCGTCGGCTCCGGCCATGGTGGCGTCGTCCGCCTGGCCGGCCTCGCCCGGGACGAACACCGTATAGGCCTGCCCCTGATGCAGCTCCATCTGACGGTTGCTCACCGCCCAGATCAGGAAGGCCAGCCCCAGCAGGGAGACCAGGAAGCTGAGGGCCAGCAGAAGGCCGATCGTCACCAACACGCGCGGGCTCCGGGATCAGAATGAGACGGTGACATCGGCATAGCCGAAGACGGTGTCGCCCGTGTCGGGCGCGTTGGGGGCCTCGCCCAGGTGCCTGCCCTTGAACAGGCGGGCCGCCCCGACCTCCAGCCAGACCCGGTCCGGATCCAGCGCGTATCGCGCGCGCGTCTCCAGCTGCTGCCCCGCGAAGCGGCCCGAACGGCCCGAAGGATCGGCGACGCCGGTCAGTCCCGGGGCGTCGGTCGGACTGTCAAGCCAGAGCCCGCGGTACATGGCCATGGCCTCGAACCTGGAGGAGGGCCGGATCTCCACCCGCACGCCGGGCGACCGGAGGTTCTGGCGCGAGATGGGGCCATAGAGGCCGGCGGGCCCGAATTCGAAGCGGCGGGCGCCGAACAGGGGGTCGAAGCGGGTGTAGCGGTCGCCGCCCCGGTCGCCGCTGGCCTGGTCGTAGTGGGCCGCCAGCCGGGGCTTCCAGGCGTGGTCGAGGGTCCGACCGAGCTCGGCATGGATGAACCAGGCGGCCACGTCCAGATCCCGGGTGTCGGCGACGGCGGCGGTGCGTCGGGCGGAGCCGACCTGGCCGGCGGCCTCGAGTTCGAAATCCATGCGGCCGGCGCGGGGCGGGCGGCGCCAGCGGAAGCCGGGCGTGAACAGCCGCCGGTTCCGGGTCTGCAGGGCCGCGTCATCCCGCTCCAGCAGGCCGTAGCCATACAGCTCAAGGGTCGCGGCCCGGTCGCCGACGGCGCGCACCCACGAGGCGCCGAACAGCTGCAGGTCGGTGCTTTCGCGGTCCCATTCGACGGCATGGTCCTCCACTCCCGGCCGGTCGTCGGGCAGCCGGTAGTGGGGCAGGACCCAGAAGGCGGTCAGTCCCCCGCCGGCCAGGGCGGTCTGGAGCCGGACGCCCGTATAGGCGTTGGTGGTGTTCCGGAAATTCTGCCGCGAGACCAGCCGTTTGGAGCCCAGGTCCATGGTCATCCGGCCCAGTTGCAGGGTGCTGGCGCCACCTTCGTCCAGGTCGACCTCGGCATAGGCCTGGACCAGCTCCAGCGCATTGACCTCGCTGGTGCCGACCGACGAGCGGGAATCCTGTCCGAACGCCCTCGAATCGAACAGTTCGGCCCCGAATCGAACCCGGCCGGCGTCATAGCCCAGGGCCAGGATCGCCCGCGTGAACAGGACGTCGTCGTGTTCGGCGAGGCGGGGACGGAACTGGCCCGCGAGGGATTCGGCCCGGACCCGCAGGCTGCCGGACACGGTCCAGGGGGATTCGGCCGGCGCGGCCGGTGGGGCCGGGGCGCGGTCCTCGGCCAGGGCCGGGCGAGGCCCCGCCGCGGCGATCAGCGCAAGTCCG
Organism: uncultured Brevundimonas sp.; assembly: GCF_937870815.1. GTDB lineage: Bacteria > Pseudomonadota > Alphaproteobacteria > Caulobacterales > Caulobacteraceae > Brevundimonas. The sequence goes on from NZ_CALMZS010000069.1 coordinate 9,273, forward strand.
ACCGCGACCATTCCGAATTTCATCCGCCTTCCCCCCGCGATTTTCCGCCAGAGCCACGCTCCCAACCTTAAGGCAGTCTTAAGGCGGTGCCCGGCCGAATTCCCCGCGGCGGGATCGGCCAGTCCGGGTTTTCAGGGAGGAAATGGTGGATGCGACAGGGATTGAACCTGTGACCCCCTCGGTGACGCATAATAGCCGCCCAGGGCATGGCCGACGAGATCGCCGGTGAAGGGCGCCTTGTCGCCGCGGAAGATGTCGGAGAACGGCATCGCGATGCGCGGCGTCGTCTCGCCGTCAATGTAGCAAGGCGAGCAGGGCGGCCATTTTCGTTGGGTGTGACACGGCGTACATGTTCAATCCCGCCGGTAAGCGTCCCGCCAAGTTTCCCTGAAGTAACCGGTTCCATGCGCCAAGCGGCGCCTTTCGCTCATCGGCCAGGATATTGTCCGGGCGCCGTCTTGTGCCGCGCCAAGTCGGCCGACTAGGCTGCGTCGCGGCCGGGGCGAGGCGCCGCGCCGCAAACAGGGCGGGATATGAAAACGCAATCGAACGCGACCGGAGCGGCCAATCCCAATGCGCCGCTCAAGACGATCACGATCATCGGCGGCGGCACCGCCGGATGGATGACGGCGGCGCTGCTCTCGAAATTGTTCATCAGCGGCTATGAGTTCCGCCTGATCGAGTCCGAGGAGATCGGCATTATCGGGGTCGGGGAAGCCACGATCCCCGCCATCAGAACCTACAACGCACTCGCGGGCATCGATCAGTATGAGATGATGCGCGCCACACAGGCGACCATCAAGCTCGGCATCCAGTTCGTCGACTGGCGCGAGCCGGGCCATTCCTACATTCACGGTTTCGGCAAGATCGGCCAGGATCTGATGTGGCTCCACCCGCATCAACTCTGGCTCAAGATGGCGGAGAAGGGCGCGGTCAAGCATTTTGATCACTATGCGGTCAATTGCCTGGCCGCGCGCATGAACCGCGTCGCCATGCCCGAGCACGGCACGCCCGGCTCGCCGCTGGCCGACATCGACTACGCCTATCATTTCGACGCTTCGCTCTATGCGGCCTATTTGCGCCGCCAGTCCGAAGCGCGCGGCGTCACCCGCATAGAGGGCCGCATTGTCGAGACGAGGCTGCGACCGGACAACGGGTTCGTGGACCGCGTCGTGCTCGCTGACGGCCGTGAGGTGGACGGCGACCTGTTCGTCGATTGTTCGGGCATGCGGGGCTTGTTGATCGGCCAGGCCCTCGGCGTCGGCTACGAAAACTGGAGCCAGTGGCTGTTGTGTGATCGCGCCCTGGCCGTGCCGTGCGAAAATGCACCCGAGCTTACCCCCTATACGCGTTCGACGGCGCGGGAATTCGGCTGGCAGTGGCGCATTCCCCTCCAGCACCGCATCGGCAACGGCTATGTCTATTCAAGCGCCCATGTCAGCGACGACGAAGCCGCTTCGGTGCTCCTGAACAATCTTGACGGCAAGGCTCTCGCCGATCCGCGCCCGGTGCGGTTCGCGCCCGGCAAGCGCCACAAGGCATGGGAAAAGAACGTGGTCGCCATCGGCCTCTCAAGCGGATTCCTGGAGCCGCTGGAATCGACCAGCATCCACCTCATCCAAACGGGGATTCTGCGCCTGATCGCATTGTTCCCGGGGCGTGGGTTCAACGCGGCGGACGTCGCTGAATACAATCGCCAGACCGACTTCGAATACCGCGACGTGCGCGACTTCATCATCGCGCACTATAAGGTGACCAACCGGGAGGACACGCCGTTCTGGGCCTACCTCAAGCACATGGACATCCCCGACAGCCTCACCGAACGGCTGGAGCTGTTCGGTTCGTCCGCGCGCTTCTTCGTCCACGGCAAGGCGGAGCTGTTTCGCGAGGAGAGCTGGGTGCAGGTGCTGCTCGGGCAGGGGCTGGCGATGCGCCATGATCCGATGGTCGACATGCTCACCGAGGCGCAGGTGACGGCGTTCCTGCGCGACATCGAAGAGGTGATCGCCGATTGCGTCGGCGCCATGCCGACGCACGCGGATTTCATCGCGCGAAACTGCCGGGCGCCAAGCTTCGCCGGCGCGTCCGCCTGAACCGCCGCCCAAGGCTGCCGCCGAGGCGGCGACACCCGGCTTATCTCACGGATTCGTGGTTTTCCGGTTACAGAATGCGTCGAGGCCGACACCGCCGACAATAAAGAATGTTGACAAGCGAGGGGCAGTTCAGACAATGCCTAAACGTCAAAAATAAGACGGCTAACGTCAAGATTCAGGAAACGCACCTATGATGTCTCCGGTTAATGTAACCGGTTACATTACGGAGCAGGGGGGCTAGAAGATGAAGAAATCCAGTGCAAACCGTCGCGGGCTCGCGTTTGGCGTTTCGGCGGCTGCGATGCTGGCCGCTCTGAGCTTCGGGGGAACGGCCTATGCGCAGGTGACCGGTTCGATCCAGGGCCGGACCCAGGGCGCCGTCGGGGAGGCCGTAATCTTCACCGACACGGTCACGGGCCAGCGCAGCAGGGCGACCATTGGCGCGGACGGCCGTTATGTGATCACGGGCCTGCGTCCCAGCACCTACACGGTCCAGGTGGGTTCGGAGGCGCCGGAAACCGTGACCCTGGCCGTCGGCGAAACCGTCACCGTGGATTTCGTGTCCGGGACCCTCGAAGACGTAATCGCCATCGGCGCGCGCCCCCGCGAGGTGCGCACCGCGACGGTCAGCACCAACGTCACGCCGCTGCAGCTCGAAGTGCTGCCGACCGTGTCGCGCAACTTCCTCGACGGCGCCGCGCTCGCGCCGGGCGTGACGGTGACGAACGACTTCACCACGAACAACAAGCGGCTCCAGGCGGGAGGCGTCTCGTCGCAGAACATCAACGTCTTCGTTGACGGCGTCAGCAACAAGGACCAGGTCGGCGGCAACGGCGTCGCCGGCCAGTCGTTCTCGCAAGGCAACCCGTTCCCGCAGTCGGCGATCCAGGAATTCCAGGTCCAGACGCAGAACTTCAAGGCCGAGTACGAACAGGCCGGCTCGGCGATCATCAGCGCCGTGACGCGCACGGGCGGCGACGAATTCCATGGCGCCGCCTACGCCACCTACATTCCGCAGGCATGGTTCGGGCAGCCGTTTTTCGACCGCGCCAATCCCAAGCCGGACTTCGAGCGCAGTCAGTACGGCGTCAATGTCGGCGGGCCGATCATCCGGGGCGTCCTGCATTTCTTCGCCGATTACGAAGCCACGCGCTCGCAATACCCGGGAGCCACGATCAACCTCACCGATCCGCGCGTTCCCGCCAGCTACCTGGCTGAAAATGGCACCGCGCTGGGCAATTTCGAGCTGGATAATTATTTCGCCAAGCTGACCTGGTTCGCGAGCGACGACGACACGGTCAATCTGAGCTACTTCAGTCGCCAAGAAACGGACATCCGCGATTTCGGGAACGTCGAAGTGAGTTCCCACGCCCGCAACGTCGCCACCCAAAGCGAAACCATCACGGCGGATTGGTCGCACCGCGGCGACAATTGGTTGAACGAGGTTTCGCTCAGCCGCTTCACCAACGAGACGGGCACGCCCACGGTTACGTCGGGCCCGGAGTTCAACCTGCAGAGAACCGACGGCGCCAACATCCTCGTCGCCGGCGCCCATTTCTTCACGCAGGCGAACACGAACGAGCACACGACGTTCAAGGAGACTTTCACCTACACCGGGGTCCAGGATCACGTCATCAAGGCCGGCTTCCGCTACAATCGGGCCGTGCTGGGCCGGGAAGAAAACAACGCGGCCAACGGCCGATACTTCTTCGACGCCTACGACAACGACAACGACGGTTGGACCCCGTTCACTGATTTTGACACGTCAATTCCGACGCGCGCGATCATTTCGACGCGGACGCCGGACCCCATCACGGCGACCGACAATCAATACGGCTTCTTCATCCAGGACGACTGGACGGTCGACGACCACTGGACGATCAACTACGGCCTGCGCTGGGACTACGAAGACAACGCGTTCAACAACGATTATGTGACCCCGGCCCTCATCGCGACGGCGCTTCGCGGCTACACGAACTGGCAGGCCGCCGGCATCGATCCGGAGGACTACATCACCGACGGCAGCAGGCGCGATCCGTTTACCGGCGCGTTCCAGCCGCGGATCGGCGTGTCCTATGACGTTAACGGTGATCGCAGCACCGTGCTGTTCGCCGGCGCGGGGCGCTACTATGACCGGAATATCTTCTACACGGCGGCGCTCGAGACCATCATCAACGCGCAGCAGATCCCGACGATTAATTTCTGCAACGGGCCCATGGAGGGCCAAGGCTTGCCGGCGTGCGACCCCTTGAATGATAGCCACCTTCAATGGAACGAAGCCTATCGCGACGCAGATGCGCTGCGCGCGGCCATTTCGCCCGACATCAGAGGCGACATCTGGGTGATCAATAACGACGCCAAGGTTCCGTATACAGACCAGTTCAACATCGGCATCCGCCAACGTTTCGGCGATTGGCAAACGGCGGCGACCATCGCCCACAATCGCTCATACGACGCCTTCATCTACGTGCGCGGCAACCGCCAGGCGAACGGCAATTACACCGACGCCGGCGACGCGTTTGTCCGGGACAACTTCCCGGCCTCCGACAGGCCGGCCGGCTATACGGGCCGGGTCAATATCGGCTCGAGCGAAGGCGAATACAAATATACGGCCCTCTATCTCACCGCGGACAAGCCCTATTCGGAAGATTCCGGCTGGGGCGTGACGGGCACGTTGACGGTGTCCGAGGCTCGATCGAATCAAGGCAGGGATTTCGGCGCCGCCGAGATGTTCAACGCCGGCAGGCAGGACGCATTCGGCTGGCAGGATGTGGCCGGGCTCGAGAAATGGCGTTTCGTCAGCACCGGCATCGTCGATCTGCCCTGGGACTTCCAGCTCTCGGGCGTTCTTACGCTTTCGTCCGGCCCGGGCTTCGGCGAAGTCGACTTTACCGAGCCTGCTGGGGCTCCAGGCTGCGGCTGCTTCACGTTCAACGAAGCGGGCGTCCACCAGCCGGATGGTATAAACTTCCAAAACCTCGACCTGCGTCTGTCCAAGACCTTCCGGCCCTGGGGCGGGCAGGAAATAAAGATCGACGCCGAGATCTTCAACGTGTTCGACAGCGTCAACCGCAACTACTCCACCTGGGGCGCGGGCTGCTGCGGCCCGACCCGGCCCTTGATCGAGAACGGCACGATTGGCTATGCCCGGACCTACCAGATCGGCCTCCGCTACAAGTGGTAAGCCGCGAAAGTAGTTGCGCATTCCAACTCTCGCGCTTTCACTGATGACCTCCTTGGGGAGGAAGCCTTCACCGGCTTCCTCCCTCTTGTCTTGCGCGCTGCCGAAACCGTGCCGGTTGCTCTATCGCATGTGTCCATGACGCCCAAACTCCTCCGCCTCGGCGCCGCGCGAAGCCCCGTCGTCGTCATCGACGACGCCACGGGCGCGGCGCGGGAGATCGTGCGGCTCGCCGCGAGCCTGGCGCCCTTCCCGAAGGCCAGGGACAATTTGTATCCGGGCCTGCGCCGCATGCTCGGCCCCGCCGACGGTGACGCCTTCGCCTATGTCGAGCGCACTCTGGAGAGCTTGGCGCCGTTCATCGGCGGGGCCTTCGGCTTCGATTCCTTCACCCTGTCCGAGGCCAGTTTTTCCCTTGTAACGGCGCCGCCGGAAACGCTCGCGCCCGCCCAGCGCGCGCCGCATTTCGATTCCGTCGATCCGAATTATCTGGCGATCCTTCATTATTTGAGCGACACGCCCGCCTCCGGAACCGCCTTCTATCGCCACCGCGCAACGAACGTGGAAGAGGTCGGCCCGGGCGATCTTGATCGCTATGTCGAGACCGCGCGGCGCGAAAACGCCGAAGCGGGCGGCTATGTGTGTGGTTCCAACAAGCACTACGAACAGATCGGGGAGGTCGAAAGCAAACAGGATCGCATCGCGATCTATCGCGGCTGCCTACTCCATTCCGGGACGATCCCCCCGGAACTGGCTCTGAGCGGCGATCCCGCGCGCGGGCGTCTGACCGCCAACATCTTCGTCGCCGGGGCCTGACCGGCCGCATCGGTTTCAAGGCGCTCCCGGTTCGTCATCACCGACCCTGGCTGCCGGCGATCTGCACCCTGAACAAAGCGGCTCCTGCCCACCTGCTGCCGACAGGATATGGTAGTTTGCTCTGACAGTCGGTGTATTCACACAGTCTCGATCGGAAGCGGATCTCTGGGCCGACAAGGCCCCAAGGTCGGTTTTCAGGCGACGAGTGGACATCGAATGGCCCCGGGCCGGGTAGCTATTTGGTGGCGGGTCATTTCAACATTAGTGGATCAGCACCATTAAACTATTGAAAGAAGTGGTGGATGCGACAGGGATTGAACCTGTGACCCCCTCGGTGTGAAGCGCCTCAAAGGCAATTTCAGGACATTTCACGGCTGTGCATAACTCGATAAGTCTCAGAAAAATGATGATTTAATTTTTCAGCGTTTTTCTTGCTTTTTCGCGAAATTCTGCATCGTCTGCCCCACCGGTGCCCCAGAAAATGCTAGTCTGGGTGGCGTTTGATTTGCAGCGCAGGCGCGAGGAGAGCGCGTGGTGGCCCGCCTTCAACTTAGCACGGACCGCCAGATCGCGGCCCTGAAACCCGCTGACAAGGTCTATGAGATGTCCGTCGGCGACAGTCGCGGGCTCGGCGTTCGTGTCTTCCCAACCGGGCTGAAGCAGTTCGAATTCCGCTATGTCGCCACCAACGGCGCGCGCCGCCGTCTCTGCCTCGGGGCCTATCCGGATCTGTCGCTCGCCAAGGCCCGATCGAAGGCCGCCGCATTGCGGATATCGGTCGTCGACGGAGGCGATCCCGTCGCGGAGATGACCGCGGCTCGCGAACGGGCGCGAACAGGCGAAACCCTTGATGAGCTGGCCGAGGCCTATTGGCAGGCGGCGACGGTGGGGCTTCACGGGGGGCGTCGCCGGCCCAAGCGAGACGTCACCCTCAACAACGAACGCCAGACCTGGCGCAACCACATCCAGCCACGTCTGGGCGCTCGACCGTTCACGGAGATCCGGCGCGCGGACGTCAAGATATTCATGCGGACACTGGTGACCGAGACCGGCATGGCGGCCGCCAGCGTGGCGTCCATCGGCTCCCTTCTTCACGCGGTTCTGGGCTTCGCGGTGCTCGAAGAGCGGATCGAGGCCAATCCCGCGCTCGGTCTGGCCCGGCCGCTCGCGCTGACTCCTCGTGAACGCATGTTTGACGACGCGGCCTTGAGAACGCTCTGGGACGCGGCGTCGGAGGCATCGGTGCCACGCGCCCCGGGTGAAAAGACGGCCGGAGTCCATGCTCGCCTGGAACCGGTCATGGGACTGGCGATCCAGCTGTTGATGCTGACGCTGACCCGCCGCACCGAGGTCGCCGGGGCCCTCAAGACCGAGTTCGACCGCGCCGCGAAAATCTGGACGATCCCGTCCGAGCGGGCCAAGGCCAGACACCAGCATGTCGTACCCCTCGGGGCCGATGCACTCGAGATCCTGGAGGTGGCCTGGGCGCTTGATCCGGGCAGTCCCTACCTCTTCCCGTCCGAGAGATCTCCCGGCCAACACCTGGATCCGCACGCGATAACCCGCGCTTTCGCGCGGACCTGTACACGCAGAAAACTGGCGGTGGGCTCACCCCATGACATCAGGCGGTCCGGCGCGACGACGCTCACGGGGCGCTACGGCGTCAGCCGCTTCGTGGTCGGGCTGGTGCTCGGACATACGCCCAACGAAGGGGCGGCAGTCACTAGCGTCTATGACCGCCACACCTATGTGCCGGAAAAGCGCGCAGCCCTGGAGTTGTGGGCAAGCCACCTCGTCAGGCCCGGGAAAGCCGTCGTGCCAACGCGCGAGGCTTTGTCGGTCGGGGCCAATACGCATGTCGACGAAGCCAAGGCGAGGGCATTGGCCCTGTGTCAGAAGGGAGAACTGCATGAGGCGGTGCTGTCAATCTGCATGGAGCTGTCGAGCCATCCGGACACCGCCAGTCCGCATCTGGCCATCCTCGGCAAGGTCGGACTTGAACTCGCGGCGGCGGGTTCACACGATCAGGTGGCGGGCTGGATCGGCGGGTTCCGTTAAGGGTTCGGAGAGGTCCGGATCAAGCCAGGTGACATGCGACCGCCGTCGATGAAACCGTTCATGGGGTCGCGTTCCGCCTGCCTGGATGGCGCAGGGTCATGGACACAAGCCAGATGGTCGCCAGCAGGGCGAACACGGC
>NZ_CALMZS010000070.1 GCF_937870815.1 uncultured Brevundimonas sp.
TCCTCGACCTTTTCATAGCGCTGCGGATCGTGGGCCCCGAGGAAGTCGGCGTCGGGACGGTCGAACCAGGCGTCGGCGCCGCCGTCGCGGATGGCGGCGAGGATGCGGGCGTCGACCTCGGGGTCGTGCAACGGCTGGCCGGTCTCCTTGTCCACGAACATGGCCAGGGGCGTGCCCCAGGCGCGCTGGCGGCTGATCAGCCAGTCGGGGCGGCCCTCGACCATGGCGCGGATGCGGTTCTTGCCCGCGGCCGGATGGAAGGCGGTGGCGTCGATGGCCGACAGGGCGCGCTCGCGTAGCGTGCCGTCGTCGTCCAGCGGCTTGTCCATGCGGATGAACCACTGCGGCGTGTTGCGGAAGATCACCGGCGCCTTGGAGCGCCAGCTGTGCGGATAGGAATGCTCCAGCCGGCCGCGCGCCAGCAGGGTTCCGGCCTCGATCAGCTTCTCCATCACCGCGCCGTTGGCGGGGCCGAACCTTCCGGTCTTCCTGCCCTCGGTCTCGATGACCTTGAGCCCGGCGAAGAGGGGGACGTGCGGGTAGTAGGCGCCGTCGGGATCGACGGTGTCGGGCACCTCGTGATGGCCGTGGGCCTTCCAGACCTCGAAGTCGTCGGCGCCGTGGCCGGGGGCGGTGTGGACGAAGCCCGTGCCGGCGTCGTCAGTGACGTGGTCGCCGGCCAGCAGGGGCACGGAATAGCCGTAGCCCGACGACAGCGCCGCCAGCGGGTGGGCGCACTCCAGGCCCGAGGGGTTGAGGTCGTCGACGCGGGTCCAGGCGGCGATCTTCGCGACCTTCAAGACCTCCTCGGCCAGCTTGTCGGCGAGGATCAGCCGGTCGCCCGGCCTGGCCCAGGGTTCGAACTCCAGCCCGGTCTCCATGGCCGTGACCTCATAGAGGCCGTAGGCGATCTCGGGACCGTAGCTGATGGCGCGGTTGGCCGGGATGGTCCACGGCGTGGTGGTCCAGATGACCACGGCGGGGTTGGCGTGGCGGAAGGCCAGCAGGTCGTCGGGATGATCGTCGGTGGCGGCCACCACGGGGAATTTGACCCAGACGGTCGGGCTGACGTGGTCGTGGTATTCGATCTCGGCGTCGGCCAGGGCGGTGCGCTCGACCGGCGACCACATGACCGGCTTGGAGCCGCGGTAGAGCTGGCCCGAGTTCTTGAACTTGTGGAATTCGGCGACGATGGCCGCCTCGGTCGGGAAGTCCATGGTGGCGTAGCGATGGTCCCAGTCGCCGAGGACGCCGAGGCGCTTGAACTGGTCGCGCTGCACGTCGATCCAGCCGGCGGCGTATTCGCGGCAGGCCTGGCGGAACTCGGCCTTGGAGACCTCGTCCTTGCGCCTGCCCTGGCTGCGGTAGCGCTCCTCGATCTTCCACTCGATCGGCAGGCCGTGGCAGTCCCAGCCGGGGACATAGTCGACGTCATGGCCGAGCAGGAAGCGGCTGCGGACCACGAAATCCTTCAACGTCTTGTTGAGGGCGTGGCCGATGTGGATGTCGCCGTTGGCGTAGGGCGGGCCGTCGTGGAGGACATAGAGGGGCGCGCCCTCGGCCTGGCGCTGCTTGCGCAGGGCGCCGTAGAGGTCGCCCCACTGTTCGAGGATCTGCGGCTCCTTCTGGGGCAGGCCGCCGCGCATGGGGAAGGGCGTCTCCGGCAGGAAGACGGTCTCGCGATAGTCGCGCGAGGAAGCAGGGGTGTCGCCGGCGTCGGCCATCAAGTCTCGTCTCGTCGTGTTGATCGTTCGCGTGGAGGTCGGGAGAATCCCGGCGAGCGCGGGGCCTGGGCCCTGCGGCGCTACGCCGGGCGGCTGATCGAGATCGGGCGAAACACGCGGACGGTCATGGTGCGAGCGGTCTAGCAGGCGGCTCGTCGGGGCGCCAGCCGAACCCTTGCCAAGCCCCCTGGCCGGGCGGATATTCGAACCCATGACCGACATCATCGTCCAGCGCGTTCCCGGCTCGAGCCGTCCCGGCAGGAAGCCCAAGGGCGTGACCTCCAAGCGGGTCACGGCGGCCAATGGCGAAAAGGTCACCATTCGATCTATCGACGCCAACAGCCCGACCTTCGCAGAGGACCTGCTGTACGTGTTCAGCCGGAACGTGGCGGCGGCGCGGCGCGAGAACAAGGCCCTCCTCGGAGCGCCGTCCGGTGTCCGAAAAGCCAAGTAGGCGACCGACGCTCTGGATCGTCGCGGGGCCGAACGGTTCGGACAAGAGCACCATCTACTCGATGCTCTCGGCCGAGGAGCCGGCGGGGTCGATCTGGATCATCAATCCCGACGAACTCTCCCGGCGCATCGAAGCGCAGGAAGGATTGGGCCTGCCGGACGCCAATCTTGAAGCGGTGAAGCGGATCGAGGCGTGGTTGTACGCCTCGGTGCACGCCCACCAGACTGTCGGCGTGGAGACCGTGCTTTCCACCGACAAATACCGGGCGCTCGTGCGTGAGGCGAAGGCGTACGGGTTCGACATCCGGATGATCTTCGTCTTCCTCCCCGACCCCGATCTCAACGTCGAGCGGGTGCGGATTCGGGTGATGAAGGGCGGGCACGACGTTCCTGAGGACCGTATACGGGCCCGCTGGAGTCGCTCGTTCGAACAGTTTTCGTGGTTCCTCGCCGAGGCGGACCGCGTCGACGTGTTCGAGAACTCCGGCGCCGAGCCGAAGCTGGTGATGACCAGGGCCGGGTCGTCCCTGACGATCCGTGGGGATTTGATTCCGCCGCTGGTCAAGGCGGTGACCGACGCGTTCGGCGACGTCACCTGGGTTGGTCCTCGCGACGACTGAGAATCCGTCGGGCCGCCGCGGCGTCGGCGTCGATCTGGCGTTTGAGGGCGTCGAGGTCGGCGAAGGTCTCCTCGCCGCGGAGGAAGGCGATCAGGCCGGTCTCGATGGTCTGGCCGTAGAGGTCGCCGTCGAAGTCGAACAGCCAGACCTCGAGCAGCGGCTCGTCGACGGCGAACATCGGGCGGACGCCGAGGCTGGCGACGCCGTCCAGCGTGCGGCCGTCGGCCAGGCGGGTCCGGACCGCATAGATTCCATAGGCCGGGCGCATATAGTCGCCGAGGCGGACATTGGCGGTCGGCACGCCGATGGCGCGGCCGCGCTTGTCGCCGTGGACGACCTCGCCCTCGATGGCGAAGGGGCGGCCGAGGATGGCGGCGGCGCGGGCCATGTCGCCGGCGTGGACCGCCTCGCGCACCGCGGAGGAGGACAGCTTGAGCCCGTCGGGGTCGTCGACCCGGGCGCAGACGGTGACGCCGAAGCCGAGCGCCCCGCCCTGGCGGCTCAGGCCCTCGGGCGAGCCGGTGCGGCCCTTGCCGTAGGTGAAGTCGAAGCCGACGGCGGCGTGGCGGACGCCGAGGCCGGCCGCCAGCACGTCGCGGGCGAAGCCCTCGTCGGACATGGCCGCCATCTCGGCGTCGAAGGGCAGCAGATAGAGGCGGTCGACGCCCAGCGGCTCCAGGGCCCGGGCCATCTGGGCCGGGGTCATCAGGCGGAAGGGGGCGGCGTCGGGCTGGAACCAGCGGCGCGGATGAGGGTCGAAACTGACCACGCCGAGGGGCGCGCCGAGCGCGCGGGCGGCCTCGCGGGTCCGCCCGATGACGGCCTGGTGGCCGCGGTGGACGCCGTCGAAGGCGCCGATGGCGACCGCCGCCCCCTTGAGGTCGCCGGGCAGGCCGCGCCAGTCGGTGACGATCCGGACCAAGTCAGGCCTTCGCCGGCCGCCGCCGGCGGGGCACGCGGACCAGGGCGACGCCGTCCATGACCAGCTTGCCGTCGACATAGCCGCCGCAATTGAGCTCGACCCGGGCGCTTTCCTGATCGACCGAGACGACGCTGACGCGAACCAGGACGTCGTCGCCGGGCCGGACCGGCAGGTGAAAGCCGAGGGTCTGGGAGATGTAGATGGCCCCGGCCCCGGGCAGGATGGTGCCGACCACGGCCGAGCCGAACGAGGCCGACAGCAGGCCGTGGGCGATGCGGCCGCGATAGGCGGTCCTGGCGGCGAAGGCCTCGTCGAGGTGGACCGGGTTGAAGTCGTCGGAGGCCTCGGCGAACAGGCGGATGCGCTCGTCCGAGACGTGGATGACCTTTTCGGCGGTCATGCCGGGATGGAGCTCCTCGAGGATATAGCCGCCCGAGGGATGTGCAGTGACCAGTTTCATGGCGGGGGCTTAGCCTGATTTGCAGCCCCTCACCACGTCAGATCGAGCATGGCGTAGCGGGCGTAGGTGGTCTCCGCCCTGAGCAGGCCGGCGGCCCGGGCCGGATCGAGACGGCCGTCGGGACCGCGCGCGGCGTCGCCGTGGATGCCCCTGGCGATGAACAGGCAGTCGAGCCCCTGCCGGTTGGCGCCGAGCACGTCGGTGGCCACCCCGTCGCCGATGCAGAGCACCCGGGCCCGGTTGACCGGCCGCCCGAGCAGCCGCTCGCCCTCGCTCACGGCCAGCTGGTAGATCGGCCCGAACGGCTTGCCGGCCATGGTGACGCGGCCGCCGAGGCTCGCGTAGAGGTCGGCCAGGGCGCCGCCGCAGTAGATCAGCCGGTCGCCGCGCTGGACCACCCGGTCGGGGTTGGCGCAGATCAGTTCGAGGTCGCGTGCGACCCCGCCGGCGAGGCGTTCGCGATAGTCCTCGGGCGTCTCGGTCTCGTCGTCGACCGGGCCGGTCACCGAGATGAAGGCCGCGTCGGCGGCGCCGTGGGCGCTGTCGAGGCCGAGCCCCTGGTAGAGCGGCCAGTCGCGTTCGGGGCCGATCACCCAGGCCGGGCCGGGGGCGCGCCGGGCCAGTTCGGCGCGGGTGGCGTCGCCGGAGGTGACGAAGGCCTTCCAGCTGGCGCGCGGCACGTCGAGCCGGTCCAGCTGGGCCACCACGTCGGAGGCCGGCCGGGGCGAGTTGGAGATCAGCACGACGTGGCCGCCCTGCTGGTTGAAGCGGGTCAGGGCCTCGCAGGCGGCGGGGAAATTCTCGCGGCCGTTGTGGATCACTCCCCAGACGTCGCAGAGCAGGAGGTCGTAGTCGCCGGCGATCTCTCCGAGGCCGCCGAGGGGGTGGGGGAGGGTCATGTCCGGCTGATAGCGGTTTCGGGGGAGGGGGTGAAGGGCGGGGCCGGTGCCTCGCTCCCGTCGTGTCCTTCCCGCCTTCTTCGTGGTCTTTGAGATGAACCAGCCCAGGTCGCCACCCGGGCGGAAGGCGGGCAGCCGCCCCGCGGAGCCGCCCCGCCCGGGAACGCCTCCGCGCGGCCGGGTGTTCTTTCCGGAGCGGGGCTGAGGGAGAGACGCGATGCACCACCTGTTGACCATGACGGCGCTGGGCGCCTGCGGCCTCGTGATGGCCGGCTGCGCCACCACCGACAACTACGCCTCGGCCTGCGAGCGCGACTATGCCGAGAACCGCAACCGCGCCATGGCGGCCGGGGCCGTGCTGGGCGGGGCCATAGGCGCGGCCGTGGCCGGCAAGGACGACCGCGAGGCCGGGGCCGCCATCGGGGCCGCGGCCGGCTATCTGATCGGCCGTCAGCTGTCGGCCGAGGACGACCCGTGCGGCTACGGCTTCGGCGGCTACAACCGCGACTACCGCTATGGCCGCGAGCGGGTCTATTGGCAGGACGGCGGCCGGCGCTGGTGAGGGAACGGTCAAGTAGGGTCAAGTAGGGACACACACCACTTTCCGTCCGGAGATTGGCGTGGAGTGACCCCCGGAACTGAGACAAGGAAAACAGGGACAGCTCTCGTGTAAGGAGAGCAGATGTCGAAGATGGAAG
>NZ_CALMZS010000071.1 GCF_937870815.1 uncultured Brevundimonas sp.
TGCGCGCTCGACTAGTCCACCAGCGGCCCGGCCTCTGCCACGCCCCCCCGACGCAGGCCGGGCCGCTACCTTCTCCGACAGGTTCTAGGTTCCAGGGTCTAGGGGCTCGGGCTCCGCCTCTGTTCGGCTCGGCCGCCCGACACCGCCTCCCCCTAGCCCCTAGCCCCTAGCCCCTAGCCCCTAGACCCTGGAACCTGGACCCTACATCCTGTCCGCATGGCCGAATCGCCTGCCCCCGCGCGCCTGCGCGACCGCGCCGCCACCGAGGCCCTGATCGTCGAGGCTGGCGAGCGCATCCTGCTGCGCGACGGCTTCCCCGGCCTCAACGTCCAGACCCTCGCCGCCGAGGCCGGCTGCGACCGCAAGCTGGTCTACCGCTATTTCGACGGCGCCGACGGCGTCGTGGCCCGCATCGCCGCCCGCGCCCACGCCGGCCTGGTCCGTTCGCTCGACGCCGTCCCCGCCTCCGGGACCGACTCGCTGCGCGGCTTCGCCCGCGAGAGCCTGTCGGCCTGGCTCGGGGCCCTGCGCGGCAGTCCGCTGACCCTGCGCCTGATGGCCTGGGCCCTGGTCGAGTCCTCGCCCCTGCTCAACCGCATCGAGGCCGAGCGCTCGGCCGTGCTGCAGGCGTGGATGCGCGAGCGCCGGCCGCGGCTGCGCACCCCGCCGGCCGGCGACGCCGTGGCCGTCAACGCCGTGCTGCTGGCCGCGGTCCAGCACCTCGCCCTCAGCGGCGGCGCCCGCCCCGGCGTCGGCGGCGTCGCCCTCGACGAGGCCGGCTGGGCCCGCATCGAGGCGGCCCTGGACGCCCTGCTGGTGGCGTTTCCGGAATAGACCCCCGCGAAGCGGGCCCCGTGGTTTTCGTGGTGAGTTGAAAGGTTCATCACAACGAACACAACGGGTCTCACCACGGGCACGACGGGTTCGCAATCACGCCCCGACCCCGTCGTGTTCGTCGTGGTTCTCGTTGTGGTCGCCGTGATGAACCCGCTTCGCGGGACCCTGTGCGGAACCCCGACCGCCCCTTCAGGCGTTGCCGTTTTCATGAGCGCCAGCCTCGCCTTCGATCGCGGCCGCGAACGCGCCTACGCCCGCGACCTGGGCCGGGCCTTCGGCGGCGCCCTGCTGTTCAGCCTGCCCTTGCTGATGACCATGGAGATGTGGTGGTTCGGCTTCATCCTCGAGCCGGCGCGGCTGGCCGTCTTCCTGCTCGTGGCCCTGCCGCTACTGGTCGGCCTGGGCTTCTACGCCGGCTTCAGCGCCCGCCATCACGGCCTCGGCCACGCCCTGCTCGACACCCTCGTCGCCCTCGCCGTCGGCTTCCTCGTGGCCGCCGCCGTGCTGGCCCTGTTCGGCGTGCTCGAGCCCGGCGCCGCGCCGCGCCAGATCGCCGGCCAGCTGGTCCTGCAGGCCGTCGCCGGGGCCATGGGCGCCCTGCTGGCCGGACGCCAGCTCGGCGAGGGCGGGACCGAGGTCGGCGACGAGGAGCAGGCCCGTTACCCCGGCGAGCTGTTCCTGATGGTGGCCGGCGCCCTGTTCCTGGCCCTCAACATGGCCCCGACCGAGGAGATGATCCTGATCGCCTACCGCATGAGCCCCCTGCACGTCGCCGGCCTGATGGCGGCCTCCCTGCTGGTCATGCACGCCATCGTCTACAAGGTCGGCTTCGCCGGGCAGGAGGAACACGACCGCCCGTTCGCCGCCTTCGTCCACTTCACCCTGGCCGGCTACGGCCTGGTGCTGCTGACCAGCCTCTACGTCCTGTGGGTGTTCGGCCGCACCCAGGGCCACGGCCTGGCCGAGATCGTCGACGCGGTCGTGGTGCTGTCCTTCCCCGGCGCGATCGGCGCCGCCGCCGCCCGGCTGCTGGTCTGATGGCCGCGCGCAGGAAGGCCGGGACGCCCCCGCCCGCCCGGCTCGAATGGATCATGGGCGGCCTCGGCCTGCTGCTGGTGCTGGCCGTGCTGGCGGTGACCCTGCTCGAGGCCTTCGGGGCCCGCGAGCCCGCCCGGCTCGAGGCCCGGCTGACCGAGGTCCGCCCCGCCGGCGGCCGCTGGCTGGCCGAGGTCGAGGTGCGCAACCTCGGCGGCGAGACCGCCGCCGCCGTCGAGGTCGAGGGCCGCCTCGGCGACCAGACCGCCCGCGCCACCCTCGACTACGTCCCCGCCCACGGCGAGGAGCGGGTCACCCTCGCCTTCGACGCCGACCCCCGCGCGGCCGGGGTCTCCGTCTCCGGCTGGTCCGAGCCCTGATCCGCGATTGAACCCCGCGCCTCACAGGCGTAGGACTGGGGCCGTTCTCCGGGGGGTCGCGCCTGAGCGGCTGAGATTGGGGTGATCCCCTGACCCGTCGAACCTGATCCGGGTCATGCCGGCGAAGGGATGAGACCACGCTATCCCCGCGCAAGCGGGGGGTCTCGTCATCCCCGCGAAAGCGGGGACCGACGCCGGCGCCCTCAACACCGAGGCCGCCATGAACATCGTCGTCACCCCGCCCAAAGCGTCCGAGGCTCAAGCAGCGAGCGACCGCGTCGCGAGCGATAGCCTCCCTCTCAAGGACGCCCGCGAACAGGTCATGCGCGAGACCGGAACCATCCCCACCGGCGAGCGCGCCGGCAGCCGCAAGGTCTATGTCGCCGGCGAGCTCTTCCCCGACATCCGCGTCCCCTTCCGCGAGGTCGCCGTCCACCCGTCGGCCAATGAGCCCCCCGTCACCCTCTACGACAGCTCCGGCCCCTACACCGACCCGACCGTCGCCATCGACATCAAGCGCGGCCTGCCGCTGGTGAAATCATCCTGGCAGCTCGACCGCGGCGACATCGCCCCCGTCCTGAACCCCCGCGACGTCCGGCCCGAGGACAACGGCCACGCCAGCGGCAAACACCTCGCCCCCCGCTTCGACACCTCCCGGCACAAGGTCTTCAGGGGCGCCCCGGGCCGGCCGGTGACCCAGCTCGAATACGCCCGCGCCGGGATCATCACCCCCGAGATGGAATATGTCGCCATCCGCGAGAACCTGCGCCGGGAACAGGGTGTGGGGGATGGGGTGTGGGGTGTGGAGGGTCCGCGTCATGTCACCCTGGCCGACGGCTCGACCGTGCCTCTCCCCCACACCCCACCCCCCACACCCCACACCCCAAGAGACGGCGAACCCTTCGGCGCCGAGATCCCCGACTTCGTCACCCCCGAGTTCGTCCGCTCCGAGATCGCCCGCGGCCGCGCCATCATCCCGCACAACATCAACCACCCCGAGGTCGAGCCGATGATCATCGGCCGCAACTTCCTGGTGAAGATCAACGCCAACATCGGCAACAGCGCCGTCCTCTCCAGCGTCGACGACGAGGTCGACAAGCTGGTCTGGGCCACCCGCTGGGGGGCCGACAACGTCATGGACCTGTCGACCGGCCGCAACATCCACAACATCCGCGACTGGATCATCCGCAACGCCAGCGTCCCCATCGGCACCGTGCCGATCTACCAGGCGCTGGAGAAGGTCGGCGGCGTCGCCGAGGACCTGACCTGGGAGGTCTATCGCGACACATTGATCGAACAGGCCGAACAGGGCGTCGACTATTTCACCATCCACGCCGGCGTGCGCCTGCCCTTCGTGCCCCTGACCGCCAACCGCGTCACCGGCATCGTCAGCCGCGGCGGCTCGATCATGGCCAAATGGTGCCTGTCGCATCACAAGGAGTCCTTCCTCTACGAGCATTTCGAGGACATCTGCGACATCATGCGGGCCTATGACGTGTCGTTCAGCCTCGGCGACGGCCTGCGCCCCGGCTGCATCGCCGACGCCAATGACGAGGCCCAGTTCGCCGAGCTGCGCACCCTCGGCGAGCTGACCAAGGTCGCCTGGGACCACGGCTGCCAGGTCATGATCGAGGGCCCCGGCCATGTGCCGATGCACAAGATCAAGGCCAATATGGATGAGCAGCTGAAGCACTGCCACGAGGCGCCCTTCTACACCCTCGGCCCCCTGACCACCGACATCGCCCCCGGCTACGACCACATCACCAGCGCCATCGGCGCGGCCATGATCGGCTGGTTCGGCACGGCCATGCTCTGCTACGTCACGCCCAAGGAGCACCTCGGCCTGCCCGACCGCCAGGACGTCAAGGACGGCGTCATCACCTACAAGATCGCCGCCCACGCCGCCGACCTGGCCAAGGGCCACCCCGCCGCCCGCCTGCACGACGACGCCCTCAGCCGCGCCCGGTTCGAGTTCCGCTGGGAAGACCAGTTCAACCTCGGCCTCGACCCCGAGACGGCCCGCAAATACCACGACGCCACCCTGCCGAAAGAGGCCCACAAGACCGCCCATTTCTGCAGCATGTGCGGCCCGAAATTCTGCTCGATGAAGATCAGCCAGGACATCCGCCGGGACGCCCAGGCGCAGAACGACGCGGGGGGGAGCCTGGCGGAGGCCGAGGCGGAGGCCGGAATGGCGGAGATGAGCGCGAAATTCCGCGCCGGGGGCGGGGAGATCGAGGTCAAGGTCTGACACCACCCGTCTCCTCCCTGTTCGCCGCCTGGCGAATGGGGAGGGGAGCATCCGAAGGAGGGTGGAGGGGTCCGCCTCACCCCAAACCTTGAATTCCCGCCCCACATTAGCTAATCTTGGTCAGGCGCAGGAGCCCCCGCCATGACCACCGTCAACATGCTCGACGCCAAGACCCGCCTGTCTCAACTGGTTCAGGCGGTCGAAAGCGGCGCCGAGTCCGAAATCCTCATCGCCCGCAACGGCAAGCCGGCCGCCCGCCTGGTGCCGATCGCGACCAGGCGGAAGATCGTCTTCGGCCTGGCGAAGGACCGCTGGCCGTCCATGCCCGAGGATCCCAGGGCCGACGACGACTATATCGACCGGCTGTTCTACGGCGAAGGCCCCGAGCCGAAGTGAGGGTTCTGCTCGACACCCACATCGCGCTCTGGAGCGTGAAGGGCAGCCCGAAACTGTCGCGCGAGGCGGTCCGGTTGATCGTGTCGGCGGACGGGGTGTTTTTCAGTTCCATCAGCCTCGTGGAGATCGCCGTCAAGCACGCGCGAGGCCCGGCCAGCCCCGACCCCATCCTCGTGGACGCGCGCCAGGCCCACGCGGAATTCCGCCTGGCCGGTTTTACCGAACTCGCGCTGACCGCCGCCCATGCCGAGGCGCTGGACACCCTCCCGCCCCTGCACCGCGACCCGTTCGACCGCATGCTGATCGCCCAGGCCATGACCGAGCCGATGCGGCTGCTGACCCACGACGCGGCGATGACGGCCTATGGGGCGCTGGTGGCGGCGGTGTGAGGGGGGCGGCCGTCGATCTTCATAGGTCGTCCCCCTCGGACTTGACCGGAGAGCTGCTCGATCACAACCGAAAGCCTTGTCACAATCGGAATGGGTTGCGAGAATGATGTGTTCGGGTGGGGTCTGTCTTATGCCGATTGAGTCAATTCACACATTCCTTGTGCATCCTCATGCACCCGGTGATGATCAGAGGAATATCGGCGGCATCGACGTAGCACTTAATGGAAAGTTGTTCGACACTCTGAACAGCGTCTACGAAAAATCGGACGCTGAATGTGACATCGAAATTGCGTTCGTTCCTAACGGCGGAGCTCAGCAAAATCACTGCCGTGATCTGATCCTTAGCTACGTTCGGAACCGATCACTTGATGCGGGTCGATTGATCGCAAATCGTCTGAGAGAGCACACGACGAACCGATCCAAGCAGGGCCTACTCGTCCTCATGTATGGTCGGGAGGGGCAAGATCACCGACTAGTCATTTCCCGATACCCAACCAACACCGGAATCTTGGCCGAGGAGAATGCCGGGCGTCTGGACGTCCAGTTCCTCGAGCGCGTTTTCATGAGAAGCGCATTCTCATACAAGGCTGCTGTCTATCAGCACGCTTCCCTTGAACGTTTTTGGGACGGACGGGCGGTCGATAAGCAGATTTCCAGTCGCTCTCTTCCTACTCCGGAATATTGGATTCACGGTTTCCTGCTCTCTGATTTCCGGACCACGTCTGCACAGGGCACCCGCCGCTTAGCTGTTGCCCTTAAGAAAGCGATTAGCTCTGTTGATAATCTAGAGCTCAAACAAGAACTTGTTGCCGCTGCCACTTTGGCGCGCGGGATGGCTGGTCAGCCAACAAGCGTTACCGGCTTCTGTGACAGATATAATCTGTCCGCCCCCGCGCGGGCGGCCATTACCGCGCACCTGCCTAACGTAGCTGTTGCAGCTCAACAATTCACGCTGGACGTAGCCGTCTTCGATGAGGAGGTAGCGTACCGTACGGTCCAGCTCGACACTGGAGTGCTGATTGCCGCTTCGGCTAGCGAATTTGACGAGCTAGTTGACCGAGAGGAACTGGCAGACGGCGAAGAAAGATTCAGTGTCACCGGCCACATCATAAATGAACGCCTGCGGCGTGGCGGCATATCATGACGGATGTCAAAGAAACCTATGCAAGGCGCTACGAAGACGTCTTGACTCCTTTGGCGATGAACTTGGAGTCCTATCTTCGGGATATTTTCGGTGGAGTCGCAAGGATTGATAGAATTTCGGCAAGGCCGAAATCGATAGACCGATTTGTCGCTAAGGCGGCAGCGAAGCTTGATGACGGAAGCGAAAAATACCGAGAGCCTTTAGAACAGATTCAGGACCAAGTTGGAGCTCGAGTCGTCGTTCTATTCAAGCAAGACGTGGAAACAGCTGCAAAATTGGCGGCAGCCCATTTTAGATACGTCGAGGATAGGGACATCGAACCAGAGGCCGTCTACGAGTTCAGTTATTTTGGACGACATTTTGTGTCGCTAATACCAGACGATGTACTCGATGACGCTTGGGATAAAACACTAATCCCTGGCTTCTTTGAACTTCAGATCAAAACGGTTTTTCAGCATGCATGGTCAGAAGCTAGCCATGATGTAGGCTACAAGCCTCTGCTCGGTGAACTATCCCGTGACGATAAGCGGGCACTCGCATTCGCATCGGCCCAAGCATGGGGCGCGGACAAGGCATTCGCTGACATCTTTGAGCAGCTTTCTGCGCGCCGTACAGAGTAGAGAATCCTAGCCATTCACGCTAAGCGGAATTGATCGCGCCGAGGCGCACTCACCCCTCCCGCCAAATCCCCCTCAACGCCTCTTCAAAGACGGCGGCCGGCTGCCCGCCCGAAATCAGCCCCTTCCCCTCCACCACCACCGCCGGCACGCCGTTGATCCCGCGCGCGCCTCTCCCCTTCCCCTCGACGGGGAAGGGGTCGGGGGATGGGGTGAGGGCAGGCTGCGTCCGGAGAGGACGCGGGCGGCGTCGGCGCCCTTCAGCGGGCCGTACCAAACTCCGCGCCACCACCCCCACCCAACCCTCCCCCGTCGAGGGGGAGGGCTTTCCCGTTCGCCACCGACGCGTGCACGTCCTCGTCGGCGGTATCCTG
>NZ_CALMZS010000072.1 GCF_937870815.1 uncultured Brevundimonas sp.
CGCCTCGGGCGGCAGCAGAATCAGCTCGATCCCGCCGATGACGCCGGCCAGGCCGACGATGGCCGCCAGGGACCAACCGGCCAGGCCTATCGAGGTCCCGGGAGTCCCGAGTCGGGTCACCAGCCACAGGGAGGCCGCCGCCAGCGCCCCCGAATAGGCCGCCTTGGCCCAGAAGGCCGCGCTGCGCACGACATCGGCCAGGTCGGGCAGAACCCCCAGCATGACCACGACGCTGGTCAAGGCGACGGCGAGCGCACCGGCGACCATCCAGGGCGACAGGCGGGCGGGCCGGACCGGTTCGACACCGGCGGCGAGGGCTTCGATCAGATCATCAGTCTTCATGGCTGTTCACGCTGGCGGTCAGGGTCTTCATGCTGCGGTGAACACTCACCTTGGCGGCCCCCTCGGTAAATCCATTGCGCGCGGCGGCCTCGGCGACGCTGAAGCCGCCGATCCGCACGTCTTCCACCAGCCGGCGCTGGCGAGCGGGAAGAATGGACAACACTCGCGTCAGGTCGCGACGCACGACGCCGTCCTCGACCGTGTGCTCGGCCAGCAGGACGCTGGCGTCCTCGAGCGGCACGGTCCCGCGACGGCCCTGGCGGCGCAGGTGGTCGATCAGCTTGTATCGGGCGATCGCATACGCCCAGGCCGTGAACGGCTTGGTGCGGTCGAAGGTCGCCCGCTTGGCGTGAATGGCGATCAGACAGTCCTGCACGAGATCCTCCGCATCGGCTTCACAGCCGATGAGTCGACGCTTCAAAAAGGCGGTGATGGCTGGCCGGATGTCGGCCAACAGGGCGCGCCAGGCCCTGGCGTCGCCGTCCAGGCCCAACAACATCAGACGTTTGAGATGGGCTTCCCGGTCGACCACGCTGCCTCCCCATTCGTGCTGGATCCCGTCGAGGTTACAGAACCGCCGCGGCCAAGGCGTAGCGGATTTTTCAGGACGACGGGTAACCGCGTCCTCGCGATGGGCGAAACCTCTGCTGTCCGACCGGCATCCCCCGTCCGGTCCACCTCAGGAGCGAACCCCATGAACACCCCCACGAAGATCGCCCTCGGCGCCGGCGCCGTCCTTGCGCTCGGCGCGACGGCGGCCATGGCCGAGTCCCAGGCCCGGCCGGAGATGGAGAAATGCTATGGTGTCGCCAAGGCCGGCCAGAACGACTGCGCCGCCGGACCGGGCACCTCGTGCGCCGGCACTTCGACCCGGGACTACCAGGGCAATGCCTGGAAACTGGTGCCCAAGGGCACCTGCACGGCCATCCGCACCCCGGTGGGCAATGGCTCGCTGACCCCGATCTCCGGCCGCTGATCGTTGGTCTGTGCGCCGACCGCCGGAGTGAGTCTGAAGTCCCGGCACTATGCCGAGGCCGAGGCTTGTCCCGCGGCCGGCGCCCAGGCGGGCCTGTGGTTCGAGGTCCATCCCGAGAACTATATGGTCGATGGCGGACCCCGGCTGCACTGGCTGGAGCGGGTCCGGCGAGCGCGACCCCTCTCGCTGCACGGCGTCGGACTGTCGCTGGCGGGGGACGAGCGACCGGATCGGCGGCATCTGGCGCGGTTCCGCGCCCTGATCGACCGGTTCGAGCCCTTCGTCGTGTCTGAACACCTGGCCTGGTCACGGCGGGACGGCGTCTATCATCCGGATCTGCTGCCCATTCCGCGCAACCAGGACATGCTGGCGCTGGTCTGTGACAACATCGACGCGGCGCAGTCCGCCCTGGGGCGGCGCATCCTGATCGAGAATCCGACCGCCTATCTGTCCCTGACCGGCCATGACCAGGACGAGGTCGGGTTTCTGACGGCGGTGGCCAGACGCACCGGATGCGGCCTGTTGATCGACGTCAACAATGTCCATGTCAGCGCCTGCAATATGGGCTTTTCCGCCGAGGCCTGGATCGACGCG
>NZ_CALMZS010000073.1 GCF_937870815.1 uncultured Brevundimonas sp.
CCCCGCTCCGGCCCCCGCCCCGACCGAGGCCGCCGCCCCGCCCGCGGCCCCCGCCCGTCCGGCCCGCCCGGCGGTCAATTTCGGCCAGCGCGCGCCCAAGCCCCAGGCTCCCGGCCGCGGCCCCGCCGACCGCCCGGCCTTCGGCGGGCGCCCGGCCCGCGAGGCCGCCATGGGCGGCGGCGAGCGCAACTACGCCGAGCGTCCGCAGGGGGCCGGCCGGCCGGCCCGGCCGGCCGAGCCGGTCCGCTATTCGGCCCTCAACCCGCGCCCCGCGCCCGGCGCCGCCCGTCCCGGCGGCCCGCGCACCGGCCCCGGCGGCCGTCCGACCCCGAACGCCCCGCCCGCGACGCCGGAAGTCGCCCGCCCCGCCCGCGCCGGCTTCGGCCGTCCGGCGGGCAGCAAGGCCGAGGACGATCGCGACAAGCGCTTCTCCGACGCCGGACCCGGCAAGGCGGTCAGCCGCACGCGCGGGGAGCCCAAGCGCCGCGAGGGCCGGCTGACCATCCAGGCCGTGGCCGGGGGAGACGAGGACGCCGCCGAGCGGATGCGCTCGCTGGCCTCGGTCCGCCGCGCCCGCGAACGCGAGAAGGAAAAGCGCAAGGGCGGCTCGACCGATGCGCCGAACCGGCCGCGCGAGGTCGTCATCCCCGACGTCATCACCGTCGGCGACCTGGCCAACCGGATGGCCGTGCGCGGCGTCGACATCGTCAAATTCCTGATGCGTCAGGGCCTGATGGTGAAGATCAACGACGTCATCGACACCGACACCGCCGAACTGGTCGCCGACGAGTACGGCATGACCGTCAAGCGCGTGTCCGAATCGGACATCGAGACGGGGTTCCTGTCCGACGCCGTCGACGACGAGGCGACCACGCCCCGCGCCCCGGTGGTGGCCATCATGGGCCACGTCGACCACGGCAAGACCTCGCTGCTCGACGCGCTGCGCACCACCGACGTCGCCTCGGGCGAGGCCGGCGGCATCACCCAGCACATCGGGGCCTACCAGGTGCGCCTGGAGAACGGCGACCGCGTCACCTTCCTCGACACCCCGGGCCACGCGGCGTTCAGCGCCATGCGGGCGCGCGGCGCGAACGTGACCGACATCGTCGTGCTGGTCGTGGCCGCCGACGACGGCGTCATGCCCCAGACCATCGAGGCCATCCAGCACGCCCGGGCGGCCAACGCCCCGATCATCGTGGCGGTCAACAAGATCGACAAGCCGGACGCCAATCCGCAGAAGGTCGTCAATGAACTGCTGCAGCACGAGGTCATCGCCGAGAGCCTCGGCGGCGACACCCAGATCATCGAGGTGTCGGCCAAGAACCGCACCAACCTCGACGGCCTGATCGACGCCATCCTGCTGCAGGCCGAGGTCATGGACCTGAAGGCCGATCCGGAGCGCACCTCGGAAGGCGTGGTCATCGAGGCCAAGCTGGACAAGGGCCGCGGCCCGGTGGCCACCGTGCTGGTCAAGCGCGGCACCCTGAAGCGCGGCGACATCGTCGTGGCCGGCTCGGCCTGGGGCAAGGTCCGCGCCCTGCTCGACGAACGCAACGCCCAGCTGACCGAGGCCGGTCCGTCGGTGCCGGTGGAGATCCTCGGCCTCGACGAGGCGCCGTCTCCGGGCGAGCCCTTCGCCGTGGTCGAGAGCGAGGCCCGGGCCCGCGAACTGACCGAGTACCGCGCCCGGGTCAAGCGCGAGAAGGCCACCGGCGGCGTCAACCAGGTGTCGCTGGTCGACATGATGTCGAAGCTGCAGTCCAAGAAGGTTTCGGAACTGCCCGTGGTCATCAAGGCCGATGTGCAGGGCTCGGCCGAAGCCATCGTCGGCTCGCTCGACAAGATGGGCAACGAGGAGGTCCGCGCCCGCACCGTCATGTCGGGCGCCGGCGGCATCACCGAGAGCGACGTGCAGCTGGCCAAGTCGGCCGGGGCGCCGATCCTCGGCTTCAACGTCCGCGCCTCCAAACAGGCCCGCGACCTGGCCGAGCGCGAGGGCGTGGAAATCCGCTACTACGCCATCATCTACGACCTGCTCGACGACATGAAGGGCGTGCTCTCGGGCATGCTGGCCCCGCTGCAGCGCGAGACCTTCCTCGGCAACGCCCAGGTGCTGCAGGTCTTCGACATCTCCAAGACCGGCAAGATCGCCGGTTGCCGGGTCACCGAGGGCGTCGTCCGCAAGGGCGCCAAGGTCCGCATCATCCGCGAGGACGTGGTGGTGCTGGAGCTGGGCACGCTGCAGACGCTCAAACGCTTCAAGGACGAGGTCAACGAGGTCCCGTCGGGCCAGGAATGCGGCATGCATTTCCAGGGCTTCCAGGACATCAAGGCCGGCGACTTCATCGAGTGCTTCACGGTCGAAGAGGTCAAGCGCACCCTGGACTAGGGAGCGGCGGCGCGAAGCCGCCGCCGTTTCGCCGCATCCTTCACGGATCAACGTCCCATGCGCCGCATCCCGATCCTTGTCCTGGCCCTCGCCGCCGTCGCCGGGCCGGCCGCGGCCGAGACCCGCTACCTGGCCTATGACGCCGCCGACCGCATCACCCAGGCCCTGACCCGCGGGGTGACGCTGGAGGCGGACCGCGGCCTGTTCGGGGCCATCAGCGTGCGGCGGATCATCTCCACCTCGCAGCGCGGCTCGGCCGACATCCGCCGCGGCGGCCCCGACGCCGTGCGCCGCGCCCTGCCGGCGGGCTCGACCGCGAACGCGGTCTATCAGATCGCCCCCGAGGGCGACGGCCGCGGCCTGTCGCGGGCGCTGTGCCCGGGCTCGGACGAGGTCTGGCTGGCGGCCGGTCGGGTCCGGCTCGGCCGGCCGCTGACCCTGCACGCCGTCGGCCGCTGGCCGGACGGCGCCTACCGGCACTGCGTCGCCCTGTCCTACGCCTGGCGCGGCGAGTGGGCGACGCCGCGCGCCGGCGGGCCCGACGACCGCGGCGCCCCTGTCGGGCGATAGGCGTTCACCTCCCGAACATCCCTCGATAGGGTCGCGGACATGAGCGCCGCCACGACCCGACCCCAGACCGCTGTGAAACGCCTCGCCGGGGCGCTGTCGTTCGTCTGCCTGGTGCTGTTCCTGCTGGCCGTCGAACAGAAGGACACCGTGGCGGCCTGGGAGACGTTGCGCGACGGGGCGGGCCCGGCGGCGCGGCGGGCGGCGGACTGGGCCGGACGCCTGCCTTCCGGCGCGGCGAAGGGGATCGGGGGGCTCAGGTCGGCGGGGGCCGGGGCGGACAGGCCGCGGGCCGCTGCGGCCAGGTCCGCCGCCATTCTGCGGGGCGAATACGATCCGGCCGACGAAGCCGCGCGGGCGGCGGCCGGATCCCTGGCCTTCCTCGGCGCCGAGCTGCGCTTCGGGAACGGCGACGTCCTGCGCACCCGTCCGTTGCGCATCGCCGCCGGGCGCGAGTCCTTCGCGGCGGGCCAGACCTTCGCGGCGCGGCTGGATGCGCCCGCCGACGCCCAGATCGAATTGCGCGAAGTGCTCGCGCCGAGCCGGGGGCGGGCCGGGGCGGTCAGGCTGTGCGGCGGCGAGGCCGCGGGCGCCGTCGCCCTGCTGCACCGGCGCGACCGGGTCGAACTGATGCTGTTCCGCAGCCGGACCATCGGCGCGCAAACGCCGCCCGCGGCCCTGTGCGGGGTGTGGCGCTTCAGGGCCCGATGAGGCCCGGGCGTTCCCGCACCGGTCTCGGGGCCGTGATCGCCGCCGCCGCCGCGGGACTGGTTGCGTCCCTGTGGACCTGGACCGCGCCCGGCGATCCGGCCCGGTGGCGGGCCGCGCCGGACGCGCCGGGCGTCGAGCTGCACCTGCTCGACAACGGCTTCCACACCGACCTGGCCGTGCCGCGCGCCGCCCTGGAGGCCCGCGGCGGGCCGCTGGCCGGGGCGGTGCGGGCCCTGCCGCCGGGCGGGTGGATCCTGATCGGCTGGGGCGACGCCAGATTCTATGTCGACCAGAGTCCGATCGGGGACCGGCTGCCCGACGGGGCGCGGGCCTTCTTCCGCCCCGGAAACGCCTCGGTGGTCATGCTCGACCCGGACCCGCGCGACCCGGCCGAGCTGTTTGCGGAGGAGGGCCGCCGCAGCTTCAGGATCACGCCGGCCGGCTTCGAGGCCCTGGCCGCCCGCGTCGAGGCGTCGCTGGACCTGTCGGGCGGCGGGCCGCGGATCGCCGCCGTCCGGGCCGGGGACGACGCCCGCTTTCTGGCCAGCCGCGAGACCTTCTCCATCGCCCACCTGTGCAACCACTGGACGGCGGGCGTGCTCAATGCGGCGGGACTGCCGGTGCGGCCGTTCCGCTCGATCGTCTCGTCCGAACTGATGGCGGCCGTCGACCGGGCCGAACTGGACAGCGCGGCTCCGCGGGACTAGACCGCGCCCCTTCGCTTTTCGAGCCGGGTCCGAGCCCCGGCGGGCGTCGAGGACCTGTCATGAGCAGCCGCAAACCCAATCCCAAGGCCGGAACCGTCAGCCAGCGCCAGCTGCGCGCCGCCGAAATGATCCGCCACGCCCTCGTCGAGGTCATGCGCGAGAACGAAATCCGCGATCCGGCCCTGACCGGTGTCTCGGTCACGGTCACCGAGGTGCGGCTGTCGCCCGACCTCAAGCACGCCACCTGTTTCGTCGAGCCGCTGGGCGCCGGCGTCGACAGCGCCCCGGTCGCGGGCCACGTCGACGACATCGTCAGGGCGCTGAACGCCCACGCCCGTTTCCTGCGCGGCGCGCTGGGGCGGCATATCGACATGCGCTTCACCCCCGACCTGCGCTTCCGCCACGACGAGAGCTTCGCGGCGGCCGAGCGGCTCAACCGCCTGCTCGACGATCCGCGGGTGCAGGCCGATGTTAATCCTCCCCCATTGGGGGAGGGGGACCGCGAAACGGTGGAGGGGGGGCCCCCGCACCATGCTTCGCAGGGACCCCTCCCCCCGCGGGGGGGAGGCCAAAACTAGTGGCCCGCCGCAGGAAGGGCGAGGTCGTCAACGGCTGGGTCTGCCTCGACAAGCCGCTGGAGATGGGCTCGACCGAGGCCGTGTCGAGGGTGCGGCGGCTGTTCAATGCGCAGAAGGCGGGCCACGCCGGGACCCTGGACCCGCTGGCCTCGGGCATATTGCCGGTCGCGCTGGGCGAGGCCACAAAGACTGTCGCGTTCATGATGGAGGCGGAGAAGGTCTACCGCTTCACCATCAACTGGGGCGTCTCGACCGACAGCCTCGACCGCGAGGGCGAGATCGTCGCCCGGTCCGACGTGCGGCCCCCGGTCGAGGCGGTGCGCGCGGCCCTTCCGGCCTTCACCGGCGAGATCGACCAGGTCCCGCCGCAGTATTCGGCCGTCAAGGTCGACGGCCAGCGCGCCTACGACCTGGCCCGGGACGGGGCCGAGTTCGAGCTGGCCCCGCGGCGGGTGACCATCCACGAGGCCGCGGTCACGGACGCCCCGGACGCTGACCACGTCGAGCTGACCATCCGCACCGGCAAGGGCGTCTATGTGCGCGCGCTGGCCCGCGACCTGGCCGCCGCCCTGGGCGCCGAGGGCCACGTTTCGGCCCTGCGGCGCGAGCGGGTCGGGCCGTTCTCGACCGAAAACGCCGTCACGCTGGATTCTCTGGAGGAAATGGTGCATAGGGGCGCCGCCTCGGAAGGCTTGCTTCCCGTCGCGACCGCCCTGGACGACATCCCGGAGCTGGCCGTGACGGATCAGGACGCCTTCTCGCTTCGGCAGGGACGGCCGATCGTTCTGCTCCCCCGTCAGGTCGAAACGCTCAAGAGCCGCCTCCGGGAGGGCTCCAGAACCGTTTCAGCCTTTCAGGGCCAGACCCTCGTCGCTCTCGGTCAGTTGCGGGCCGGCCGGCTGGAACCCGACCGCGTTTTCAACCTCTCCTGACGCAGGGCGGCAGGGGACTCCAGATGGAGCATACCGATGTCGATCACTGCTGAACGCAAGCACGAAGTCATCGCCGACAACGCCCGCACCGAGGGCGACACCGGTTCGGCCGAGGTCCAGGTCGCGATCCTTTCGGAACGCATCGCCAACCTCACCGAACACTTCAAGACGCACAAGAAGGACAACCACTCGCGCCGCGGCCTGCTCAAGATGGTCTCGCAGCGCCGTCGCCTTCTGGACCACCTGTCCAAGGTCGATCGCGAGCGCTACACGGCGCTGATCACCAAGCTGAACCTGCGCCGCTAGGGGCGCCGGAACGGGCGGAAGATTTTCGAGGCGCGGGCCTGATGTCCGCGCCTCGTTCCGCATCAGAACCAACCGCGCGCCGCGGGATTTAATGGCGCAGACGCGAGGGCTGAAACCGGTCCTCAACCACTCCCGGACGGTTCGCGATGGCGCGGCCGTTCATGGACCGAAGGACTGAACGCCCGACGCTCCACCCATTGATGGGACCCCGCGCGGAATCCGCCCGCGGGATACGAAAGACGAAACATGTTCGACATCAAACGCAAGACGATCGACTGGGCCGGACGCCCGCTGACGCTGGAGACCGGCCGCATCGCCCGTCAGGCCGACGGCGCCGTGCTGGCGACCTATGGCGAGACCGTGGTCCTGGCCACCGTCGTCTATGGCCGCGCGCCCAAGCCGGGCCTGGATTTCTTCCCCCTGACCGTCAACTACCAGGAAAAGACCTTCGCCGCCGGCAAGATCCCGGGCGGCTATTTCAAGCGTGAAGGCCGTCCGACCGAGAAGGAGACCCTGGTCTCCCGCCTGATCGACCGCCCGATCCGCCCGCTGTTCGTCAAGGGCTTCAAGAACGAGACCCAGGTCATCGTCACCGTCCTCCAGCACGACATGGAGAACGATCCCGACGTGCTCGGCATGATCGCCGCCTCGGCCGCCCTGACCCTCTCGGGCGTGCCCTTCATGGGTCCGATCGGCGGCGCCCGGGTCGGCTACGTCGGCGGCGAGCTGGTGCTCAATCCGACGCTGGACCAGATGCCCGACAGCGAGCTCGATCTCGTCGTCGCCGGCACCCAGGACGCCCTGATGATGGTCGAATCCGAAGCGAAGGAGCTGTCGGAAGAGATCATGCTGAACGCCCTGATGTTCGCGCATCGCGGTATGCAGCCGGTGATCGACGCGATCATCGACCTGGCCGAGCACGCCGCCAAGGAGCCGTTCGACTTCCAGGCCGACGACGTCTCGGACATCGTCGCCTCGATCCAGTCGCTGGTCGGCGAGGACATCAAGGCCGCCTACACCCACGTCGGCAAATACGACCGCCGCTCGGGCGTCGAGCTGGCCAGGAAGAAGGCCGCCGAGGCCCTGGTCCGCACCGACGAGAACCCGGACGGGGTCGATCCGTCCAAATTCGGCGCCGCCTTCAAGGAATGCGAGGCTCACGTCCTGCGCCGCGACATCATCGACAACGGCCACCGCGTCGACGGCCGCGCCCTCGACAAGGTCCGCGCCATCGTCTCGGAAGTCGGCGTCTTCCCGCGCACCCACGGCTCGGCCCTGTTCACCCGCGGCGAGACCCAGGCCATCGTCGTCGCCACCCTCGGCACCGGCGAGGACGAGCAGTACGTCGACGCCCTGAGCGGGACCTACAAGGAGAAATTCCTGCTCCACTACAACTTCCCTCCCTATTCGGTCGGCGAGACCGGCCGGATGGGCGGCGCGGGCCGTCGGGAAATCGGTCACGGCAAGCTGGCCTGGCGGGCGCTCCGGCCGATGCTGCCGTCGGCGGAGGACTTCCCCTACACCATCCGCCTGGTGTCGGAGATCACCGAGTCCAACGGCTCCTCCTCGATGGCCACGGTCTGCGGCTCCTCGCTGGCCCTGATGGACGCCGGCGTGCCGCTCAAGCGGCCGGTCTCGGGCATCGCCATGGGCCTGATCCTCGAGCCGTCCGGCGAGTTCGCCATCCTGTCCGACATCCTCGGCGATGAAGATCACCTCGGCGA
This sequence comes from uncultured Brevundimonas sp., assembly GCF_937870815.1. GTDB lineage: Bacteria > Pseudomonadota > Alphaproteobacteria > Caulobacterales > Caulobacteraceae > Brevundimonas. The sequence goes on from NZ_CALMZS010000073.1 coordinate 7,915, forward strand.
CATGGACTTCAAGGTGGCCGGCACCCGCGAGGGCATCACCAGCCTGCAGATGGACATCAAGGTGGCCGGCATCACCGAGGAGATCATGCGCAAGGCCATCGCCCAGGCGACGGCCGGCCGGCTGCACATCCTCGACGAGATGGACAAGGCCATCGACGGCGCCCGCTCGGAACTGGGCGAGTACGCGCCCAAGATCGAGTCGATCAAGGTTCCAACCGACAAGATCCGCGACATCATCGGCACCGGCGGCAAGATCATCCGCGAGATCGTCGAAAAGACCGGCGCCAAGATCAACATCGAGGACGACGGCACGGTCAAGATCGCCGCCTCCGAACAGGAGAAGATCGACGCGGCCAAGACCTGGATCTCATCGATCGTGTCCGAGCCCGAGCCCGGCATGATCTACACCGGCAAGGTCGTGAAGGTCGTCGATTTCGGCGCCTTCGTGAACTTCTTCGGGGCCAAGGACGGCCTCGTCCACGTGTCGCAGATCGCCCTGGAGCGCGTCGCCAACCCGGCCGACGTCCTGACCGAGGGCCAGGAGGTCAAGGTCAAATTCCTGGGCATGGACGACCGCGGCAAGACCAAGCTGTCGATGAAGGTCGTCGACCAGACCACCGGCGAGGACATCACCGACAGGATCAACGCCGAGCGCGCCGAACGCGGCGAGCCGCCGCTGTCCGACGACACCGGCGGCCGTCCGAAGCGTGAAGGCGGTGACCGTGATCGCGGCCGCAGCCGTCGTTAAGACGCCGCGTCACGTCTGAAATGAACAAGGCCCCGGCGGAGACGCCGGGGCCTTTTTCCGTCGCGCGGCGCCGGGGCCGGTCGCGGTGGCGGACGGCAGGTCCGGATCGCCTCGGTTTCTATCCGGGTAGAAACCTGGAAAATTGGCGTGTCAGAGTCGGCAGGGTCGGCGCCGCCCCCGAAAATTAGTGTGTCACAGTCGGCAGAGTCGGCATCGGGGCCGGGAGGCTGAGCCGGGCGCGCCTGGGGCGGCGGGTCGGCGGTTCGCATGTCAAAGACCGGTCAGCAGTATGGACCGGTTCCTTCATGCGGCGGGAAGATAGCATCGAGAATCGGCCAAGCCGCTGAAAAGGCGGCGGATCGTCTCCATTATCCGACCATGTTTTCGCGGATTGCAGGCACAGCGTCATGGCCTCACGCGACCCAGCGCCCCCCGGACCAGCCGCCAACGCCCTGGGCCGGCGTCGTCGGGCGGGGCGGGTTGGATGCGCGGCGCCCTCTGACGAGGGCCGCCCCCTACCGCGGCGCCCGCTTGGCCAGGATGCGCTGCAGCGTCCGCCGATGCATCCCCAGCCGCCGCGCCGTCTCCGAGACATTGTGGTCGCACAGTTCATAGACGCGCTGGATATGCTCCCAGCGCACCCGGTCGGCGCTCATCGGATTGTCGGGGGGTTCGGGGGCCTCGCCGGTGGCCAGCAGGGCCTTGACCACGTCGTCGGCGTCGGCGGGCTTCTGCAGATAGTCGACTGCGCCGGCCTTGACCGCCGCCACGGCGGTGGCGATGGCGCCGTAGCCGGTCAGCATGACGATGCGGGCGTCGTCGCGCCGCTCGCGGATGGCCTCGACCACCTTCAGCCCGTTGCCGTCCTCGAGCCGCATGTCCAGAACCGCGAAGGCCGGCGCGGCGGCGCGCAGGGACTCGCGGGCCTCGGCCACCGAGGCGGCGGCGGTGACCTCGAAGCCGCGGCTCTCCAGCGCCCGCCCGAGCCGGGTGCGCAGGGCGTTGTCGTCGTCGAGCAGCAACAGGCTCCTGTCGGGCAGGGCGGCGATCCGGGCTTCGGTGTCAGGCATCATCGTTCTCCTCGCCGTCAGGTCGGTAACGGTATGGCGCAGGTCAAGGTTCAGCGGTCCGGTGCGACATCACGACGGCGGAACCTCCAGCGCCGGCCGGGCCCAGCGCACGGCCACGCGCGCGCCCCTGGGCTGGCCCCTGGCGCCGTCGCCCGGGCCGACCGAGACCCGCCCGCCGGTCCGCTCGAGCAGGGTGCGGGCGATGAAGAAGCCCAGACCCATGCCGCCCTGGCTGGGCGCGATGGTCTCGGCCCCGGCCGGCGGTTCGGCCTTGTCGCCCTTGCGGCCCTTGCGGCCGGGGGCGGCGGCGGCGACCGAGGCGGCGATCTGGGCCGCCAGCGCCCGGCGCGCCTTGCCCTGCGGCCGGCTGGTCACATAGGGCTCGCCCAGCCGCGGCAGGATGTCGGCGGGAAAGCCGGGGCCGTCGTCGACCACCTCGATCTCCATGAAGCCGGCGTCGACCAGGGCCTGGACCCGCACCCGGCTGTTGGCGAAGTCGGCGGCGTTCTCGACCAGGGTGGACAGGCCGTGGACGACCTCGGGCAGGCGGCGCACCCGCGGCTCGGCCTCGCCGGAGGCGGTGCGCACGGCCACCTCGAAGGCGAGGTCGAAGCCCCGGTGCGGCTCGACCACCTCCTCCAGCAGGGCCTTCAGCCCGACCTCGGCGAAGGCGGAGTCGCCCTCCTCGGGCTGCTGCGACAGCTGTTTCAGAATGTCCCGGCAGCGCTCGGCCTGCTGCAGGATCAGGGCCGCGTCCTCGGCCGCGTCGCCGTCGGCGGCCGAGGCGCGCAGCAGTTCGCGGGCCACCACCTGGATGGTGGCCAGCGGCGTGCCCAGCTCGTGCGCCGCCGCCGCCGCCAGCCCGCCCAGCGCCGCCAGCCGCTGCTCGCGCTGCAGCACGTCCTGGGTGGTGGCCAGGGCCAGCTCCAGCTTTTCCGCGTCGGCCGCCACCCGCCAGGCGTAGGCGGCCGTGAACACCACGCCGGTGGTCAGCGCCAGGCCGACGCCGAAGCGATAGAGCGGCGGCAGCTCCAGCTGGGTTCCGGCCTGCCACGGCAGCGGCATGGAGAAGAAGAACAGGCCGACGGTGGCGGCCAGCACCAGCAGGCCCATCAGCGCCGCCTGCCGCCCCGGCAGGGAGGCGGCCGCGACCGTCACCGGGGCCACCAGCAGCAGGCAGAAGGGGTTCTGCAGTCCGCCGGTCAGGGCGAGGAGCACCGAAAGCTGCAGGATGTCGAAGCCGAGGTGGGCCGCCGTCAGGGTCCCGTCCGGAAAGGAGCCGTCGCTGCGCCTCAGCCGGGCGGTGGCGTTGAGGTTCATCGCCACGCTGGCGGCGATCGCCGCCAGACAGGCCCACAGCGGCAGGTCGAATTTGAGCCAGGCCGCGGCCACGAGGATGGTGGCGCTCTGCCCGGCGACGGCCATCCAGCGCAGGATCACCAGCGTCCGGAGCGACAGGCCCCGGCTGCGGCGCGGAATGTTGCGCCAGCCGGCGAAGCGGCCGCCGGCGGAACCGGTGTCGGCGAACTGCGACGACTGGGGGTCTTGGGTTGGGCTCACCGCTCTTCTATAGACCAGCCGCGCCCGCGTGGCGCGTCCCGCCCGGAGCCCAGATGCCGCGCCGCCCCATTCTGCTGTTCGCCGCCGCCTGCGCCGTCATCGCCGTGGCCCTGATCGCCGTCACAATGGTCCTGGTCAACCGGCCCGCGCCCGGGCTGCGGCCCGGCGAGGTCGTCTCCACCGGCGAGGCCGAGGTCGGCGGACCGTTCCAGCTGGTCGACCAGGACGGCCGGCCGGTCGACCAGACGATGCTGGACGGCAAATGGTCGCTGGTCTTCTTCGGCTTCACCTACTGCCCCGACTACTGCCCGACCACCCTGGCCGCGCTGGAGGCGACGAGGCGGCGGCTGGGGGACAGGGCGGAGAACCTGCAGATCGTCTTCATCAGCGTCGACCCCGAGCGCGACACGCCGCGGGCGCTGAAGGACTATCTGTCCTCCGACGGCTTTCCCGAGGGCGTCATCGGCCTGACCGGCACGCCGGCGCAGGTCCGCGCCGCCGCCGGGGCCTACAAGGCCTTCTACCAGAAGGTCGGCGAGGGCGAGGGCTATACGATGAACCACTCGCTGACCGTCTATCTGATGGGCCCCGACGGAAGGTTCCGCACCGCCGTGGCCGAGGCGCTGGGCCCGGAGAGGTCGGCGGCGGTGATCGAACGGGCCATGGCGCGCGGCTAGAAAAATCCTCCCCCCTTTTCGCTTCGCTCGGGGGACGATTAAATCCTTTTGCAGTGCGGCGCGTTCTATGCTGCCCTGCCATATGCCGGCGGGGGCCGTCCCAGGACACGCATGCTGTATTCGCTTCACGAGTTCGCCTATCATACGGCGACGCCGTTCCGGATCGGGGCCCGGCTGGCCGGCCAGTTCTGGAGGTCTCCGCTCAATCCGGCCGCCGACACCGCCCTGGGCCGCACCGCCTACGCCTCGGCCGAACTGTTCGAGGGGCTGACGCGCCGCTACGGCAAGCCGGACTGGGGTCTGGAGACTGTCGAGATCGGCGGCCGCAGGGTGCGCACCAGCGAACAGGTGGTCTGGTCCTCGCCCTGGTGCCGGCTGCTGCGCTTCGCCCGCCACGTCGGCGACCTGAAGCGCGCCGGGAGGCCGGCCGCTGCGCCGGCGGTGCTGCTCGTCGCCCCGCTGTCGGGCCACTACGCCACCCTGCTGCGCGGCACGGCCGAGGCCTTCCTGCAGGACCACGACGTCTATGTCACCGACTGGACCAACGCCCGCCAGGTTCCGATGCTGGAGGGGCGGTTCGACTTCTTCGACTACATCGACCACGTCCGGACCATGCTGGGCGTGATCGGCCCGCGCGCCCATGTGGTGGGCGTCTGCCAGCCGGGGCCGCCGGTGCTGGCCGCCTGCGCCCTGATGGCCGGGGACGAGGATCCGAACCGGCCCGCCTCGATGACCTTCATGGGCTCGCCGATCGACGCCCGGCTGTCGCCGACGGTGACCAACCAGCTGGCCGAGGAAAAGCCCTTCACCTGGTTCAGGTCGAACATGATCCACACCGTGCCGTGGCCCTATCCCGGCTTCGGGCGGCGGGTCTATCCGGGCTTCGTCCAGCTCTACAGCTTCATGTCGATGAACGAGGAGCGCCACCGCGACGCCCACCACGAATATTTCCAGCATCTCGTCAACGGCGACGGCGACGGGGTCGAGAAGCACGAGGAATTCTACAATGAATACCTCTCGGTGCTGGACCTGACCGAGGAATTCTACCTGCAGACCATCGACATCGTCTTCCAGCAGCATCTGCTGCCGCGCGGCTTGCTCGAGCATCGCGGGCGCAAGGTGGACCTGGGCGGGATCACGGACATCGGCCTGATGACCGTCGAGGGCGCGAAGGACGACATTTCCGGGGTCGGCCAGACCCAGGCGGCGCACGGCCTGTGCGGCGCCATCCCGGATGACCGGCGCACGCTGTACGTCCACCCCGAGGTCGGCCACTACGGGGTGTTCAACGGCCGCCGCTTCCGCGACGACATCTATCCGCGGGTGCGCGACTTCATCGCCCTCAACGAGGCCCTCTGTGCAGTATCGGAACGGCCAGCGGCTGCCGCCTGACGCCGTCGGCGTCCCGGCCCGGCTGTCGGTCAATCCGCGCGCCCGGCGGCTGTCGATCCGCATCGACGGGCGGGCCGGCGAGGCCGTGCTGGTCGCCCCGTCGGAACGCGGCCTCGCCCAGGCCGTGGCCTTCGCCCGCACCAAGTCAAACTGGATGCGCCAGCGGCTGGCCGAGCGGCCGCGCGGCTCGCCCCTGGAGCCCGGCGCGACGGTGGCCCTGTTCGGCAGGCCCGTCCGGCTGGCGGCGACCGGCGGGGCCGGGGCCGCGCGCCTGACCGAGGACGCCGACGGGCCGCTGATCGTCTCGGGCGGCGACGGCGAGGCCTTCGCCCGCCGGGTCGAGAATCTGTTCAAACGGGTGGCGCGCGAGACCCTGCAGGTCCGTACCGACGTCCATCTGCGCGCCCTCGGCCTGCGGCCGGTGAAGCTGTCGATCGCCGACCCGAAGTCGCGCTGGGGCTCGTGCAGCCCGCACAACCGCACCATCCGCTACAGCTGGCGGGTGATCATGGCCCCGGATGCGGTGATCGACTATCTGGCCGCCCATGAGGTCGCCCATCTGGTCCACGCCGACCACAGCCCGGCCTACTGGTCGGTGGTCCGGGGCCTGGTCGGCGACCCCCGCCCGCACCGCAAATGGCTGCGCGACCACGGCCCCGCCCTGCATGCGGTGGGACGGTAGGTCAGAAGAACAGCGGATCGGCCTTCCGCTCCGGCGGCGGCGCCGGCTGGGGCTGCGGGGCCGGCGGGTCCCGCTGCGGCTGCGGCTGGGTCGGACGCAGGACCGCCGGGTCGTTGCGCTCGGGCGCGATCGGGCGCTGCGGCGGCGGCGGCTCCAGCAGCTCTTCGTCGAGCGGATCGACACTGGAATCCCCGGGCGGATTGTCGCCGAACAGGTCGCCGATCCGGCCGATCAGGCTCTCGACCGGGCTGGGCGGCCGCCAGCCCTCGGGCATGGGCGGGCCGTCGGGGATCGGCGGGGCGTTGAGGCGCGGCAGGGCGGCCTCCATGAAGCCCTTCCAGATGGCCGCCGGCGACGAGCCCCCGGTGACGCCGCGCATCGGGCTGTTGTCGTCCTTGCCGACCCAGACGGCGGTGACGAAGCCGCCGGTGTAGCCGACGAACCAGGCGTCCTTGTAGTCCGAGGTGGTGCCGGTCTTGCCGGCCACGTCGCGGCCGGCGATGGCTGCCGACCGGCCGGTGCCCGAGGTCATGACCCCGCGCAGCATCTGGTTCAGGTAGTAGAGGTACGGGTTCGACACGGCCTGCACCGGCCCGGCCTCGCGGGCGGCGCGCTGGTAGATGACGCGGCCCTCGGGGGTGCGGATGCGGCCGATGCCATAGGCCCGGACGCGCTTGCCGCCGTTGGCGAAGGCGTCATAGGCCTGGGCCATCTCGATCGGCGAGACCTCGACCGCGCCCAGCGCCATGGCCGGCTCCAGCCCGATCCGCGAGCTGATGCCGAGGCGGGTCGCGGTGCGGGCCACATTGTCGCGTCCGACCTGGTCGGCCAGCGCGGCCGCGACGGTGTTGATCGACTGGGCCACCGCCTGCGACAGGGTCATCTCGCCCCGGTAGTCGCCGGTGTAGTTGCGCGGCGTCCAGTTGCCAATGCGGATGGGCGCGTCCTTGACCAGGGTCTGGGGTGTGTAGCCGCTCTCCAGCGCGGTCAGATAGACGAACGGCTTCCACGCCGAGCCGGCCTGGCGCCGGGCGTCCACGGCCCGGTTGAACTGGCTGTCGGCATAGGAGGCGCCGCCGATCATGGCGCGGACCCGGCCCTCGCCGTCGAGGGCCACCAGCGCCGCCTGCTGCACGCCCCTGGAGCGGTCGCGCTGGAGGATGCGCCGCACGGCCCGCTCGGCCGAGGTCTGCAGGGTCAGGTCCAGCGTCGTCTCGACGATCATGTCCTCGGTCGGTTCGCCGACCAGTTCGCGGATCTGCTTGTCGAGCCAGTCGACGAAATACTGGGCGTGCTGGCTGGCCAGGGTGCGCGACACCCGCACCGGTTCGGTCACCGCCTGGGCCCGCTGTTCCGGGGTGATCACCCCGGCGTCGGCCATTTCGTTGAGCACGACGGTGGCGCGGGCGGCGGCGCGTTCGCTCTCGGACACCGGCGAATAGCGCGACGGGGCCTTGAGCAGGCCGGCCAGCAGGGCCGCCTCGCCGACGGTCAGGTCCTTGGCGCCCTTGTCGAAATAGCGCTGGGCGGCGGCCTCGATGCCGTAGGCGCCGGCCCCGAAATAGACCCGGTTCAGATAGAGGGCGAGAATCTCCTGCTTGGAGAATTTCATCTCCAGCCAGACCGCCAGCATCAGCTCCTGGACCTTGCGCTTCACGTTCTGGTCGGGGCTCAGGAACAGGTTCTTGGCGAGCTGCTGGGTCAGGGTCGAGCCGCCCTGGACCACCCGACCGGCCCGCATGTTGGCGGCGATGGCGCGGGTCATGCCGATCGGGTCGAAGCCGGGGTGGTGATAGAAACGCCGGTCCTCGATGGCGATGAAGGCGGCCGGGACGTAGTCGGGCAGGGCGTCGAGGTCGGCGGGCGGGGCCTGCTGGGTCCCGCGCACCGCGATCAGGGCGCCGTTGCGGTCCAGATAGGTGATCGAGGGCTGGCGATCGATGTCGTGGAGGGTCGAGGTGTCGGGCAGGTCGCGCGCGAACACGGCGAAGAACACCACGAGGAAGATGACGCCCCAGACGGCCAGCACCGATCCCCAGTAGACCAGCCGCTGCGCCGGCGTGCGCGCGGCCCTGGGCTGACCGCCGCCGCCGCCCTGCCCCCCGCCTGAACCTCGCCCGAACCCTGCACCCGCCATCGCAACCTTCTACGCGCCCGTCCAGGCGGTCTTAGCCCGCCGCGCCGCGCTCGGAAACGCCCCCACGCCTGTCACGCGAATGTGAGGGCTCATTCGGCCGAAAGAAAGGCGTCCACCTCGGCCGCGAACACCTCGGGCTGGTCCAGCATGATGAAGTGTCGGCTGTCGGCTATCCGCTTCAGCCGCACCGTCTCCAGGCCGCGGTACTGGTTCCTGAACAGGGCTTCGAGCGCCGCGTCCGTGAGCGGAATATTGGGCCCTCGCGCATACAATACGGTGGTCGGGGCGGCGATGCGCGAAAGTTCGGGCCGCAGGTCGGTCGTGATCAGATCCCGCATGGCCCGGCCCGCCACGTCACGGTCGCTCGTTACGGCGTGGCGGATCAACCCGGCGCGGACGGCCTCGTCGGTGACGAGCGCGGCCATCGACCGGCGGTTCGACGCGGCCCAGCCCTCCGGCGTCATGCCCGCCAGCCGTGCTCTCATCGCCTCGCCGGTCGGCCGCAGGCTCCCGGCGGTCGAGCCGGGCGGTCCGAAGAAGACGCCGTTGAACGGCAGCATGTCGACCACCATCAGCCGGCCGACCCGTTCAGGGTGGCGCGCGGCCAGGCTCAGGGCCATCGATCCTCCCAGGGAATGCCCGATCACGGCGGGCCGCTCGAGGCCGGAACGCCCGATATAGTCCGCGATCGCCTGGGCGGTGGGTTCCAGCACCGCGCCTTGCGCGTTCGCGCCGGCGTCGAGTCCGGAAAACCCCCGGACGTGCACCCGGTGGATCCGGTGCGAACCCCTCAGCCTGTCCACCAGCGCATCCCATATCGCCGGGTCCGACGCATTCCCCGCAATCAGGATTACGTCCGGCCCGCGTCCCTCGCTCGAAACCTGGATACGGTCGGAATCGTAGGTCGTCTCCGGACGGGCGGTCTGGGCGGCGCCGACGGGGGCGAGGCCCATGAACGCCGCGACCAGGGCGGTGATGCGGGCGATGACAGGATGGCGCATGACAGGGTCCCGGCCCGCCGGCGGCGGTCCGCGGACGTTATGCGGTCCGCGGCCCCGGCGGCAATGGTCCTCCCTACCGTTCCGGTTCGCGGCGCCGTATTTCATGGTCATGGCAGACACAACCCCCGCCCGATCCGGCCAGACCGGGTCCGAAGCCGCCGATGCGGCCCGGAGCCCATTTCCCTTCGGCAAGGGCTTCGTCCTCGACACCTGGTATTTCGTCGCCCTGTCGCGGGAGGTGAAGCCGGCCTCGCTGGCGCGCCATGAGCTGCTGGGCGAGCCGGTGCTGATCGGCCGCACCCGGGCCGGGCAGGTCTACGCCCTGCGCGACATCTGCCCGCACCGGGCCGCGCCCCTGTCGGCCGGCCGGCTGGTCGACAGGCCCGGCGAGGGCGAGACCGTCGAGTGCTGCTATCACGGCTGGCGGTTCCGCCCCGACGGGGTCTGCGCCGCCATCCCCTCGCTGGTCGGGGATCAGGCCCATCAGCCGGAACGCATCCGGGTGCGCGCCTATCCGGTGCGCGAGAGCCAGGGCATGGTCTTCGTCTGGATCGCCTCGGACCCGCGCAGTCCGGCCGAACCGGACCACGAGCCGCCGGTCTTCCCGGGGGTGGTCGGGGGCGGGGCGAAGCTGGTCGAGCGCATGGATTTCGACGCCCATGTCGACCACGCCGTGGTCGGGCTGATGGATCCGGCCCACGGCCCCTATGTCCATCGGCAGTGGTGGTGGCGGTCCGAACATTCGATGCACGAGAAGGCCAAGGCCTTCGAGCCGCGCGAACTGGGCTTCGCCATGGTCCGCCACGCCCCGTCGTCGAACAGCCGGGCCTACAGGATCCTGGGCGGCGCGCCCGCCACCGAGATCAGCTTCCGCCTGCCCGGCTATCGCTGGGAGCATATCCTCGTCGGCGAGAAGCAGGTGCTGGCCCTGACCTGCCTGACCCCCCGGTCGGAGAGCCGGACCACGATCACCCAGATCTTCTGGTCCGACCACTGGGTGTTCGGCCTGGCCAGGCCGTTCCTGCGCAGGGGCGTGGTCGCCTTCCTCAAGCAGGACGGCGGCATGGTGAACCTGCAGAACGAAGGGCTGCGCTATGACCCGGCGCTGATCTGGATCGACGACGCCGACAGACAGGCCAAATGGTACCAGCAGCTCAAGCGCGAATGGGCCAGGAGCCGGGCCGAGGGCCGGGCCTTCGCCAACCCGGTCAAGGCTGCGGTTCTCAGATGGAAGAGCTGAGGCCGTCGACCTCCCGCTCTCTGAAGCCAGAAGTGATCACCTGACGGCAGGGGGCCGTGGCCGCAGGCCGCGGCCCCCTGCCATGCCCGCCGGGGCTCAGCTCGCCGCCTGCTCGCGCTCGCCCGCCACATCGGGATCGGGCGCCGTCGACCGTCTGCGGGTGTCCTGGCGGCGCGGCAGGCGCCATTTCTGCCCCGGCTCGAAGCGGTCGCCGGTCCAGGCCATGGCGGTGACGACGATCTCGTCGGCGTCCCAGTCGATCTGGTTGAAGCTGGGCGGCGCCCCCCTCTCGCGATGCGACAGGGTTCCACAGCCGACCGCATAGGAGCCGTGGTCGCCCAGCTGGATCGGCAGGGCGAACGGGACGTGGACATGGCCGGTGACGATCAGGTCGACGCCGGCCTCGGCGAAGATCAGGGCGGCGGCCTCGCCGCGCTTGACCTCGCCGGTCATCGGGGCGCCGATCATCTCCACGAGGGGATGGTGGCAGGCGAGGATGCGCAGGGCCCCGGGCGGCGCCTGGCGCAGGGCCGCGGCGGCCCTGCGGGTCTGGCCCAGGTCGATGACCCCCTTGGACCAGTTCAGCCGCGCCTGCCAGCCGCGGGCGGTGGCCACCCCGCGCACCATGACGGCGCCGCTGAGGAACTGGTGGTCGTGGGCGGGATGGCCGATGGCGCGCTCGAACGCCCGCCACGGGTGGAACAGGCGGGCGGCCAGACTCCAGTAGGGCACGTCATGATTGCCGACGATCACGAAGGTCGGCTCGGGCATGCGGCGGATCCAGTCGCCGGCGGCCGCGAACTCGTCCGGCAGACCCCGCTGGGTCACGTCGCCGGTGATCAGCACCAGGTCGCACGGCGTCCGGTGGGCGAAGTCGAGCGCGGCGGCGCAGGCGTGACGGTGTTCGCGCCCGAAATGCACGTCGGAGAACTGCAGCGCTCGCCCCACTAGACGCTGTCCTCCGCCGCCGCGGGGATCGGGGCCAGGGCCTGGAAGGCCCGGCCGATGAAACGGACCCTCGCCCTATGGCGCAGGAGCACGGGCTCGCCGTCGATGACGGCCGGAATCCGCGACCGGGCGCGCATGTCGACCCGCTGGGTGGCCCGGGTGGTGACGGCCGGATCCTGGCGCCAGTCGTCGAGCACGGCGTGGGCCGCGAGGCGGAAGACCTCGCCGGCGTCGGCGGGGTTCATCGCCGCCGCCTCGAGGCCGGTGTCCTCCTCCATGGCCCGCGAGATCATCGGGCTGATCAGCACCAGCGCCTCGGCCCGCTGCGGCGGCCGGCCGTCGAGGGCGAAGCGCATCTGGCCGGTGAAGGCCCGCTTCAGCGCCCGGCGCGCATAGGCCCAGGCGAGGCTCGGCTTGCCGACCCGGATGGCCTCGCGGGCCGGCGCCCAGAGCGCGGGGGAGCCGAAGATGGCGGCGCAGTAGAAGGTCCGGGTGAATTCGCCGTCCGACACCTCGCCGCCGGACACGCCCTGGGGCGCGCCCTCCTCGAGCGCCACCTTCAGCGCGGCCTTCCAGTCGCCCGTGCCGTAGAGGGCCCTGGGCAGCATGTTCATGGTGCCGCCGGGCAGGGGCGCGACCAGCGGGCCGTCCGGCCCCGCGCGCGAGGCGATGCGGCCGGCGGTGCCGTCGCCGGCCAGCACGAACAGCACGTCCGGCCGGGCCTCGAGCGCCGCCGCGATCTGGTCGTCGAACCGCCCCGCCTCCAGCGTCACCACCGAGGCCTCGCAGGCGTAGCGGTCCAGAATGGCCCCGGCCTCCCCGGCCGCGCCCGGGCCGACGCCGCCGGCCAGCGGATTGACCAGCATCGTCACGCGCCTCAGCGGCGCGTGACGGGTGAGCACGCCGGCCGACCCGTCCGAGGTCCCGGTCGTGGCTTTGGCGGCGGCCGGAGGTTCGGCGGCCGGGGTCAGGGTCGCGCTCATGCCGCCCGAACGTCCCGCCCGGAGCGATGTTCCGGGCGGCAGTCCAGCGTGGCCGTTTACTTCTTGAGTTCGTCCGAAGCCGCCGCGGCGCCCGCCTGGGCGGCTTCGCCGGCCCTGGCCGCGGCCGCGCCGGCCGCTTCGCCGGCCTCGTCCGCCACCCGGGGCGCCTCGCCGCGCACCTTGGACACGGCGGCGGAGATCCAGCCGTCCATCAGGGCCCCGCCGGCGGCGAGCGACTTCTCCTTGACGCCGAGCACGGCGGTCAGCACGCCGAACAGCGCCAGCAGGGTGATCACCAGGCTGATGAACGGATTGCCGCGCCGACGCTTGCTGCGGGCCCACACTGGACTGTGATCGCCGTCATCCGCCATACGGACCGGTTCGGGAAAACGCATACGAAAACCCCCGTCTTTCGCCCCTCGCGGAGCCGTCCGCGCCCCCTGCGCGGCGTTACTGCAAAGCCTAATACAGGCTTAACCAACCGCATAGGATGGGAACCGTCACGGTTATCCAGCATTATCACCCGTGGGGCGAACCCGAGGGATGAAGGACATACCCATGAAAAAGGCAATCATCGCGATCGCCGGCGCCGGCCTGCTGGCTTCGGCCTGCGCCAGCGATCCGTACGGCGGCACCAATGAAACGGTGCGACAGGGCGCGATCGGCGCGGGCATCGGCGCGGTCGCCGGCGCGATCATCGGCAACAATGTCGGCGACGGCAACGCCGGGACCGGCGCGGCCATCGGCGCCGTCGTGGGCGGCGCCGCGGGCGCGATCCGCGGCTCGCAGCAGGACCGCGCCAACCAGCAGCGCTACCGCGACAGCCAGGGCCGGTACTACTACTGCTACGACAACCGGCAGACCGAATGCTATTGGGAGAACGGTCAGCGTCGCTACTAGGGCGCGGCCGTGTGGTCAGTGATCAGGGCGGTTCGTCGGCGACGGGCCGCCCTTTTCGTGAAAGGGGCGCCATGAAGGGTTTGATCCTGTTGTTCGGCGCGGGCGCGCTGGCCGTGGCCGGGTGCGCGGGCGGGCCGGCGGCGCGCGGCGACCTGATCGCCGAGCCGAGCGCCTGCGCGCCGCAGCGGTTCGACATCTATTTCCGCGACGGTGAGGCGGGGCTGACCGATGCGGCCCGGCACGCCATCGGCCTGACCGCCACCCAGCTGCAGGGCTGCGCCATCCGCAAGGTCGAGGTCGTCGGCCTCGCCGATGCGAGGGGCGGCCCGGACGCCAACCTCGACCTGTCCGAACGCCGCGCCGTGGCCGTCAAGGAGGCCCTCGAGGCGGCCGGCTGGCCGGCCCCGGCCTTCAGCCTGATGGTGGCCGGCGAGTCCGGGTCGGTGGCCGCGGGCGGGGTCAGCGAGCCCATGCGGCGGCGCACCGAGGTGGTCGTGGACGCGGCCCCGCGCTGAGCCCGGCGGTCGCGGCGCGGCCTGAGACAGCACGCCGCGTGACGCGGGGGGGGCCGGACGGCTAGGGTCGGCCGGTGACCCGTTCGCCCAGCCTGATCCTCCTCTTCCTCGCCGCCCTGATGTTCGCCCCGGCCCCGGCGGCGGCGCAGGAGGCGCGCGTGCAGCGCACCGAGCGCATCGCCGCCGAGCTGGTGTCGATGTCGCAATGGGCCGCGCCCGGCTCGACGGCCATCGTGGCGGTGCGGCAGGACATCGCGCCGGGCTGGCACACCTACTGGCGCAACCCGGGCGACTCCGGCGGCGCCACCACCCTGGACTGGAGCCTGCCCGCGGGCGTCAGGGCCGGGGACATCGTCTGGCCCCTGCCCGAGCGGCAGCGGCTCGCGGGGCTGATGAACTACGGCTATTCGGGCGAGGTCTATCTGCCGGTTCCGGTCGAGGTCCCGGCCGCCGCCCGGCCGGGGTCGACCCTGCCGCTCAGGGTCAGGGCGCTGTTCTTCGTCTGCAGCGCCGAGATGTGCGTGCCGGAGGAGCTGACCCTGGCCCTCGACCTGGCCGTGCGCGAGGGCGCGCCGCCCGCGGACCCGCGCCACGGCGCGCCGGTCCGGGCGGTGCTCGAACAGGCCCCCCGGCCCGCCGGAATCGAGGCGCGCGCGGCCCTGGACAACGGCGTGCTGACGCTGAGCGCCGCCGGCGGGCCGCTGGCCGGGCGCGACCCGGGTCCGAGCTATTTCTTCCCCTTCGAGAGCGGCGTCATCGCGCACCCGGCCCCCCAGAGCGGCGCCTGGGGCCCGCAGGGCCTGACGCTGCGCATACAGGCGGACGACAGGACGGCGGGCGGCGGCCTGCGGGGCCCGGTCGCCGGCGTGCTGGCCACCGCGCACGGGGCCTTCGAACTCCGCGCCGAACCGGGGCCGGTCCTGGCCGGGACCTCCGGATCCGGCGATGTGGCGCCGGCGCGGGACGGCCCGGCCGGACCGCCGCAGGCGCCGGGCCCGGGCGTGGCCGGCTTCCTGCAGGCCGCCCTGTTCGCCCTGCTGGGCGGGCTGATCCTCAACCTGATGCCGTGCGTCTTCCCGATCCTGGCGATGAAGGCCGCGTCGCTGGCCGCGGCGGCGCACGACCCCGTCCGGGCCCGGCGCGACGGCCTGGCCTTCCTGGCCGGGGTGCTGACCACCTTCGCGATCCTGGCGGGCGCGCTGCTGGCCCTGCGGGCGGCGGGCGAGGCGGCGGGCTGGGGCTTCCAGCTGCAGTCGCCGGCGGTGACCGCGGGCCTGTCCCTGCTGATGCTGGCCGTGGCGCTGAACCTGTCGGGCGTGTACCATATGGGGGCCGGGCTGCAGGGCGCGGGCACGGGCCCGCTGGCGCGCCTGCCGGGAGCCCTGGGCGCCTTCTTCACCGGGGCGCTGGCGGTGGTGGTCGCCGCCCCCTGCACCGCGCCGTTCATGGCCTTCGCCCTCGGGGCGGCCCTGCTGATGCCGTGGCCGATGGCGCTGGCGGTGTTCCTGATGCTCGGCCTCGGCCTGGCCCTGCCCTTCGTCGCCGTCAGCCTGACGCCCGGCCTGCTGTCGCGCCTGCCGCGGCCGGGACGGTGGATGGAGCGGCTGAAGGGGCTGCTGGCCTTCCCCATGTACGGAACCGCCCTGTGGCTGGCCTGGGTGTTCAGCCGGCAGGGCGGCGGGGAGGCGCTCGCCCTGCTGTTCATCGCCGGCCTGCTGCTGGCCCTCGCCGGCTGGTTGCTGGGCGTCGCGCAGGCGGAGCGGGCGCTGGGCGGGCGCTGGCGGCCGGCGGCGCTGGCGGGCCTCGCGGCGCTGGCCCTCGCCGTCGCCGGAGCGGCCGTGGCCGCGCGCCTGCCGGTCGCCGCCCCCGGAAC
>NZ_CALMZS010000074.1 GCF_937870815.1 uncultured Brevundimonas sp.
CAAAGAAGGCGGCGGACTCGCCGGCCTCGCTGCGGTAATCTTCCGCGCGGTGCTGAAGACCGATCGTCAGGTCGGCGCCGGCGAACAACTCGGGGAACGGCCGTGAAAGCGTCAGGTCGGTGACGTTCTGCCGGTATCTGACCGAACCCGAGTCGAACGTGGTGGGGCTGGCGGCGCCCAGCGAGACGTTGGCGGTGTCGAAGACGCGGAAGTCGGCTTCGTCGACGCCGAAGGTGTGGCTCACGTCGAACAGCCACCCGTCGAACTCGCGCCGCCAGCCCAGGCTGAACCCGCCGTCCGTGACGGTGGGATTGATCATGGGCAGAAAGCCGTCGGGGTAGAGCGCCGGCAGGAAGGTCGGAACCCGGAATCCGGCGGGGTTGACCGACTCCTTCCGGCTGTAGGTCGCAAAGCCATAGAGTTCGCCGCCGCCCAGGGCGAGGTCTCCGTCGATGACGAGGTTCAGCGACTCGATTTCCGGGTCGCCGAACTGATAGGTCACGCGCCCGAAGCGCTGGTCCATATTGGCGCGATTGGTGGACTCCTGCCGCCGATACTCGCCGCTGACGGTGAGACGGCCGAGGCCGCCCAGCCGCACGCCCCGATAGCCGCTGATAGAGCCGTTCTCGCCATCGCCTTCCGCGGTCGCGCCCGCCTGGACCGCCAGCAATCCGCCCTCGTCATCGTCGCGCAGGATGACGTTGATGACCCCCGCGATGGCGTCCGATCCGTACTGGGCGGCCGCTCCGTCGCGCAGGACCTCGATGCGTTCGATCGCCGCGGCCGGGATCAGATCGAAATCCACCCCGGCCGCGCCCCGGCCCACGGTGTTGTTGATGTTCAGGATCGACGTCGTATGCCGGCGCTTGCCGTTGACGAGCACCAGCACCTGGTCGGGGGACAGGCCCCGCAAGGTCAGCGGACGGCTGTTCGCCGCCGTCGCCGTGGTCGAGGCACGCGGATAGTTCAGCGAGGGTTCCAGATACTGGATCGAGCGCGCGACGTCGCCGAAGCCGAGATCGCTGATGTCCTCGGCCCGAATGACGGAGATGGGCGCGCTGGATTGCAGGGCGGTTCGACCGGCGGATCGTGTTCCGGTCACGATGACCTCATCGAGATACGCGGCGCCGGACTCGGGGCTTGCCGCGTCCTGAGCGCGGACCGGCGAACCGGCGAACAACCCCGCGGCGAAACACAAGGCGCCCAGCGCCGCCGAATGATTGAGCGTTTTCATGGCCATCCCCTGCCGTTGATCTGGGCGGGGTCCTAGACGGCGGCGACGCCTGTCCGGTAGCGCGAAGATGGCGACACCGGTTGCGTCCCGCGCAACGCCGGAGCGGATCGGGCCGCCTCAATCCGGCGGCGTCACAAACTGGTGTCGCGCCCGGTGTAGCAAAGTGGATTGAGGTGCTTCGTTGCTGCGCAAACTCCCCCCTCTGGAAGCGACCGAGGCCTTTTTGATAGCGGCCCGGTCGGTCAGTTTTCGCGACGCCGCCCGACAACTCGCGCTCAGCCCTTCGGCGCTGTCACGACGTATCCAGTTGCTCGAGGATTTTCTTGGAGTGGGGCTTTTCGACCGATCGGCGCGCGGTGTCCGCCTGACGGTCGCGGGTTCGGATTTTCTGATCGCGATCGAGCCGGCGCTGGAAACGTTGCGGTGGGCCAGTGAAAACGTCAGACGTTGGGGCGGGCCTTTGCGGGTCGCGGCGTCGCAGTCGATCACCGTCGGCTGGCTGATGCCGCGCCTGTCGGCATTGCAGACCCGCCACGGCGTGACGGTCGAAATCGTCCACGGCGACCCGGTGCGAATGGTTCGGGCGGCCAGGGCCGACATCGGCATCGTCGGCGGCGACGTTCCGCCGGAAGGTCTGACCTCGACCGTCTTGCTGGATCTGGAGGCGGTCGTCGTATCGTCCCGACGGTTGATGGACGGCAGGGCGCCGCCTCGCTGTCCGACCGAACTCGGCGGCTATCCTGCCCTGGAGATCAAGACCTCACCGGCGGTCTGGAGCAATTGGCTGGCCCAGGCGCGGTGTTCCGGGGTGCGATTGAACCCGGTCGCGTCATTCGACACGCTGCAGGTCATGTATGAGGCGGCGGCCGGCGGGTTCGGCCTGGCGCCGGCGATTCCACTGGCGTCGGAGCGATTGCTTGACGGTCAACGGCTGACGCCGTGTTTTCCCGGACGTCACCGTATCGGCTATCAGTATCGCTCGATCGCCCTGCCCGCCCGACGCGCTTCGCATGACCATTTCGAAACCTTCGCGGGCTGGCTCAAACATGAGGTCGCCGCATCGCAGTCCCGTTTCACACAGTTGACGGACCTAACCGAGTCTCGCTGATGGTTCCAGTTTCGAGTCGCGGCCTGGTGATCGTGGATTGGCGGATCGTACAGGGAGACCGGAGCGGTAAGGCCAGAGCAAGCTCCGACGCTCGGTTCCAGTTAGGTCCCTGATCAGAACCTGACCCGAAAGTCGCTGGCGCTCGATATGGTTGTGTGATTCAGATGGTTTGGCTGGGCGGGCGGAGTGAGCCGCCATGTGGACCGAAAAAGACCGATCGACCTATCGTCAGGCGGGGGTGGGCGTCCCCAGCGACCTGACCGACGCGGAATGGGCCAGGCTTGGGCCGCTGATCCCGGCCGCGAAGCCGGGCGGTCGGCCGCGCAAGACCGACCTGCGCGCGGCGATGAACGCGATCTTCTATTTATTGCGGACGGCGACGCCCTGGCGCTACCTGCCGCGCGGATCGTTTCCGCCGCGCTCGACAGTCTACAACATCTTCCGCGGTTTCCAGCGCGACGGGGTCTGGGAGGCGATCTGGGCCGAGCTGTACATGGCGCTACGCGAGCACATGGGCCGGGAAGCCTCGCCCAGCGCCGGCGTGATCGACAGCCAGTCGCTGAAGTCGGCGGAAAAGGGGGGTGCGAAAAAAATCAGGGCGACGCAGTGGGTTACGACGCCGGCAAGAAGGTGAAGGGCCGCAAGCTGCACGCCCTGGTCGACACAGAAGGCCTGCCCCTGCGGGTGGTCGTCCACTCCGCCGGCATCCAGAGCCTGCCCCCGCGAAGGCGGGGGACCGCGACGGCGCGGCCCTGGTCCTCGACCGCATCCGCCAGGGGTTCAACCGGCTGGAGTTGGTCTGGGCCGACGGCGGCTGCAACGCCCATCAGGTGGACGGCGCCATCGCCAGAAACCCCGGCCTGCGCATCGAGATCGTCAAGCGCAGCCACGACATGAAGGGCTTCGTCGTCCTGCCCAGACGCTGGGTGGTCGAGCGCACCTTCTCCTGGTTCGGCCGCAACCGACGCCTCAACAGGGACTACGAAAACCTCGCCGACACCCTCGCCGCCTTCGTCCCCCTCGCCTGCATCCAGATCGCCGTCAGGCGACTCGCGCGACGGTAGGCTTTTGAGTCAGGTTCTTAGTCGGGCGTGGCATGTCCTCGGAAATTAGAGCGGCACGAGTGCCCTCCAGTTCCTCAATGTCAACGATGTGCATCATGT
>NZ_CALMZS010000075.1 GCF_937870815.1 uncultured Brevundimonas sp.
TCGCCGGTGCACGCCTTCGCCGAGACCATGGGCCTGCCGGTGTTCACCCCGGCCTCGATGAAGGCCGCCGGGGCCGTCGACATCTTCCGCAGCCTCGATCTCGACGCCGCCTGCGTGGTCGCCTACGGCCAGATCCTCAAGCCCGGGGTGCTGGAGGCGCCGCGGCTGGGCTGTTTCAACCTGCACGGCTCCCTGCTGCCGCGCTGGCGCGGGGCGGCGCCGGTGCAGCGGGCGATCATGGCCGGCGACCGCCAGACCGGCGTGCAGATCATGCGCATGTCGGAAGGCCTCGACGAAGGCCCGATCCTGCTGTCGGAGGTGATGGACATCCGCCCCGACGACACCGCCGCGACCCTGTCCGAGCGGATGTCGCACGTCGGGGCCGGCCTGTGGCCGCGCGCCCTGGCGGCCATCGGGCGCGGCGCGGTCGAGGGCGCGCCCCAGACCGGCGAGCCGACCTGGGCCCGCAAGATCACCCCGGCCGAGGCGCGCATCGACTGGACCCGCCCGGCGGCCGAGATCGATCGCCACATCCGCGGTCTTTCCCCCTTCCCGGGAGCCTGGTTCGAGGCGCCGGGGCCCGACGGGCCGGTGCGCCTGAAGGCCCTGATGTCGCGGCTGTCCGGGCCGGGGGCCGGCGAACCGGGCGAGGTGCTGGACGGGGGCCTGCGCGTGGCCTGCGGCGAGGGCGTGGTGCGGCTGCTGACGGTGCAGCGGCCCGGCAAGGCGGCGCAGGCGGCCGAGGAGATGCTGCGCGGCTTCCCGATTCCCGCCGGAACGGTGCTGGCCTGATGCCCCGTTACCGGCTGACGCTGGAGTATGACGGCTCGGGCTACAACGGCTTCCAGGCCCAGGCGGACCAGCCGACCGTGCAGGGCGCGGTCGAGGCGGCGATCGCGGCCTTTTGCGGCGAGACGGTGCGGATCGCGGCGGCCGGACGCACCGACGCCGGCGTGCACGCCACCGGTCAGGTGATCGGCGTCGATCTGGAGAAGCCGTGGCCGGCGAAGACGGTGATGAACGCCCTGAACGCCCACATGGCCGGGGAGGCGGTGGCGGTGCTGGACTGCGTCGAGACCGGGCCCGACTGGCACGCCCGCTTCTCGGCCACCGGGCGGCGCTACCTCTACCGCATCCTCAACCGGCCCGGCCCGCCGGCGCTGGACCGGGGCCGGGTCTGGCACGTCAGGAAGCCGCTGGACGCCGAAGCCATGCAGGCGGCGGCGCAGACGCTGGTCGGCCTGCACGACTTCACCACCTTCCGCGACGTCGCCTGCCAGTCCAAGTCGCCGCTGAAGACCCTCGACGTCGCCCGCGTCTCCCGCGCCGGCGAGGAGGTGCATCTGGTGTTCGAGGCGCGCAGCTTCCTGCACCGGCAGGTGCGCTCGATGACCGGGACCCTGGCCGAGGTCGGGCAGGGCCGCTGGGCGGTCGGAGACGTAGCCCGCGCCCTGGCGGCGAAGGACCGCGCCGCCTGCGGGCCGGTGGCGCCCTCCGACGGCCTCTACCTGACCGGCGTCAGCTACTAGCGGCAATCCGCTTCTCTCTTGTCATCCCCGACGAACCCCGGCGAAAGCCGGGGGGAGATCGGGGACGGGACGGGCATGAATCTCTCCTCCCGGAAGCTGCGCCAGCAGCTATCCGGGAGACAGGTCAGACCGGGCGCGACAGCTACCCTGCTCCCGGACAATCGCGCCGCGATTTCCGGGAGTTCCTTCAGCGAGCCCGCCCCGTCCCGGCTCGCCCCTGCGGGGCGTCCGGGATGACAAGCCCTTACCGCTTGGCGCTCTCGGCCCCCGAGGTCACCGCGTCGCCGGCGGCGCGCACGTCGCGCCCGATCCCGGACACGGTATTGCAGGCCGAAACCGCGAGGGCGGCGGCGACGAGCCCGAGGGTGATGATCTTCTTCATGGGAGGTCCCCTTCGACGTGAATCCGCCCCTCAAACGTCAAGCGTGGCCGTGGGGTTGCATGGCCAAGGTTCGAGCCGTCTGCTAACCGCTCCGGCATGAGCCAGCCGCCGAACACCGCCGCCCGCCGTCTCGTCGAAACCCTTGTCATCAACGGGATCGACCGGGTCTTCTGCGTGCCGGGCGAGAGCTATCTGGCGGTGCTGGACGCGCTGGCCGACGTGCGCGACCGCATCCAGGTCATCGCCTGCCGCCACGAGGCCGGCGCGGCCAACATGGCCGAGGCGTACGGCAAGCTGACCGGCAAACCCGGCGTCTGCATGGTCACCCGCGGGCCGGGCGCGACCCACGCCTCGGTCGGGGTGCACACGGCGCATCAGGACTCCACCCCGATGATCCTGTTCGTCGGCCAGATCGCCCTGACCGACCGTGGCCGCGGGGCCTTCCAGGAGGTCGACTACCGCGAGGTGTTCGGCGGCCTGGCCAAATGGGCCACCGAGATCGAGAGCCCGGAACGCACCGTCGAGGTGGTCGAGCGCGCCTTCGCCACCGCCCTGCAGGGCCGGATGGGGCCGGTGGTCATCGCCCTGCCCGAGGACATCCTGCACGAGGACGGCGGCCCCGCGCCGATCCGGCCGGTGACGCCGGCGAGAGCCGCCCTGGACCCGGCCTTCGTCGAGGCGGTGCGGGGCCGGCTGGCGAAGGCCGAGCGGCCGCTGCTGGTGCTGGGCGGCTCGGGCTGGAGCGAGGCCGCCGCCGCCGCCATCGGCGACTGGGCCGAACGGCTGGGCCTGCCGCTGGCGCTGTCGTTCCGGCGCAAGGACCTGATCTGCAACGACCGGTCCAACTACGCCGGCGACCTCGGTCTCGGTTGCAATCCGAAACTGACCGCGCGCGCCAAGGCCGCCGACCTGATCCTCGCCATCGGCGCCCGTCTCGGCGAGAACCCGACCCAGGGCTACACCCTGTTCGACCGGGCCCGGACGGCCGAGATCCTGATCCACATCCATCCCGGCGCCGAGGAGCTGGGCCGCGTCTGGGCCCCGCTGATGAGCGCCACCGCCGACAGCTCGCTGGCCGCCCACGCCCTGTCCGCGATCGACCCGGGCCGGACCTGGCATGACGAGGCGGCCGCGGCCCACGCCGACTACCAGGCCTTCTCGACGCCCGTGCCGGTGACCGGCGCGGTCAATCTGAGCGAATGCATGGCCCATCTGGCCGAGGCCCTGCCGGCCGACGCCATCGTCACCAACGGCGCCGGCAATTTCGCCGCCTGGCTGCACCGTTTCCACCGCCACCGGGCCATGCGCACCCAGCTGGCCCCGACCTCGGGGGCGATGGGCTACGGCTATCCGGCGGCCCTCGCCGCCAAGAGCGTGCATCCCGACCGGGACGTGATCTGCATCGCCGGCGACGGCGACTATCTGATGACCGGCCAGGAGATCGCCACGGCGGTCCAGTACGGGCTCGACGCGGTGGTCGTGGTCGTCGACAACGGCGCCTACGGCACCATCCGCATGCACCAGGAAGGCTGCTATCCGGGCCCCGACCGGGTCATCGCCACCGACCTGAGGAATCCCGACTTCGTCAAATACGCCGAGGCCTTCGGGGCCTTCGGGGTCCGCTGCGAGCGGACGGAGGACTTCCCCGCGGCGCTGGCGGCGGCGCGCGGGGCCGGGCGTCCGGCCCTGGTGCATCTGATCGCCTCGGCCGAGGACATCGCGCCGGGTCGCACGATTGCGGGCCTGCGTTCGTAACAGGAGCCGCCATGCGCACCCTCGCCGCCCGCAGCGTTGGCGCGGAAAGGTTCGGCGCCTATACTGAAAACATGACCGATACGCTCCAGAAGGCGCTGAGCCGGGATGAGGCTGTTCGACGGCTCCGCGCGCTGGAGCCCGATGTACGGGCGCTTGGCGTCTTGTCGTTGAACCTTTTCGGCTCGACAGCGCGAAACGAAGCGCGTCCGGACAGCGACATCGACCTCTTCGGGGAGGTCGATCATGGCCTGGCGAAAGGCTGGAGTTACTTCGCCCTGAGCGGTCGCATCGGCGACCTGATGGGCCGGAAGGTCGATTTCATCGAACGCGAGAATCTTCATCCCATGCTGAAGGACCGGATCGAAGCGTCGGCCGTGGCCGTGTTTTGACACGCGATCCACGGCCGGCCGCCGTCGAGATGCTGAGGCGAGTCGAACGGCTTCAGGCCCTCGTGGCGCGCGGCGAACCGGCGTTGGTCGAAAACACCGATGAGCGGGATGTGGTCGAGCGATGTCTCTCGATCATCTCGGAAGCCAGTCGACGTCTGCCGGAAGACTTCAAGGCGCAAAATACCGACATCGACTGGCGAGGCATGGCCGACCTCGGCAATGTCCTTCGACACATCTATGACCGGGTTTCGCGAACCGAATTGTTGCGGATCCTGCGCGAGGAATTGGAACCGCTCAGAAAGGCCGTGCTGCAACTTCTGGTCGAGAAAAACTCATGACCGAAGAACACGACGCCGCGGCCGAATCCACCGACCGTCCCCTGACCCAGGACGGCCCCGCCGTGCGGCTGTGGATGATCGACGCCTCGGCCTACATCTTCCGCGCCTACCACGCCCTGCCGCCGCTGACGCGCAAGTCCGACGGCCTGCCCGTCGGCGCCGTCCAGGGCTATTGCAACATGCTGTGGAAGCTGATCCGCGACATGAAGGGCGAGGACGGCCCGACCCATCTGGTGGCCATCTTCGACCATTCGGAGAAGACCTTCCGCAACCAGATGTACGATCAGTACAAGGCCAACCGCCCGGCCCCGCCGGAGGACCTGGTCCCGCAGTTCCCGCTGGTCCGCGAGGCGACGGCGGCGTTCGGGGTGCATTGCGTCGAACTGCCCGGCTACGAGGCCGACGACCTGATCGCCACCTATGCCTGCAAGGCCCGCGACGCCGGCGGCGAGGCGGTCATCGTCTCTTCCGACAAGGACCTGATGCAGCTGATCGGACCCCGGATCGTCATGTGGGATCCGATGAAGGAGCGCCGCCTGGCCGAGGCGGCGGTGTTCGAGAAATTCGGCGTCACGCCGGACAAGGTGGTCGAGGTCCAGGCCCTGATCGGCGACAGCGTCGACAACGTCCCCGGCGCCCCCGGCATCGGCCCCAAGACGGCGGCCCAGCTGATCCATGAGTTCGGCGATCTCGACACGCTTCTGGCCCGCGCCCACGAGATCAAACAGCCGAAGCGGCGCGAGACCCTGATCGAATTCGCCGACCAGATCCGCCTGTCCAGAGAGCTGTGCCGGCTGACCTGCGACGCGCCGACGCCCGAGCCGATCGACGACTTCGCCGTGCGCGACCCGGACCCGGACGTCCTCGCCGCCTTCCTCGACCGGATGGAGTTCCGCTCGCTGCGCAGCCGCGTCGGCGACGGCAGGGCCCCGGCCCGCGACGGCGCCTCGGCCTTCGCGCCCAGGCCGATGACCGCCCCGGTGGCCACGCCGCGCTACGGCCAGGTCCCGGCCGCCGCCCCGGCCGAGGCCCAGGGGTTCGACGTCGAGGCCTATGTCTGCGTCCAGACCCTCGACGAGCTCGACCGCTGGATCGCCCGCGCCACCGAGGCCGGGGTGGTCGGCTTCGACACCGAGACGGACGCGCTCAGCGCGACGCATGCGGGACTGTGCGGCGTCTCCCTCGCCATCGGCCCCAACGACGCCTGCTATGTCCCCCTGACCCATGAGCCCGCGCCGATGGCCGGGGCGGGCGGGCTGGACTTCGGCGGCGAGGCCGACCCGCGCGAGCCCCTGACCCAGATCGACAAGGCGGAGGCGCTCAGGCGGCTCAAGGTCCTGCTGGAGAACCCCGCCGTCCTCAAGGTGGTGCAGAACGGCAAATACGACCTCGCCGTCATGGCCCGGCGCGGCATCCGCGTCGCCCCGATCGACGACACCATGCTGATCTCCTATGTGCTGGAGGGCGGGCTGCACGGCCACGGCATGGACGAGCTGGCGCGGCTGCACCTCGGCCACGACCCCATCGCCTTCAAGGCGGTGGCCGGCGTCGGCAAGGCCCAGAAATCGTTCAAGCATGTCGAGCTGAAGCCGGCCACCTGCTACGCCGCCGAGGACGCCGACGTGACCCTCCGCCTCTGGCGCCGGCTCAAGCCGCGGCTGGCGGAACAACGCCTGACCACCGTCTATGAGACCCTCGAACGCCCCCTGCCCGCCGTGCTGGCCGACATGGAGCGGGCCGGCGTCCGCATCGACCCCGACCGCCTCAAACGCCTGTCCTCCGAGTTCGGCCTGCGCATGGCCGAGCTGGAGGCCCAGGCTCACCAGCTGGCCGGCCGCCCCTTCAACGTCGGCTCGCCGCGCCAGATCGGCGACATCCTGTTCGGCGACATGGCCCTGCCCGGCGGCAGGAAGACCGCCTCCGGCCAGTGGGGCACCGAGGCCAGCGTGCTGGAAGATCTGGCCCTGAGCCACGATCTGCCGCGCGTCCTGCTCGACTGGCGCCAGCTGGCCAAGCTCAAGGGCACCTATACCGACGCCCTGATCGAGGCCGCCGACCCGGTCACCGACCGCGTCCACACCTCCTACCAGCTGGCCGCCGCCACCACCGGCCGCCTCGCCTCCAGCGACCCCAATCTGCAGAACATCCCCATACGCACCGAGACCGGCCGCCAGATCCGCCAGGCCTTCATCGCCGCCCCCGGCCATGTGCTGATCAGCGCCGACTACAGCCAGATCGAGCTGCGCCTGCTGGCCCACATCGGCGACATCCCCGAGCTGAAGCGCGCCTTCGCCGCCGGCATCGACATCCACACCGCCACGGCCAGCGAGATGTTCGGCGTCCCCGTCGAGCGGATGGACCCCGAGACCCGCCGCCGCGCCAAGGCGATCAATTTCGGCATCGTCTACGGCATCAGCGCCTTCGGCCTGGCCGCCCAGCTGAACATCGACCAGGGCGAGGCCGGGGCCTATATCAAGACCTATTTCGAGCGCTTCCCGGGAATTCGCAGCTACATGGACGCGACCCGGGCCGAGGTGCGCGCCCACGGCAGGGTCCACACCTGTTTCGGCCGCCGCATCCACATCCCGGCCATCCATTCCAAATCGGGGGCCGAGCGCCAGTTCGGCGAACGCGCCGCCATCAACGCCCCCATCCAGGGCGCCGCCGCCGACATCATCCGCCGGGCCATGGTCCGCATGCCGGGGGCCTTGAGGCGCGCGGGTCTCCAGACCCGCATGCTGCTCCAGGTCCACGACGAACTGGTGTTCGAGGCCCCGGAGGGGGAGGCCGACCGCGCCATCCCGGTGATCAAACGGGTCATGGAAGGCGCGGCGGAACCGGCCGTGGCGCTGTCCGTGCCGCTGGTGGTGGAGGCGCGGGCGGCCTCGAACTGGGACGAGGCGCATTGACGTTAGGGGCGCTAACGCTCGCCGCGCGGCGGCTCGCTGCTTGAGCACGGGGCGGTCCATTTCGTCGAGGCCAACGACATGGTCCTCGCCGATCATTGCGGTGGGGTCACCAAAATGATCCCGACTAACGAAGCGGGACCAGGTTGCCGGCGTCGGGAAAATGGTCTGGCCCGGTCCGGCGGCGATATCGCCGGTGAATCGCCGGCCCGATTGTTGAAATTTTCACCGATCGGGGGCATATGGACCCTGCAAAGTCCTTCCCGCGTCCCGAACTGTCGCCGTATGGCGTGCGTGTCCCGGTTCCGCCGGGACTAGGGGCCGGGAAGGCGCCTCCCTTTCAATGAAACCGCCAGACGTCGTCCAGCCGTGGACGCAGCATGTCACGCCAGCGATGGGCGTCCCGGCGGTCGGTGCGGAACGAGCGCGCGATCGCGCCGGCGCACATGTCGGCGAGCTGGATCAGCGGATCGGTCCTGGAATCCGAGAAGCGGCAATCCCGGACGGCCCCCTCGCGAGCCCTGCGGCGAATGGCCGTCGACAGCTTCTGTCGGAATTCCCGGTCGCCGGAGCCGTCGATGATGACCCTGGCGTTGGCCAGGCGGCCGTTGTCGTGGCGCAGCATCTGTTTGACGAAGAACTCGTAGAAGCTCTCCTTGTCGGTTCTCAGATGGGCGGAACGGATCACGGCCTTTTCGACGACGATGGCGCGGACCCGAAAGGGGCCCGCCGCGACCGCGCGAAAAAACCGGTCCCGCACCTCGTCCCGGCTCTTGCTGAATTTGAACTCGCCCTTGTGCACCTGGCGCGCGGCCGATCCGTCGATCAGGCGGCGGGTCAGGGCCGCGTCCTCCGCGTCGGCGAAAATGACCATGGCGGCGACGAACACCGGGGAACTGCCCTGGTCGACCTTGAAGCCCGCGTCTCCGCTTTCGTCTATGTAGACAAGCATGGCCGTATGATCGGCCGGATTGGCTTGGGTTGTGAAGGGGTGCACGTGAAGCCCCCCGAAGCCGAGGCCGACCGCACCATCGGGGTGATCAGGCGGGTGATGGAGGGGGCGGCGGAACCGGCCGTGGCGCCGAGCGTGCCGCTGGTGGTGGAGGCGCGGGCGGCGGGGAA
>NZ_CALMZS010000076.1 GCF_937870815.1 uncultured Brevundimonas sp.
CCGGGCGTGTCGAGCAGGTTGAACATCTTGCCGTCGTGCTCGAAGGTCATCACCGAGGCCGAGACCGAGATGCCGCGTTCCTTCTCGATCTTCATCCAGTCGGACCGGGTGCGCCGGTTCTCGCCGCGCGCCCGCACCGCCCCGGCCGCGCGGATGGCTCCGCCGGCCAGCAGGATGTGCTCGGTCAGCGTGGTCTTGCCGGCGTCGGGGTGGGCGATGATGGCGAAGGTCCTGCGGCGCAGGGCCTCCTGTTCGAGAGTGAGGTTCGACATGGTCTATCCGTTGGGCGGCGGGAGTTACCGCGTGCGCGCCCCGATGTCACCCGATGTGAACACCCCCTCGCGACGAAGGGCGGGCCGAGTCCTTGCCCCCACGGGCGAGACGACGCGGTCACGCAATCGGGCGCAGCCTTCCAGCCGCATCACGAAGGCCACCCATCCGGCAGCCCGATCGTCAGCTTCGCCGTGATTCTCGACGGCGCGATGCGTGGTGCCCAATGCGCTGGTCTAGGGGGGCAGGCGGGGGCGTGTCCTCGCCGGCGTCCACGCCCTCGTCCGCGTCCTCGTCGCCATACTGCGCAGACGCGCCCTCCAGGTCCCCGGCGCTCGGGGGAGGCCGCCGGCTTCTGGCACGCTCGATGATCTGCATCGCCATTTCGGCCGCGGGGCCGCCGTGCGCGGCGTTAGCCAGTGGCTGCAACACGGCCACGGCCTCGTCGAACTCCTCGGCATCCATCAGGGCGTTGGCGTAGCCAAGCCGGATGGAGGAGAGCTGCGGAGCGAACCGGAACGCCTGGTCCCAGGTCACGAGGTCGTTCTCGGTCGGGTAATCGGTCTCGACCTGACGCGTCTCGGCCAGCAGATGCAGCGTATGGAATTGCGCCGGATCGGCCCGATAGGCCCGGCCCAGATAGCTCCGGGCCCGCCGCATCAGCGACAGCGTTTCATCCGGCCGCTCTTCGGCAAGGCGCATAAGCCGCGTCGCCATCAATTGCAGCGCCTCGACATTGTCAGGCTCTCGCTCCAGCAGGCGTGTCAGGACCGCCTCGCCCGCTTCCGGGTCTCCGAAATGCAGTTCCGCGCGACCCAGCTGGAGCATGGCGAACGGGTCGTCGGGATGGCGCGCCGCGAGGCGACGGACGAGGTCCGCGGTCTCCGTGTGCTTGTCTTCTGCAACCCCGATTTTCAGACGTTGGCCGAGCAGCAGCAGGTCGTCGGCGGAGGCGGGCAGTCGTGTGACCGTGATCGGGGTCTCAGGAATGGTTGCCATATAGCGATTGATGGTCAGGCGGCGATAGCGGCGCAGCTGCAAGCGGATCTGGTTCATGGTCAAGCCGGTGGCCCGTTCCATGGCCGCGACGGAGTCCTCGCCCTGCTGCACGTCGCGGATGTAGGCGGCCAGCTGCTGGCGCCGGGCGTCGTCGCTCATGAACCAGTGGGTCATCAGCCAGGCCACCGGGTAGTAGCTGTCTCTCGAGGGCCCGCGCACCTCGCTGATCCGTTTGGTCACGAGATCCTCCAGCGGCACCCAGCTGAAGCTGAACAGTTCGTAGGCCCGGCCCTCGTTGTAGCCGCCGACCCTGACCCAGGTCTCCGAGATTTCGGCCGTCATGAAATACTCGGCCAACCCCTCGATCAGCCAGGCTGGATAGCCGGATGTCGTGCTGATCTGGAGGCTGAAGTGGTGGAAATACTCGTGGAGCAGAGTGTCCTGCTCCCTGTCCTGGATGGCGGCGGCGAAGATGTCTTCTCCCGCCGGGAAATAGGTCCCGGCCACATTCTCCCCGCTGTCCGGATTGATCTGGAGCAGACCTGGGCGCCCATTGACCAGATAGATCGGCAACTTGCGCCCGGCCGTCGCGGGCGGCAGCCCCATTCGGGCGCGCAGGATGAAGTCGTAGATTTCGAGGTTGCGGACGTAACGCCGAAGCGCGCGCTCGCTGCCTTGCGAATAGACGATAAAGTTCGGACTTTCCGCGCGCCGCCACTCGGCCCGGGCGGGCGTCACGAATACGAACATCGTCGCCGTCAGTGCGATCAGAACTGTTCTGACGATGGATATCATCGAGCCGTCCCCCCGGCTGATTTAGAGGGCGGGGTTCATGCTGTCCATGGTTGCATTCGCGCCGTGGCGCTTCGGCCGTCAGGCCGCCAGCCGCATCCACACGGCCCTGTCGGCGGCGACGGCGTCGAGCTTGCCCTTGGCGGCGCGGGTCTTCA
>NZ_CALMZS010000077.1 GCF_937870815.1 uncultured Brevundimonas sp.
GCAGACCGGCTTCATGCCGTCGGCGGCGAGGCCGGCGGCGAAGGTGACGGCGTGCTGTTCGGCGATGCCGACGTCATGGGTGCGCTCGGGGAAGGCCTGGCCGAACAGGTCCAGCCCGGTGCCGGACGGCATGGCCGCGGTGATGGCGACGATCGAGGGGTCGAGCGTCGCGCGCTTGATCAGTTCGGTCCCGAACACCTTGGTGTAGCTGGGGGCGTTGGAGACGGATCTGGACTGCTGGCCGGAAACCACGTCGAATTTGGCCACCGCATGCAGCTTGTCGGCGCTGGTCTCGGCCGGGGCGTAGCCCTTGCCTTTTTGCGTGACGACATGGACGATCACCGGCCGGTCGGCGATGGCGGCGGCGTTCCTGAGGATCGGGACGAGGTTGTCCATGTCGTGCCCGTCGACCGGTCCGACGTAGTAGAAGCCCAGCTCCTCGAAGAAGGTGCCGCCGACGATCATGCCGCGGGCGTATTCCTCGGCCTTGCGGGCGGCGTCGCGGAACGGGCGCGGCAGATGTTCGGCCACCGACTTGCCGAAGCGGCGGAAATTGCGATAGGCGCCGCCCGAGACCTGTTTGGCCAGATAGGCGCTCATGCCGCCGACCGGGGGGGCGATCGACATGTCGTTGTCGTTGAGGATGACGACCAGCTGTTTGGTGGTCTCGGCGGCGTTGTTCATCGCCTCATAGGCCATGCCCGCCGACATCGAGCCGTCGCCGATCACGGCCACGACCTTGTGGCTCTCGCCCTTCTGGTCGCGGGCGGCGCAGAAGCCGAGGGCGGCGCTGATCGAGGTCGAGGCGTGGGCGGCGCCGAACGGGTCGTATTCGCTCTCGCTGCGTTTGGTGAAGCCCGACAGGCCGCCGGGCTGGCGCAGGGTGCGGATGCGGTCGCGCCGGCCGGTCAGGATCTTGTGCGGATAGCACTGGTGGCCGACGTCCCAGATCAGGATGTCCTTCGGGGTCTCGAACACATGGTGCAGGGCCACGGTCAGCTCGACCACGCCGAGACCCGCGCCGAGGTGGCCGCCGGTGACCGAGACGGCGTCGATGGTCTCGGCCCGCAACTCGTCGGCCAGCTGCTTCAGCTGGGGGATGTCGAAGCCGCGCGTGTCGGCGGGGATGTGGACCTGATCGAGCAGCGGGGTATCGGGCATGAACTCAGATGTTCCTTACGCGCTCTTCTCTGCCCGTCATCCCCGGGCCTGACCCGAGGATCGGACCTTCCGGCGCTCGGTGGCCGGGATTATCGCAGTCAGAGAAGCCTTTGGATACCGGGCTGTTCCCAACCTCCGGCCCTCAGGTCAAGCCCGGGGCGCGCGGGGAGCAGGAACGGCGGGGAGGACTCAGGACCGGCGCTGGAGCACATAGTCGACGCTGGCCTTGAGGATGTCGGCGTCGGGGCCGAACACGTCGAGGTGGGCGCGGGCCTGGTCGGCCAGATGGGCGACGCGGCGACGGGCCTGTTCGACGCCCAGCAGGGTGACGAAATTGGTCTTGCCCTGGGCCTGGTCCTTGCGCGCCGCCTTGCCGAGGATGTCCTCGTCGCCCTCGACGTCGAGCAGGTCGTCGACGATCTGGTAGGCCAGGCCGATGTCGTGGGCGAAGCTGGTCAGGGCCTGGCGGTGCGCCTCGCGGGCGTCGGCGATGATCAGCGGGATCTCGAAGGCGTAGGTGAACAGGGCCCCGGTCTTGAGCCGCTGCATCCGGGCCACGCCGCCGAGGTCGTCGCGCACGCCGAGCAGGTCGATCATCTGGCCCCCCGCCATGCCGCGCGCGCCCGAGGCCAGCGACAGCCGGGCGGCCAGTTCGCAGCGGACCGCGGCGTTGGCATGGGTGTCAGGGTGCAGCAGGATGTCGAAGGCGGCGGTCTGCAGGGCGTCGCCGGCGAGCACGGCGGTGGCCTCGTCATAGGCCCGGTGCACGGTCGGGCGGCCGCGGCGGACGTCGTCGTCGTCCATGCAGGGCAGGTCGTCGTGGACCAGGCTGTAGGCATGGACGCATTCGAGGGCGCAGGCGGCGCGCAGCACCGGCCGCTCCTCGATGTCGAACAGGGCGGCGGCCTCGAGCGCGAAGAAGGGCCGCAGCCGCTTGCCGGGGCCGAGGGCGGCGTAGCGCATCGCCTCGGTCAGGCGCGACTCGGGACCGTCGGCCCGGGGCAGCAGCTCGTCGAGGGCGACGGTGACGAGGTCGGCGGTCTCGGCCACCCGGTCGATGACGCCCTGCTCCGGGGAATTGGCGGCGAGGACGATCAGAACAGCCTCCCGCCCACCGGAACCTCGCGGTCGACGCCGACGAGGACCACCTCGCCGGCCGCGTCCGGGAAGCCGAGGGTCAGCACCTCGGACATGAACGGGCCGATCTGGCGCGGCGGGAAATTGACCACGGCGGCGACCTTGCGGCCGACCAGCTGGTCCGGGGTGTAGTGGACGGTGATCTGGGCCGAGGACTTCTTCACGCCGATATCGGGACCGAAGTCGATGGCCAGCTTGAAAGCGGGCTTGCGGGCCTGGGGGAAGGGCTCGGCGGAGATCACCTCGCCGACGCGGATGTCGACCTTCATGAAGTCGTCGAACGAGATCGTCTCCGCGGCCGCGGCGGACATCAGTCGAACCCGGCCGGCTCGACGCCGCCGGCCTGGCCGTCCGGGCCGACGACGATCTTCTCGACGCGCAGCTGGGCGGCCCTGAGCCGGTTCTCGCAGTGGGCCTTGAGGCGCGCGCCCTCTTCATACAGGGCGATCGACTCCTCGAGCGGGGCCTGGCCGGACTCGAGGCGGGAGACGATCTGTTCGAGGCGCTGCAGGGCGTCCTCGAAACTGAGCTCGGCGGGGATGGCGGCGGCGTCGGTCATCGGCGGCGACCCTAGAGGGGCCGGATGCGCGCTTCAACGGGGAAGCGGATCAGCGGCGTTCGTAGCGGCGCTGGGACCAGTATTTGAAGCCCTGGTTGTGGACCAGCTTCCAGCCGTCGGCCTTCAGCCGCCGGCCGACCATGTGGTTGAAATAGCCGTGGGCGAGGACCAGCACGTCCTGGCCCGACTCGGCCCGGGCGATCAGGGCCCGGGCGGCGGCCTCGGAACGGGCCTCGGCCTCGCGGCGGGTCTCCTGGCCCTCGTGGTGATTGAAGGCGTGCCACCAGATGCGGGCCACGGCGCCCCAGTATTTCGGCGGCAGTTTGAACCAGGAGGGGAAGTGCGGCGGCGGCAGCGGGGCCTCGATGAACAGGGCGTCGCTCATCACCTCGCGGCCGGCGGCGATGGCGGCGGCGGTCTCCTGGGCGCGCGGGCGGGTCGAGGCGTAGATGGCCCCGGCGCCCTCGGCCGTGACCAGCAGTTCGGGCGGCGGGGTCTGGCCGGCGCGCAGGCCGCCGACCTCATAGCGGGCCCACCAGTCGCGGTACTGGTCGGAGCTCAGCAGGCATTTGCGCGACAGGGCCGGCTCGCCGTGGCGGGCGAGGATGATGGCCCCGGGCCGGACGGAGACGAGCGCCGCCGGGCGCGGAACGGGCGCGGGGGCGGGCTGGTCGGGAGCGGGGTCTCGGGCGGGAGCTGACATGAGCGGCGGGCGGAACAGTATCGCGATCCGGCCCCTAGTCCTCCCCCAAAGCCTGGACATGGGCGGCCGCCGAGCGGCCGAGCCCCTCAAGGTCGTAACCGCCCTCGAGCGAGGAAACAACCTTGCCCGCGCAGCGCGAGCGCGCGACCTCGACGACGGCGCGGGTCGCCCAGGCGAAATCCCCGGCCTCGAGGCTCTGGTGGGCCAGCGGATCGCGCCGGTGGGCGTCGAAGCCGGCGGAGATCAGGATCAGGTCGGGCCGGAAGGTGTCCAGCGCCGGCATCAGGGCGCCGGAGAAGGCGGCGCGCCAGGCCTCGCGGGCCGCATGTGGGGGCACGGGCGCGTTGACGATGTTGCCGACCCCGGTCTCGGACGCCGCGCCCGTGCCCGGATAGAGGGGCGACTGGTGGATGGAGCCGAGGAACAGGCCGGCGTCGGCCTCGAAGGCGGCCTGGGTGCCGTTGCCGTGGTGGACGTCGAAATCGATGACGGCGACGCGGGCGAGGCCCTCGGACTGGGCCACCCGGGCGGCGACGGCGACATTGGAGAACAGGCAGAAGCCCATGGCCCGGTCGGGCTCGGCATGGTGGCCGGGCGGGCGGACGGCGGCGAAGGCGCGGGCCGCCTCGCCCCGGGCCACGGCGCGGACGGCGTCGATCACGGCCCCGGCGGCGAGGCGGGCGGCGCGGACGCTGCCGGGCGACAGCACGGTGTCGGCGTCGAGGGCGTTCAGCCCGTCGGCGGGCGAGGCGTTGAGCAGGCCGGCCACGTAGGCGACCGGGTGCAGCCGCTCCAGATCGGCGATCGAGGCCTCGGTGGCGGCGCGGCGGTCGCGCGCGATACGACGAACGGCGCCGATCATGGGTTCAGTTCCGCTGCCGCAGCAAGGGCGTCTTCGACGGTGGGGGCTTTATTGGCCTGACCGGGCGCCGACGGAAACTGCGGCTTGTGGGCCGAATCGCGTTCATCAGACATGGGGTTGCTCGCTTCTTGAACGGAACGTGCATCGCCGAAACGCCCTAAGGCGAATCCAAACGTAGCGTGTCATTCACCAATCCCCGCCTCTACGATCGAAAGACACCGATCCAGGTAGCCGCTGCCCATCGCAACGACCGTTACCATTTAATAGAGCGAGGCCGGCCCCGGTTACCAGACCTCGCTCTGCAGGGCGATACCATGTGCGCCGTGGTGCATCGCCGTTGCCAGCAGGTCGAACCGCATCCCGCCCAGTGCATAGACGGGCACCGGGCAGTTTCGCGTCAATGCGGCGAACTGATCCCAGCCCATACCGGGACGACCCGGGTGACTCGCGGTAGGCAATACCTGGGACACCACGACGAAGCTGGCATGCAGGCGTGCGGCCTGCGTCAGCTCTTCGGAGCGGTGGCACGAGGCCGCCCAGAAGTCCATCGCCGGCGGCGTACTCAAGCGCATGAGCTGGTCTGCCTGCAGATGCACTCCGTCGGCACCCGCGCGTACCGCGGCGGCAACATCGCCATT
>NZ_CALMZS010000078.1 GCF_937870815.1 uncultured Brevundimonas sp.
CGCGAGATCGGGCGGGTTGGTCGTCAGTAGGTCCTTGCTGACGATCCGGATCTTCACGGGTTCGGCCATCGCCGGCCCGGGCAGCGCCAGGCTGAACGCCAGCGCAGTGGTGGCCAAAAGTAGTTTCCTAAGCATGTTTTCTCCTCCGTTTAATGCTTGTTGGTGGTTGGTATTGCGAAAGCCGCAGTCGGGGGTCCTCTCCCGCGAAGCGGGGGAGGGGGACCGCCGACTGTCCGAACCGGATAGATGGGTAACGGAGTGGACCGGATAGATGGGTGACAGTTTTCTTGCATCCGGGAGGGCCCGGCAATGGTTTGGCGAGAGACTGGCACGATGGATGAGCGGAATGGGTTCATAGACGATTGGCTGAAGGACGTTTGGACGGTGACGGAGCTTTGTGAGCGGTTCGGCATCTCGCGCAAGACCGGCTACAAGTGGCTGGGTCGCTACGATGCGCTGGGCCGGGCTGGTCTGGTCGACCTGCCGCGGGCCCCGCTCCATCACGGCCGGGCGACGGCGGCAGAGCTTGTTGAGCGGATCGTAT
The DNA here is from genome assembly GCF_937870815.1 of uncultured Brevundimonas sp. Lineage (GTDB taxonomy): Bacteria > Pseudomonadota > Alphaproteobacteria > Caulobacterales > Caulobacteraceae > Brevundimonas. The sequence continues at coordinate 545 of NZ_CALMZS010000078.1, forward strand.
CGGTCAAGCACGCCAACCCCAGCTGGGGTCCCAAGAAGATCATGGGTCGACTGAAGCGGGACGAGCCGTGGTGCCAGTGGCCGGCAGTCTCGACGGCCGGCGAGATCCTCAAGCGCCATGGTCTGGTCGGGCCGCGTCGGCGGCGCTGGCGGGCAGCCGGCAATGGTCCCTGGCCGGAGCCGAGCGGACCGAACAGTGTTTGGAGCGGCGATCACAAGGGCTGGTTCAGAACCCGCGACGGGGTGCGCTGCGAGCCGCTGACGGTGATGGATGCCTCGAGCCGCTACCTGCTGGCGCTGGAGGCGACGAGTTCGACCGGCGAGGAGCAGGCCTGGCCGGTGTTCGAGCGGTTGTTCGAAGAATACGGCCTGCCCGACCGGTTCCGAAGCGACAACGGTCCCCCCTTTGCGTCCAAAGGTGTCACCGGGCTGACCCCATTGGCAGTGCGGTTCATCAAGCTCGGCATCATCCTGGAGCGGATCAAGCCGGGTAAGCCGCAACAGAACGGGCGGCACGAACGCTTCCACCTGACCATGTTGCCGCTGGCCAAGGCGCCGCAAGCCGATACAAAAGCGCAGGCCGCGGCCTTCGACGCCTTCCGCCGCCAATATAATCAAGTGCGCCCGCACGAAGCGCTCGACATGGACACCCCGGCCGAGCACTACCAGCCCTCGCAACGCACCATGCCCAGAACCATGCCGGAGCCCGACTACCCGGCCGAGGCCGCAGTGCGCCGGGTGCGGCACAGCGGCGAGATCAAGTGGAATGGCGGGCTGGTCTATGTCTCCGAAACGCTGGCCGGTGAAGCCGTCGCCGTCAGCGAGACCGAGGACGGCAAATGGGCGCTCAGCTTCTATGCCCATCCGCTCGGCTTCATCAACAGCAAGACTATGAGATTGGTCCGCACAAGCGCCGCGCAACCCAAACCAGCCGGCGCAGCAGCGAACCACCCGGAACAGCAGGAACTGTAACCCATGTATCCGGTTCAAAGTGTCACCCATCTATCGGCTGGACAATTGCAGGAACCGCACCACCCCACCCCCAACCTGGGGGAGGGCGCGCGCTAGGGAGCGATTGGCGAGAGATCGATCTTCTTCAGCGCCGCGATGGCCTTGGGGTTGCCGGCGGCGGCCTTGGCGATCGGCGCCTGGGCCTGGCAGCAGAGCAGGACCGTCTTCGCCACGGGCGTAGGCGAGCAGCGCCTGGTCCAGTTGGCGGACGGGTCGTCGGTTCGGCTGGATACGGCGTCGCGGATCAGGGTCCGCTTCGCTGACGATCGTCGCCTGGTGGATCTGGAGCGCGGCCAGGCGCTCTTCACCGTGGCGCACGATCGGGACCGTCCGTTCATCGTCGACGCGGGCGCGACACAGGTGACGGCGATCGGCACGGTGTTCGACGTGCGAAGGGATGGAGCGACGGTGCGCGTGACCCTGGTGGCGGGAGCGGTCGATGTGACGCCGGAAGGCGAGGGGAGGGCGGTGCGGCGGATGGCCGCCGGCCAGCAGACACGCGTGACCGCCGGAGCCCTCGTCACCGATGTGGTCGACGTTCAGGCGGAAACCGGCTGGACGGACGGACGGATCGTGTTCCGTGACACGCCGCTGCGCCAGGCCGTGTCGGAGGTGAACCGGTATTTAACCGCGAAGATCGAACTGGACGCCACGTCGCTCGACGCCGTCCCGGTCAACGGGGTCTTCAGGACCGGGGACCGCGACGCCTTCGTCTCGACGGCTTCGCAGGTGTTCGACCTGGAGGCTTCTCCGGGTCCGGACGGATCCGTCCGCCTGACGGCGCGAAAAAATAATTGAGAAACCTCTCCGGGGTTACCCGGGGTCTGAACCGTCTCTCCTCTGAACGCCGCGTGGCGTCGAGGGGAGCCAAGATATGAGTCGTTTCAGCCTTCTGTCCGGCAGCGCGTTCGTCGCCTGCACCCTGGCCGTCAGTGGGACGGCCTGCGCCCAGGAGACGCGGGAGTTCGACATCCCGCCCGGATCGTTGCGGGATGGTCTGAACCTCTTCGCGACACAGTCCGATCAGCAGATTTTCTTCTCCGGCGAACTGGTCGCAGGTTTGCGAACCGAGGGGCTGCGCGGACGGTACGCGCCGGCCAGCGCGCTCGACCGGTTGCTGACGGGTTCGGGACTGACCTGGTCCGAGACCCGTCCCGGCGTCATCTTCCTGCGCCGTGCAAGCACGGCGGCCCAAGCCGCGGAGGCCGTGACCCAGCTGGATGAGGTCGTGGTCACGGGCACCCTCCTGAAGTCCTCGGGCGACCTGGCCTCGCCGGTTGTCGTTCTGGACCGGGAAGCCCTGGATCGGCGGGGGTTCGGCACGGTCGCGGAGGCGCTCGCCGACCTGCCCCAGAACTACGCCGGCTCGGCGACGCCGGTCGTGCAACTGGCTGGCTCCGACAGGGGCGGTTCGAATTCCGTCTATGCGACGGGTGTGAACCTGCGCGGCCTCGGCCCCGCATCGACACTGGTTCTGGTCAACGGCCGTCGGCTGGCCGGGACAGGGTTCCGCGGCGAGTTCGCGGACGTTTCCGCCTTGCCGTCGGCGGCGGTTGAGCGGGTCGATGTCCTGCTGGACGGGGCGTCGGCCCTCTATGGCGCCGACGCCGTCGCCGGCGTCGCCAATGTGATCATGCGCCGGTCGTTCGAAGGACAGGAGAGCCGTGTGCGGGTCGCCGCGGCGGAGGGCGGCGCTGAGGACGTCATGGCCTCGCATCTGGCGGGCCGGGCCTGGTCGTCCGGCTCCGCCTATCTGTCCTACGAATATCAGACGACCAACGCCCTGAACTCGCTGGACCGGCCCTATACCGCTGACGGCGACCTGCGCCCGTTCGGGGGGACGGACCACCGAAATCTGTTCAGCGCGCCGGGCAATATCGTGGCCTTCAGCCCGGCGGCTTCGGCCTATGTGTCGCAGTACGCCATCCGGCCGAACGCGAGCGGCACGGCGCAGGGACCGGGCGATTTCGCCGCGGGCGCGGCCAATCTTCAGTCGACGACGCTCGGCGCCGATCTCGTTCCGGCGATCGAACGCCACAGCGCCTATGGCCGCATACGGCAATCCCTTGGCGACCGGACCGATCTGTCGGCGGACCTCCGGTACAATCGACGGGCCTATGAGATCGCGGGGCCCGCGAGCGCCGGCGTCTTCACCGTGACACGGGCCAATCCGTACTTCGTGTCGCCGACGGGTGCGGCGTCCCATACCATCGGCTATTCCTTCCTCGCCGACTTGGGGGCGACACGCCAGACGGGCGTCTCCGAAAGCCTCGGCGTCACCGTCGGCACCCGGTATGCGCTCGCTGCGGACTGGTCCCTGGAGGGCTATCTGGCGCTGGCGGAGGAGCGGGGCGAACTCGGCGTCTACAACCGGGTGAACAGTCGATTTCTGAACGAGGCTTTGGGAAACATCCCCGATGATCCGGCGACGCCGTTCCGGGCCGCTGTGGACGGCTATTTCAATCTGTTCGGAAACGGCGCCGCCAATTCGCGCACCCTCCTGGACTTCATCGGCAGCGGCTTTTCCGAAGCTAGGGATCGGAGCCGCGCGACCTCGGCCAATCTTCTGCTTGAGGGCCCGTTGCTGACCCTGCCCGGGGGCGACCTGCAGATCGCCCTGGGCGCCCAGTCCAGGCTGGAAACCTTCGACACCCAGACGACGGCGTTCGGAGCGACGGTCTCGCCCGTCCTCAACGTCAGGCCCCAGCGCGAGCGATCGATCAGCGCCGTCTTCACGGAAGTCCGGATTCCGGTGATCGGTCCCGACAACGCCCGGCCCGGCGTCCGGAGCCTGGAGATCTCGCTGGCGGGCCGGTTCGAGGAATACGACGACTTCGGAACCACGACCAACCCCAAGGTCGGGGTTGTCTGGTCCCCGGCCGAGGACTGGGGCCTGCGGGCCTCCTGGGGCACCTCCTTTCGGGCGGCCTCCCTGCCCCAGATCTACGACGCGGCGGGCGCCTCCGGCGCCTTCCTGAACCGGGCGGACGGGAGCCGGGCGCTGGCGCTGTTCCTGGTCGGCGGCAATCCGGACCTGAAGCCGGAGACGGCCGAGACCCTGACGGCGGGGTTCGACTACCGGCCGCGCGGCGGTCTCAACGTCAGCGCCAACTATTTCGACACCCGTTTCACCGACCGGATCGCCCAGCCGGTCAGCGAGAACCTCGCCGGCGTCCTGAGCGATCCGGCGCTCGCGCCCTTCGTCACCGTGGTGAGCCCCGCGACCAGCGCCTCGGACCTGGCCCTGGTCGAGAGCTATGCGACCCTGCCCGGGTTTCCGTCGCTGTATCCGGCGACGACCTATGGAGCCATCGTTGATGCCCGGTGGGTCAACACCGGCGCCGTTCGGGTGAGGGGGCTCGACGTCTCCGGCCGCTATCCGCTTCCGCTCGGTGACGGTCTGCTCACCTTCGAGACTTCGGCGTCCTACATCCTCGACTACGAAACCCGGCCCACGCCCACGGCCGCGGTCCGTCAGGTCGCGGGCCTGATCGGCTATCCAGTCCGGCTTCGGGCGCGTAGCGGGGTCAGCTGGTCCCGGGGCGGACTCGGCCTCGGCCTGCACTGGAACCATGTGGACGACTACCACGACCGGGTCGGAGCCGGGATCGACGCCTGGAACACGGTCGACGCCCAGGCGAGCTGGACGCCGTCGTCGGCCCGGCTCGACGGCCTGCGGCTGACGCTTACCGTCCACAACCTGTTCGACGAGGCCCCGCCCTTCTACGACGCGCCGTCCGGCTACGGGTTCGATCCCGGGCAGGCCAGCCTGCTCGGCCGTGTCGTCGCGCTTCAGCTCATCCGGCGCTGGTGAGGCCGGGTCATGACGGGATTTGTTCACCGCCTGCTGTGGGCGGCCCTGGCGCTCGCCTGCCTTGCGTCTCCGGCCCTGGGTCAGTCCCGGCCGCTCGGCGTCGATGATATCGTATCCTTGGAATCGTTCGGCCGCGCCTCCATCGCGCCGAACGGGGCCTGGGCCGTCTATGAGAAGCGCGGCCCCTACGACACGACGCCGAGGTTCGATTTCGGACAGAGGTCGGCCTGGGCGATTATGGATCTCTGGCTGGTCGACCTGAGACGTCCGGACGCACGGCCGGAGCGCCTGCTGCCCGGCGAGGGGCCGGGATTGCTGAGGGGCGCCTGGTCGCCCTCGGGGACGCGGCTGCTTGTCCAGCGCTTCCGCGATGCGCGCTTCGAGGTCGGGATCGTCACCTTGGCCGACCGGTCGGTGCGCTGGACCGGCCTCACGCCCGAGATGCCGCTGACCGGTGCCTGGGCCGAATGGGTTTCGGACGATCAGGTCGCCCTGATGGTCCGGCCCGAGGGCAGCCTGCCGGCGCTTCTTCGGTATTACGGCGAGAGCCAGACCCGGGCGACCCAGGCCTGGGCGCGCACCACTGAGGGTCTTGAGCCCTCGCGCACGGTGATCGAGACTCGCGACGGAGTCGCGACTGCGGAAACGCCGGACCCCCTTCAGGCCCTGGTTCTCCTGGACCTGGGCAGGGAAGAGGCCCGGACGCTGGCGCAGGGTCGGGTCGCGGACTTCGCCGTCTCCCCCGACGCCCGGCGCATCGCCGTGATCATCGGCGGCGAGCGCATGGCCATCCGGCCGGACTCCGTCGCCCTGCCGGAGGGGCCGACCCGCCAGCGGCTCGCCGTCGTGGATCTCGCGACGGGCGAAGCGGCGCGGCCGATGGACGGTCTCGACATCGCGCCGCAGTTGCTGCGCTGGTCTGAGGATTCGCATCGGCTTCTCGTCTGGGCGCGCCGCGACGGCGAGACCTGGACGGAGGGACAGCTGATGCAGGTCAGCGACGATGGCGCGGTCGCCGTCGACCGGGGGGGGCTGTCGCCTGGCTCGGACGCCGACATTCTGCGAGGCGTCCGCGCCG
>NZ_CALMZS010000079.1 GCF_937870815.1 uncultured Brevundimonas sp.
AGCGAGCCCAGCCGCTTGGACAGGGCCTGGCCGTCGGCCCCGACCAGCAGGGGCATGTGGGCGAAGACGGGAACGGGACCGCCCAGGGCCTCGAAAATCTCGATCTGGGCCCCGGTGTTGGTGACGTGATCCTCGCCCCGGATGACATGGGTGATGGCCATGTCGATGTCGTCGACCACCGACGGCAGGGTGTAGAGGAACAGGCCGTCCTCGCGGACCAGCACCGGGTCCGACATCGAGGCCGTATCGACCTCGGCGTGGCCGCGGGCCAGGTCCTCCCAGGCGACCCGCTTGCCGTCCAGCCTGAAGCGCCAGTGCGGACGGCGGCCCTCGGCCTCATAGGCGGCCTTGTCCGCCTCGCTCAGGTCAAGCGCGGCGCGGTCATAGACCGGCGGCAGGCCGCGCGACAGCTGCACCTTGCGCCGCCGGTCCAGCTCGTCGCCGGTCTCATAGCAGGGATAGAGCCGCCCGGCCGCCTTCAGCCGCGCCGCCGCCTCTTCATAGCGGTCGAACCGCTTGGACTGATTGTATCGCTCGTCCCAGACCAGCCCCAGCCAGGTCAGGTCGTCCTCGATGCCCTGTTCGAACTCGGGGGTGGAGCGGGCCAGGTCGGTGTCGTCGATGCGCAGCACGAACCGGCCGCCCTGCCCCTTGGCGAACATCCAGTTGACCAGGGCGGTGCGCACATTGCCGACGTGCAGCCTCCCCGTCGGCGACGGGGCGAAACGAACCTTGACGGACATCTTGGGAGACCTTGAAACGCGAGGCGCGTAGGTCGCGCTCCAACCCCGCCAAGTCAAGGCGCTGTTGGCGGAGTCGAGCCGTCATGATAGACTGCCGTCCGTCATGAACGCGCCTGTACAGATCCGAAAGGCCGAAGTGGTCGAACGCCTGCGTCGGCTCGCGAACCTCGAGGGCAAGTCCATCACTGACCTCGTCGATGAAATGGTGCGCGAGCGGGATGAACGGCTGGCGAGGGTCCGCGACGCCGAGATCGAGCGGAAGATGGCACAGGTCAGGGAGATCGTGGCCCATTTCCAAAGCTTGCCGATCGTTGGTCCGCTTCTGACAGACGATGATTTGTACGATGAAGACGGCCTGCCCAAGTGATGGTCGTCGATGCGTCGGCACTCGTGGCTATTCTGCTTGAAGAACCGGAGTGGGAAGTCTTCGCTCGCACCTTGCTGGACCACCCGGCCGCACGCCTTTCGCCGGTAGGCTATTGGGAGGCTTCGACCCGTTTGCACGGGCTGCGAGGAGACGCCGGGGTTGTCGATCTGGATCGCCTGATCGACAAGTTGCAGGTGTCGATCCGGCCAGCCACAGACCAGACGGCGAGACTCGCGGCGGATGCTCAACGGGCTTACGGCAAGCGCACCCGGGCCGGGCTGAACCTCGGCGACTGCTTCGCCTACGCCCTGGCGAAAGAGATCGGCGCACCCCTGCTCTACAAGGGCGCCGACTTCGGCCGCACGGATATCCGACCGGCCCTTCCCGCCTGAAGCCCATCGGCCGCCGGCGCGTCAGCGCGCCTGGAACAGCCAGTTCATGCCCCGGCGATAGGCGGCGAGCGTTTCCGCCGGGTCTCTATTTTCGGATCTGACGGCGTCGCTGGACTGGGCCATGACGGGCGTGGCCAGACACAGCAACAACAGCAGGCCGATCGCGACGCGCATGGCCAGTCCGCCTTCAGTCGTCGCGGTGGACGCGTTCGCGGCGCTCGTGCCGCTCCTGGGCCTCGACCGAGAGGGTCGCGGTCGGGCGGGCCTCGAGGCGGCCGAGGCTGATCGGCTCGCCGGTCTCCTCGCAGTAGCCATAGGAGCCGTCCTCGATGCGGCGCAGCGCCTCGTCGATCTTGGAGATCAGCTTGCGCTGGCGATCGCGGGTGCGCAGTTCGAGGGCCCGGTCCGATTCCGACGACGCCCGGTCGACCAGGTCCGGATGGTTCTCCGTCTCGGCCTTGAGGTTGACGACGGTGCCCCGGGACTCGCGAAGGATTTCGTCCTTCCAGGCCAGGAGTTTGGCCTTGAAGTAGGCCAACTGCCGTTCATTCATGAACGGCTCGTCCTCGGACGGCCGATACCCGTTCGGCTCGATCTCAGACGCCAATGCGTTCATCGCACTCACGCTCTTAAACAGCGCCCCCCTGTGGCGCAGTGCATGCGTATAGGGATGGCGAAGAGTCGCGGCAACAACGCTCGCGCGAGCGTGACCTGTGCGTGACCCGTCCGCGGCGGAGCGTGACATTTCTTCATCACCCGGCCCACATTGATCACGCTTTTGCGAAATATTTCACCGGCTTATGCTGCGCTGCGGCGAAGATCGGCCTTGGCCAGCTCCACCGCCGCCCGCAGATCGATCTGGGCCAGCAGGCTGTTCAGGCCCGGATCGGCGTCGACCGGACGCGCCTCGCCCAGGCTGCGGCCGAGGCGCTCCAGGACCGCTTCGCCCGCCTCGCCGGCCAGCAGGGCCAGCTTGAGCTCGTCGAGCCGGTCCAGCAGGCCGCCGCCGCGACGGATCGCCCGCCGCCGCCGTTCGGTGGCGTCCTCGACCCCCTGCAGCGCCATCAGGGCCGACACCCCGGCGACGCCGGAGACCCCGGCCGCGGAGGCCGCGGCCCCGGCCGGGGCGGCCGCGCCGGCGGCCGGCAACGAAAAGCCGCCGCTGGTCCGGACCGACCGCGAGGCCGGCGAGGCGGACGGTCCGGATGGGCCGGTGACCTTCATGGATGACGACTCCAGGACATGGCCCGACCATCGTCGGAGCCGGTCACCGTTTGGTTAACGCCCCGGCAGTTTCTGCCGCATCTCCCCGTCCGGCCCGACACCCCGCGTCTGTTTTCAAAGATGTTTTTCTTTGGCACGGCCTTGGCATCCCAGCCGGCACAACAGTTCGCGGACCCCGTACCGATGCAGAAACTGCTCGCCTCCCTGCTCACCGCCGCCGCCGTGGCCGGATTCGCGCTGCCCGCCGCCGCCCAGTCGCGGATCAAGGACATCGCCGCCGTCGAAGGGGTGCGCACCAACCAGCTGGTCGGCTACGGCCTGGTGGTCGGTCTGAACGGCACCGGCGACTCGCTGCGCAACTGCCCGTTCACGCGCCAGTCGCTTGAGGGCATGACCGAGCGGCTGGGCGTCAACATCCGCGGCTCGAACGCCAATTCCAAGAATATGGCGGCGATCATGGTGACGGCGGAACTGCCGCCCTTCGCCACGCCCGGGTCGCGCATCGACGTCAGCGTGTCGTCGATGTGCGACGCCAAGAGCCTGCTGGGCGGGACCTTGCTGGTGACCAGCCTGCAGGGCGCCGACGGCGAGGTCTATGCGGTGGCGCAGGGATCGATCCAGACCGGCGCGGTCTCGGCGTCCGGCGCCTCGGGTTCCTCGGTGACGCGCGGCGTGCCGACGGCCGGCCGGATCGCCTCGGGCGCGACGGTCGAGCGCGAGACCGGCTTCCACATGGCCAATCTGAACGAGGTGCGGCTGACCCTGCGCAATCCCGACTTCACCACGGCCCAGCGCGTGGCCGCCGCCATCAACCAGGTCTATCCCAACGCCGCCCTGGCCGAGAACGGCACGGTCATCGCCCTGCGCGCCCCGGGCCAGATGGGCATGGCCGGCTTCATCAGCCGGGTCGAAAACCTGCCGGTGGCCGTCGACTCGCCGGCCAGGGTGATCATCGACGAGGTCAACGGCGTCATCGTCATGGGCGACGCGGTGCGGGTCTCCACCGTGGCCATCGCCCAGGGCAATCTGACCGTCTCCGTCCAGGAGATGCCGTTCGTCAGCCAGCCGGAGCCGTTCAGCCGCGGCGGCCAGACCGTGGTCGTGCCGCAGTCGGACGTCTCGGTCGAAGAGGATCTGGGCCGGCAGATGCGCATCGTCGGCGGCGGCGCCTCCCTGTCCGACCTGGTCAACGGGCTGAACGCCCTCGGCGTCAGCCCGCGCGACATGATCAGCATCCTGCAGGCCATCAAGGCGGCCGGGGCGCTTCAGGCCGAGATCGAGGTGATGTGAGCATGAGCGACCTGGCCGTCTCCCCCGCCCCGCCGCCACCCGCCGCCGCCGCCCGGATGCGCGACACCGCCGAGGCGTTCGAGGCCTCCTTCCTCGCCCAGATGCTGAAGCCGATGTTCGAGGGCCTGTCGACCGACGGCCCGTTCGGCGGCGGCGAGGCCGAGGGCACGTGGCGCGGCTTCATGATCGAGGCCATGGCCAGACAGACGGTCCGGGCCGGCGGCGTCGGCCTGGCCGACCAGGTGGTCGCCCAGATGCTGAAGATGCAGGAGCAAGCGCAATGACCGGAACCGCCGAGCTGAACGCCACCGCCCGCGTGCGCCAGCTGATTGACCTGACCGAACGGCTGACCGCCAGCCTGGGCGCCGAGGCGAAGGCCTTCGAGGCGCACCGGCCGCAGGACGCCGCCGCCAGCCTGGCCGGCACCCAGGACCTGGCCAACGCCTACCGGCGGGAGTCGGCGCAGGTGAAGGCCAATCCGGCGGTGCTGGCCGCCGCCCCCGCCGGTGAACGCGCCGCCCTGATCCGGGCGACCGAGGCGTTCGAGGCGGTGCTGAGCCGTCATTCGCGCGCCATCGAGGCGGCGCGGATCATCTCCGAGGGACTGGTGAAGACCATCGCCGCCGAGGTCGCGTCCCAGCGCGGCAGCCCCTCGGCCTACGGCGCCAGCGGCCGGGCCAACGCGGGCGACGGCCGCGCCGTGGCCTTCAACCGCACGGCCTGAGGTCGATCCGGCGTTCGATCCCGATCGCCTCCACGGAGTCCGCGTCGTGGCTGATGACGCCCGGGGCGCCGTCGTACGCCCTCAGCGCGACGGCTGGCGCCGCCCGCGCCTTTCGACCGACGACGCCCGTGCGCTCGCGGCCGAACGTCAGGCCCTGATTGTCGAGGAGGGCGTGTCGGTCAGGCGTGTGGGCCTTGACGCGATCGAGCGTCACGAGTGCGGATGCGGACGGGCCTGGGGCGGGGCTGGAAGAGGACATAGGCGAGCACGAGCAGCGGAACGGAAAGGGCGAAACCGATTTCCAGGGCGCTGATCATGATCGTCGAACTCCGGTATGCTCACTCGAAGCCTCGAAGATGAGGGCGGACGCCGCCCCGCGCAAGCCTTTTCGGGCCTGTTGCGGTTGACGAGACCGTGACAGGATGCCGTCAGGAGGGACCAGACCATGCGCCGGACCGTAGCCGTCATCGCCATCCTCGCGGGCCTCACGAGCGCTTGCGCTCACGAGAATGAGGGCTACCTCCCCCCACCCAACTTCAGACCAATCGAGACGCAACCGGCGCCGAACGCCCGCTTCTACGCCGACTGCATCGCGCAAGCGGCCGAAGTCGGAGCCTACGGCCGCGCAAGCGACGCTGACACCAGGATGGTGCTGTTCACCTGCACCGGCGCGCCCGCCCGCGCCTTCTATGAAGGCCTCGCCGCACGCAGCGCCGCGGTGGGATCGGAAGTCCCGACAAATGGCCGCACCATCCGCTCCACCAATCGCGTGCGGCAGAACCTGTTCGGCGTCGACTGGTGCTCGACCGATGGCGCCGGCGACTACCGCTGCGTCGTCAGCCTCAACGCCGGCGACTTTCTCGACGGCGAATAGCCGCAATGGCGGATCGGCGCCTGCCGGCCTATCTGGGGCCGGTGACCCTGTCAGATGATCCCGAGACCCGTCGCCTGTCCGCCATGCGCCGCATCGAGGCGGAAACCGGCATCGACGAGCCGATGATCGCCCGGCTGGTCGACGGCTTCTACGACCGGGTGCGCGCGGACCCGCTGATCGGGCCGGTGTTCAACCAGCGCATCCGCGACTGGGGCCCACACCTTGAGCAGATGCGGCTGTTCTGGTCGTCGGTGGCCCTGATGAGCGGCGCCTATCACGGGCGGCCGATGCCCAAACACCTGCCCCTGCCCGTCGACGCGCGCCATTTCGACCGCTGGCTGGAACTGTTCGAGGCCACGGCCCGCGACCTGTGCCCGCCCGCGGCCGCCGAGCATTTCATCGAACGCGCCCGCCGCATCGCCGAAAGCCTCGAACTGGGCATAGCCGGGGCCAACGGCGTGCTGTTGGCCAAGGGCGAGCGCTACCAGCGGTCGACGGAGTCGTGGGCGCCGGCCGGCTAGCGGGCAGCGGGTGAGCCGAACTGTTCCCACATTGTTCTTGCTGAATCCCGCGAATTGATCCCCATATAGCGGCGTCGCGCCGGACCCTCCCCGGCCCCTGCCGCGTTCCCGGACTCCAAGCCTTCAGGCCTCATGACCGAAAAGCACAACTTCATCCGCGTGCGCGGCGCCCGCGAGCACAATCTCAAGGGCGTGGACCTCGACATCCCGCGCGAGCAGCTGGTGGTCCTGACCGGCCTGTCGGGCTCGGGAAAGAGCTCGCTGGCGTTCGACACCATCTACGCCGAGGGCCAGCGCCGCTATGTCGAGAGCCTGAGCGCCTACGCCCGCCAGTTCCTCGAACTGATGGGCAAGCCGGACGTGGATCTGATCGAGGGTCTGTCCCCGGCCATCTCGATCGAGCAGAAGACGACGTCGAAGAACCCGCGCTCGACGGTCGGCACGGTGACCGAGATTCACGACTATATGCGCCTGCTGTGGGCGCGGGTGGGCGTGCCCTGGTCGCCGACTACAGGACTGCCCATCGAGAGCCAGACCATCTCGATGATGGTCGATCGGCTGGCCGCCCTGCCCGAGGGCGAGCGGCTGCTGCTGCTGGCCCCGGTGGTGCGCGGCCGCAAGGGCGAATACCGCAAGGAGATCGCCGAGTGGCAGCGGGCCGGCTTCCAGCGGCTGAAGATCGACGGACAGTTCCATGCCATCGAGGACGCCCCGACGCTCGACAAGAAATTCAAGCATGACATCGACATCGTCGTGGACCGGATCGTCACCAAGCCGGGGCTGGAGGGGCGGTACGCGGACAGCCTGCAGACCGCCCTGGGACTGGCCGACGGCATCGCCGTGGCCGAATGGGCCAACGCCCCGGACGAGGATGAGCCCCGCCGCCTGACCTTCTCCGAGAAATTCGCCTGCCCGGTTTCGGGCTTCACCATCTCCGAGATCGAGCCGCGGCTGTTCTCGTTCAACAATCCGTTCGGGGCCTGCCCGGCCTGCGACGGCCTGGGGGTCAAACTGGCCTTCGACGCCGACCTGGTCGTTCCCGACCGCGACAAGACCCTGCACAAGGGCGCCGTGGCCCCGTGGTCGCGCGGGCCCTCGCCGCTCTACACCCAGACGCTGCAGGCGCTGAGCCGCCACTACGGCTTCTCGATGGACAGGCCGTGGCGCGACCTGCCGGAGGCGGCCCGGGCCGTGATCCTGCGCGGCACGGGGTCCGAGAAGATCAAATTCACCTATGACGACAACGCCCGCACCTATGAGACCACCAAGGCCTTCGAAGGGGTTCTGCCCAACCTCGAGCGGCGCTGGCGCGAGACCGACAGCGCCTGGGTGCGCGAGGAGCTGGGCCGGTTCCAGTCGGAGACGCCGTGCGAGGCCTGCGGCGGCAAGCGGCTGAAGCCCGAGGCGCTGGCGGTCAAGGTCGCCGGCGAGGACATCGCCGAGGTCTCATGGCTGTCGATCAAACAAGCCCACGAATGGTTCACGGCCCTGAACGACAAGCTGACCGAAAAACAGATGGAGATCGCCCGGCGGATCCTGAAGGAGATCACCGACCGGCTGCGGTTCCTGAACAACGTCGGCCTCGACTATCTGAACCTGTCGCGCGCCTCCGGGACGCTGTCGGGCGGCGAGAGCCAGCGCATCCGCCTGGCCTCCCAGATCGGCTCGGGCCTGACCGGCGTGCTCTATGTGCTGGACGAGCCGTCGATCGGCCTGCACCAGCGCGACAATTCCCGCCTGCTGGAAAGCCTGCGCGGCCTGCGCGACCTCGGCAATTCCGTCCTCGTCGTCGAGCACGACGAGGAGGCCATCCTGACCGCCGACCATGTCATCGACATGGGCCCGGCCGCCGGCATCCACGGCGGCGAGGTCTGCGCCCAGGGCACGCCGGCCGAGGTGATGGCCAATCCGAACTCGCTGACCGGCAAATACCTGACCGGCGAGCGCGAGATCGAACTGCCGCCCGAGGGCCGCCGGCCCGTCGACCGCAAGCGGATGCTGAGGATCAGCGGCGCGACCGGCAACAATCTGAAGGGCGTCACCGGCGAGATTCCCGCCGGACTGTTCACCTGCGTCACCGGCGTGTCCGGCGGCGGCAAGTCGACCTTCACCATCGAAACCCTGTACAAGGCCGCCGCCCGCCGGCTGCACAACGCCTCGGACGCCCCGGCCCCCTTCGACCGCATCGAGGGGCTGGAGATGTTCGACAAGGTCATCGACATCGACCAGTCGCCCATCGGCCGCACCCCGCGCTCCAACCCGGCCACCTATACCGGCGCCTTCGGTCCGATCCGCGACTGGTACGCCGGCCTGCCGGAGTCCAGGGCGCGCGGCTACGGCCCGGGACGCTTCAGCTTCAACGTCAAGGGCGGGCGCTGCGAGGCCTGCCAGGGCGACGGCCTGATCAAGATCGAGATGCATTTCCTGCCCGACGTCTATGTCACCTGCGACGTTTGCAAGGGTCGGCGCTATAACCGCGAAACGCTGGAAATCGTCTTCAAGGGCAAGAGCATATCCGACGTTCTGGACATGACGGTCGAGGAGGCGGGCGGCTTCTTCAAGGCCGTGCCCTCGATCCGCGACAGGATGCTGACGCTGAACCGGGTCGGGCTCGGCTACGTCAAGGTCGGCCAGTCCGCCACCACCCTGTCGGGCGGCGAGGCCCAGCGGGTCAAGCTGTCCAAGGAGCTGTCCAAACGAGCCACCGGCAAGACCCTCTACATCCTCGACGAGCCGACCACGGGCCTGCATTTCGAGGACATCCGCAAGCTGCTGGAGGTGCTGCAGGAACTGGTCGACAACGGCAACACCATCGTGGTCATCGAGCACAATCTCGACGTCATCAAGGTGGCCGACTGGCTGATCGACTTCGGCCCCGAGGGCGGCGACGGCGGCGGCGAGATCGTCGCGGTCGGCACGCCCGAACAGGTCGCCGCCGATCCCGGGAGCTGGACCGGCAAATACCTCAAGGAGGTGCTGGACCGGCACGAGACGCGACGCCGGGCGCGGGCGACCGCGCTGGCGGCGCCGGCGAAGAAGCGGGCCTGAGGCGATCGTCTCAGGCCGTCGGGGTCTCCGCGCCCAAGCCCTTGATGTCGCGATAGGCGGCGGCGAACGGCGCATAGATCACACCGACGGTCAGGGCCGAGATCGCGCCCTCGACCACCGCGCTGACGATGACCCAGGGATTGGCCACATCGAGCGCCGCCGCGACCGCCTCGGGATCGGAGCCCGCTCCCGACGACCACGTCTCCATCCCGGCCATCAGGCTGAGCGGCAGGGTCACCACCCATGACAGCAGGCCGATGACCAGCACCATGACGAACGCGATCACCGCCATGCCGAGCAGCGACCAGAATTTTCCACGGGTGAGCGCGAACGAGTCGAAGAAGGCGAACCGATTTTCGGCGACCGTGATCGGCACCGCCAGGCTCAGGCGGATCGCCAGCCAGACGAAGCCGGCGACGCCGCCCAGGCCGCCGAGCACCACCAGCGGCCACATCCACTCCGCACCCGACGCGCCGGCGATCGTCGCCAGCACCACAACCACGACGCCGGCGGCCATCCACGCGAAGAAGAGCAGGATTCCAAGCACCAGGGTGACGACGAACACGCGGAGTTCGTCCATGCCCAGCCGCAGGTAGCCGAAGCCCCCGGCCCGCGGGTTCAACACCGCCCGCGCCACCGCGGCCATCAGCATGGCGTTCACCGCGACGGACACCGGCAACAGCCAGGCGAGGCTCGACATCACCTCGCCCAGGCTCTGCAAGGCGGCGAAAACCTGTTCGGGGGTCGCCGAGGTCGATTCCAGCCCCTCCAGACGCTCGCCCCAGGCGGTCAGCGGGCCGATGGCCCGCGCCATCGCGAAGAGGCTCGCCAGACTCAGGGCGGCGTACAGAAGAGCCCACGCCAGAAGGGCCATCGGATTGCGTCTTACCAGCCGGAATCCCTCAAACGCCGCATCGCTGCCTGAGAACGCCATGAGTTTCTCCCTTGCCACCGCCGATCCTAGCCTATTGGGCCGGAACCGGTGAACCCGCCTCATCCACCCCCGGCGCGTCGCGCCCGGCCAGCTGCCGGCAGGCCGAGGCGAACGGCGCCACCGACAGGCTCAGCACCATGCCGTAGAGGAACGACGCGGCCGCCGCGCCGATCGCGACCCAATACCAGTTCGCCGCCAGCCAGGCCTCCATGCCGCTGAACGGGTCCCCGTCCGCGACCCGGTGCAGTCCGGCCGCCGCCCCGAAACCGGCAAACGCCACGAGGCCGATCAGGACCAGGACGACCTCGATCACGACGATCAGGAGCAGGATCAGGAGCATCATGCCGAACAGGGGCCAGCCCTTGCCGGACGCCAGCCGCCAGCCCTGGACAAAGGCGAAGTCGCGATAGAGGACGCTGGCCGGAGCCAGCATCGACGCCCGTGCCGTCGCCCAGAAAATTCCCAGAACGGCCAGGAGCGCATAGGCGCCCATGGCCCAGGCTGCGACAAGGGGGTCGCCGCTCCAGAGAGCGAATCCGAGCGCCGCGCCCAGCAGGGCCACGACGACGATGACGGCGTACAGGGCGACGGCGATGGCCAGTCCGACGACGGCGACGCGCAGTTCGTCCATGCCGAGGCGCAGTGAGAAAATCCCACTCTCGGCCGGCCTCAGCACGGCCCGGAAGATCGCCGTATAGACCACCGCCATGATCACCAGCTGACTGATGTTGAGCAGCATGTACGCCAGCTGGACCTGCATCATTCGGGCGAACATCTGTTCAGGGAAGGGGTCGTCCACGGCGGCGTCCGCGCCCGCCGCGGGCATGTTGGCGAACATCTCGCCCATCGTCGGAAAGATCAGGGCCAAGCCCCCGAACACCGGCGCCAGCAGCAGCAGGCCCCAGACAAACACCGACAGCGGCCGCCTGGCCACCAGGCCGAATCCATCGCCTATCGACGCGCCGACAGAAAAGCGTCTCATCGCCCCCTCCCCTTCCCCACGGCGAAGCTAGCCCGGATCGACCCGCGCGGCTAGAACCCCGGCGCATGAGCCCCTCCCCCTCCCCCGTCCACATCATCGGCGGCGGCCTCGCCGGCTCCGAGGCCGCCTGGCAGGTCGCCGGCGCCGGCGTGCCCGTGGTCCTGCACGAGATGCGCGGCGCGCCCGGCGTCAGGACCGACGCCCACCACACCGACGGCCTGGCCGAGCTGGTCTGCTCCAACTCGTTCCGCTCGGACGACTGGGAGTACAACGCCGTCGGCCTGCTGCACGCCGAGATGCGGGCGCTCGACTCGGTGATCATGGCCTGCGGCGACGCCCACCAGGTGCCGGCCGGCGGGGCCCTGGCGGTGGACCGGGAGGGCTTTTCAAGGGCGGTGACGGCCAGGCTGGAGGCGCATCCGCTGGTCACCGTCATGCGCGAGGAGATCGCCGGCCTTCCCCCCGAAGAATGGGACAATGTCATCGTCGCCACCGGCCCCCTCACCTCGCCCGCCCTCGCCGAGGCGATCCTGAAGCTCACCGGCGAGGCGAGCCTGAGCTTCTTCGACGCCATCGCCCCGATCGTCCACGCCGACTCCATCGACTTCGACATCGCCTGGCGGCAGTCGCGCTACGACAAGGAGGGCCCGGGCGGGGACGCCGCCGCCTACGTCAACTGCCCGATGGACAAGGCTCAGTACGAGGCCTTCATCGACGCCCTGCTGGCCGGCCCCAAGGCCGAGTTCAAGGAGTGGGAGAACGTCCCCTATTTCGACGGCTGCCTGCCCATCGAGGTGATGGCCGAGCGCGGTCGCGAGACCCTGCGCCACGGGCCGATGAAGCCGGTCGGCCTGACCAATCCGCGCGATCCGCAGGTCAAGGCCCACGCCATCGTCCAGCTGCGCCAGGACAATGCGCTGGGGACGCTGTTCAACATGGTCGGCTTCCAGACCAAGCTGAAGCACGGGGCCCAGGCCGAGGTGTTCCGCATGATCCCCGGGCTGCACGAGGCCCAGTTCGCCCGGCTGGGCGGGCTGCACCGCAACACCTTCCTCAACTCGCCCAAGCTGCTGGACCGGCAGCTGCGCCTGAAGGCCATGCCGCGGCTGAGGTTCGCCGGGCAGGTGACAGGCGTCGAGGGCTATGTCGAGAGCGCCGCCATGGGCCTGCTGACCGGCCGGCTGGCGGCGGCCCAGGCGCTGGGCCGCCCGCTGGAGGCCCCGCCGCAGGTCACCGCTATCGGCGCCCTCGTCGAGCATATCACCGGCGGCCACCTCGACGGCCCCGGCGGCATCTCGAAGTTCCAGCCGATGAACATCAACTACGGCCTGCTGCCGCCGCTCGAGGCCCCGAAGGTCGACGCCGAGGGCCGGCGGATCAATCCGAAGGATCGCGGGCGGGTCAAGAAGCGGCTGATGAGCCTGCGGGCGATGGAGGCGCTGAAGGCGTGGAGGGACGCGGCCGGATGACGGAAGTCGAACCGATCACGGTGGCGAGGCCGTGGCACATCCGGATGGCCCTGCTTCACCCGGCATGGCTGCTGCTGGCCACCATGCTCATGTTTCTCGGCCAGCTGGCTGTCCTGGACCCAACGCCGACCGGCATCATCCTGGCCGGCGTCTGCACGGTCGCCATGGTGTGGTTCCTGCTTGGTTGGACCTACGGCATCTACCGGGTGGCGCGTGACGTTTCGGAGCAGGCAGGCATCGAGCGCGGTCCGGATCGCGGATGGGTGGTCGGGATGTCGGCCGTCGCCATTCTGGTCCTGCCGATAGCCCTGGTCGATCTTCCGCCGGTGCTGGAGGGACTTCGCGATCTTGTCGGGGGCGTCGGAGCCCTGTCCTTCTTCGCCTCGTTCTGGCTGGCGGCGGCCGCCCTCGTCACGGCGGAGGGCCACCCGGTGCGATATCCGACGAACAGGGCCGTCGGGGCTTTTCTGCTGATCGTCTACAGCTTCATCGGCGCCTGGTTTCTGCGGCCCCGCATCCTGGCGCTTCTGGACGCGCCTCGACCGCCCGAAGAGGTGCGCCTTGATTGAGGCCGCCAAGCGCGCCGTGCGCCAGAAGATCACCGACGTCTTCAACGACGCCGACAAGGGCGAGCGGCCGGTGCTGCGGCGGGCGGATGCGCTGTTCCCGCCTAATTCCGTGGCGTGGAAGGTCAACGGCGACGTGACGACGATGATGATCGGCGGCGTCTCGGGCCTGCTGCTGCAGATGCTGCATCCGGCGGTGCTGGCCGGGGTGTGGGATCATTCGGACTTCCGCGCCGACATGCACGGGCGGCTGCGGCGGACGGCGAAATTCATCGCGACGACGACCTATGACCA
>NZ_CALMZS010000080.1 GCF_937870815.1 uncultured Brevundimonas sp.
AGTCGGTCTCGCACATGCCGCCGACCAGCACGTCCAGGGCGCGCCGCTCGGCCAGGGCGGCGGCGCAGGTCAGGAAGACGAGGTTGCGCCCCGGCACGAAGGTGGTCGGCAGGCCGCGCGCGTCGGTCCCGATGGCCCGGTCGGCGGTCAGGGCGCTGTCGGCGATGCGGCCGTAGCCGGTCAGGTCCACGACATGGTCCGGGCCGAGCCGACCGGCCAACCGCGGCAGCTCCCGCACAAGACCCTCGCGGACGTCGAGCCGCGCCCGCATCTCGACCGCATGGCGCTGGCCGTAGTCGAACCCCACGGTCTCCACGCGCCCGTACCGGGCCAGCGCCCAGGCCAGGCAGGTGGCGCTGTCCTGGCCGCCGGAGAACAGGACGAGGGCGGATTTCGCGGTGTTTTGCTGTGAATCGGGCATGGCGAACCTGCGGTCGGCCGGTCGGCCGCGCGCATGGACAGGGAGGGATGGGCCGTTCGAGGACGGGCGGGCCTTCTACACCAGCGCGCCACGGGGCGCAAAACCTGGGGCGCAGGGGGCGCAAAACGGCGCGGCGGGGCCTTAACGGTTCGGCAAACCGTTGCCTGCAATGTCCGCCGGTCACAATGGAGCGCCGGTGAGTAATGCCGACCATTGAAGTCCTCACCGAGCGCGCCGAGGCGGTGTCGCCCCAGACGCTGGCGAGCGAGGTGTTCGCCCGCTTCGAAAGCGAGCCCGACACCCTGGTGATCGCCGTGGTCGACGGTCGCCGTCCGGTCGGCCTGATCGAGCGCACCGACTTTCTGCTGAAGACCGCCAGCCCGTTCGGACACGCCCTGTACGCCGGGCGGCCGGTCATCCATGTGATGGATCCCGAACCGGCCATGGTCGAGGCCGGAGTCGCCATCGACACCGTCTGCGCCGCCCTGATGAAGAGCGACGCCAGGGTGCTGACGCGGGGCTTCATCGTCACCCGCGAGGGGCGCTATCACGGCGTCGGGACGGTGGCGTCGATGCTGCGGGCGGTCAACGAAGGCCAGAGTCTCAAGATCGCCGACCTGGCGGACCAGGTGCGGACGCTGAACGACGGCCATGTCCAGGCCCTCAATGCGGCGCGGGCCCGGAGCCAGTTCCTGACCGTCATGAGCCACGAGCTGCGCACGCCCCTGAACGGCGTCCTCGCCGTGGCCGAACTGCTGCGCCGCCAGCCGCTGAACGCCCAGGCCCACGCCCATGTCGCCACGATCGTGGAATCCTCGGAGACCCTGCTGCGCGTCCTCCAGGACGCCCTCGACCTGTCGCGGGCCGAGGCCGGCGAACTGGAGCTGCGGCCCGGGCCCACGCCGCTGCGGTCGCTGATGGACGACATCCAGGCCGCATGGGCGCCGCGGGCTTCGGAGGACGACGTCACCCTGATGATCGGCTACGAGGGCGACACCGACCTGGCCGCCGTGATCGACGGCGGACGCCTGAAGCAGGTGTTCAACAACCTGATCGGCAACGCCCTGAAATTCGCGCGCAACGGCGTGGTCGAGGCCCGTCTCAAGGCCGTGGCCGCCGGCGACCGCATCCTGCTGGAGGCCCGAGTCCGCGACGACGGTCCGGGCATCGACGCCGGGCGGGTGGACGCGATCTTCGAACCCTTCGTCCACGGCTCCGACCAGGACGGCGCCGGCCTCGGCCTGTCGATCTGCCGCCAGATCATCGACCGCATGGGCGGCCGCATCTGGGCCGAGAACAATCGCGGCCGCGGCGCGACCTTCGCCTTCGACCTGGCCGTCGAGCGCACCCGGGTGGAGTGCGCCCCGGCCTCGAATGTCCAGGCGCTGTCGGACCGGGACATGACCGGCACGCCGCACGTCCTGATCGTCGACGACAACGCCACCAACCGCGTCGTCGCCCAGGCCCTGTGCGAGATGTTCGGCTGCACCTCGGAAACCGCCGGCGACGGGGTCGAGGCCCTGGCCGCGGTGCAGGAGCGCAGGTTCGACCTGGTGCTGATGGACATCAAGATGCCGCGCATGGACGGGGTCCAGGCGACCGCGGCGATCCGCGCCCTCGACGGGCCCGCGAGCGCCATTCCGATCGTCGCCCTGACCGCCAACGCCGATCCCGAGGACGCCAGCAGATATCTCGACTCCGGCATGGCGGCCGTGGTCGAGAAACCGATCAAGCCCGAACGGCTGCGCATGGCCATGAACGCGGCCCTGGGGCAGGTCGCCGTCTCCGAGGACGCGCCCGGCAACGGCCAATCCTCGCGCTCGGCGGCCTAGACCGGCCCGGCGGGGACGGCCTCTTCGTCCTCGTCGTCATAGCCGACCAGGCGCAGGGCCCGGGCCTTCTGGCCGTTCAGCCCGCACCAGCGCAGCAGGCCCTCCTCCCGACCGTGGGTGATCCACACCTCCTCGGGCCGGAGCTCGGCGAAGGTGGCGGTCAGCTCCGGCCAGTCGGCATGGTCCGACAGCACCAGCGGCAGCTCGACCCCCCTCTGCCGGGCCCGGGCGCGAACCCCCATCCAGCCGGAGGCGAACGCCTGCACCGGATCGGCGAAGCGCCGGGACCAGCGGTCCTGGGCGGCGGCCGGCGGAGCGATGACCACCTCGCCGCCGAGCGCGTTCGGCTCCAGGCCGGTGGCCGGCGCCAGCGGGCCCAGGTCCACGCCCTCGCGCCCGTACAGGCGGTTGAGCCGCTCCAGCGCCCCGTGGACGTAGACCGGCCGGTCCCAGCCCGCCTCGCGCAGCAGCCGGATGACGCGCTGGGCCTTGCCCAGGGCGTAGGCCCCGACCAGATGGGCGCGGTCCGGGAACTGCCGCAGCGAATGGAGCAGGCGGCCGATCTCCCCGGCGTCGGGCGGATGGACGAAGACCGGCAGGCCGAAGGTCGCCTCGGAGACGAACACGTCGCAGGGCACGGGCTCGAAGGGGGCGCAGGTCGGATCGCGGCGGCGCTTGTAGTCGCCCGAAACCACCATGGTGACGCCCTTCAGGCGAATCACCGCCTGGGCGGAGCCCAGCACGTGCCCGGCCGGGACCAGGGTGACGCCGACGCCGTCGTGCGAGACGGCCTCTCCATAGCCGGCCGGCTGCCGGCGCGCCGCGAAGCCTTCGCCGTATCGCTCGGCCATGACGGCCAGGGTCTGCGGCGTCGCCAGGACCGCGCCGTGGCCGGCCCGGGCGTGGTCGGAATGGCCATGGGTGATCACGGCCCGCTCGACCGGCCGCACCGGGTCGATGTGGAAGTCGCCCGGGGGGCAGTACAGGCCGGCCGCGGTCGGCCTGAGCAGGTCCTCAAAGCGGATCATCGATCGGATATGGGTCCTCGCAGCCGATGGGGAACGCGCGAGCGGCGCTTGCGTCCACGCCCGCCGTGGGGTGATAGCAGGACATGTCGTCATCCGCCCTCGCCTCCCTGCTGCCGCAACTGGCCTCCGGCGCCGCGCACACCCACGCCCTCGGGTTCGCCTTCGACGGGCTGGACGGGGACCGGGTGCGGCTTCGCGTGCCGTGGCGCGAGGACCTGGTCGGGGATCCGGACACGGGGGTGCTGGCCGGCGGCCTGGTCACCGCCCTGCTCGACCACGTCGGCGGTCTGGCGGTGTGGATCGCCCTCGACCGGTTCGAGCCCATCGCCACCCTCGACCTGCGCGTCGACTACATGCGGGCGGCCGAGCCGCGGCGGGACCTGATCGCCGAGGCGCGCTGCTACCGGCTGACCCATTCGATCGCCTTCGTCCGCGCCTGGGCCTTCGAGAACGAACCGGACGACCCGGTGGCGGCGGCCCAGGCCACCTATGTGCTCAGCGCCCGCAGCGCCCGCCAGGCCGACGCGGCCCCGACGGCGGAGGCGGCCCGGTGAGCGACCTGCTGGATCGTGTGCCCTACGCCCGCTTCCTCGGGCTGGAGAGCCGGCAGGACGGCGACCTGCTGACCGTGACCATGCCGTTCGCCGAGCGGCTGATCGGCAATCCCGTGCTGCCGGCCCTGCACGGCGGGGCCACGGCGGCCCTGCTGGAGCTGACCGCCGTGGCCCAGGTGGCGCTGTCCTATCCGCGCCTGCGCCTGCCCCGGCCGATCAACGTCACGGTCGCCTATCTCCGCTCCGGGCGGCCGGCGGACGTCCACGCGCGGGCGCGCATCAGCAAGGCCGGACGGCGCGTGGCCCATGTGCTGGCCGAGGCGTGGCAGGATGACCAGACCCAGCCGATCGCCTCGCTGACGGCCCATTTCCTCGTGGCGGAATACGATCTATAGTTGTAGGCTGTTGTAATCTTCGATTGCTTCCGGTACGCCAGACGTTCACCGGAGGACGTCCCATGACCAGACAGAACATCGGCGAAGCGCTCGCCGTCCGCCTCTACGCCGCCGAGGCCGCGCTCGACCACGCCCTGGGCGAGGCGGCGGCGCTGGCCGCGGCCCTGCCCGCCGCGCGGGCGGAGGCCTGGCTGTCCGCGGCGGCGGGCCAGCCCGCCTTCAGCGGCGCGGCCGCGGCGGTGGCGGCCCTGGCCGAGGCGCGGGGCCACCTGGTCCGGACCCACGCCGCCCTCGCCGCCCTGGCGCGGAGGCTCGGGCTGGACGGCCTGGCCGCCGGCCCGGTCGACAAGCCCGGCGACACGCCCCCGGTCGGCGGCCTGTATCCGGAAGACGACACAGCGGCGATCATGGTGAACAAACCCCTACCGGAAGCGGGCGGGTCGTGTTAAGACTCCGTTCACCCATTCCGCTTGGAGGTTTCTATGGACAAGGCTCAAATCATCGCCAGCGTCGCCGGCGATCTGAATGCGACGGAGCACGCCGTCGACGCGGCCCTCGCGCACGCCACGACGCTCGTGCAGTCGATGATCGGCGCCCGGACGGCCCTCTGCATCTCGCCGGTCGTCGGCGCGGAGTCGCAGACCAGGGCTCTCGAGGCCATCGCGGCTCTGGGCGCGGCCCGTCAGGCCATGGTGACCTGCCACGAGGAGCTGGCCAAGGATCACCGCCGCCTAGGCTACGGCGTTTACGCCGGAGCCGAGGACAAGGGCCAGACCACCACCGGCGAGCACCGTCTGCGCGCCGTCTAAATCCTCTCTATGTCGGCGACCGGTCATTTCCGCCGACGCTGACTTCAGGCACTATCGCCCCCATGCTCGAAGGCGTGGGGGCGATTCTGTGTTTCCGACCATCTACTCCCAGCTCGTCGTGGCCGCCGCCGTTCTCGTGGTCACGTTTGTTTTTCTGAAGGGTGAGGAGCCCGAGCGCCTGGGCGGGGCCGCCTACGCGATGGTTTTCCTCGCCACGACGATGATCAAGGGTGGCGCGGCCCCGAACCTGCCCCGGTGGGGGATGATGGGGCTTGAGATGGTCTTGCTCTTCGTCTTCATCGGGATCGCCTGGTACAGCCGCCGAGCCTGGCCCGTCTGGGCCGCCAGCTTTCAGGCTTTGATCGTCACGAGTTACGTCTTGGTGGCGGCCAACCTGCGGCCACCGGCCGACGCCGCCGCCGCCGTCATCAACATGTCCAACTACGGCCTGCTGATCGCGCTGGCGGTCGGCACCTTCTGGGCGTGGCAGGAGCGCAAGGCGGCGGCCATGGGATCGAAGAAGGCCGCGCCGCCGGTTCCGTAGCGGCCGGGGCCGGCCCAGGGGGGAGACGTCCGGTGTTCGACACCCTCTACGCCCAGATCGGCGCGGCGGCCGGCGTCCTGGTGGTGACCTTCGCCCTGCTCAAGGGGGACGAACCGGAACGGGTCGGGGCCGGCGCCTATGCGCTGGGCTCGCTCGCCGCCCTGCTGGTCCAGAACGACGGCCGGCTGGTCGGCCCGCAGTGGGGGCTGATGGCGGTCGAGACGGTCATGCTGGCGGCCTACGCCGCCCTGGCGTGGAAGAGCCGCCGGTCGTGGCCGATCTGGGCCAGCGCCCTCCAGTCGGTGATCGTCATGAGCCATGTGCTGACCACCGCCGACGTCCGTCCGCCGATCGCCGCCTTCTACGCCGTCGTCAACCTGACCGCCTACGCCATCCTGCTCGCCCTCGCCCTCGGCGTCGTCCGGGCCTGGAGGGACCGCCGGGCGCTCGGCCCGGCCCTAGAGCCTGATCGGTTGAGGCGGAATCGCTTCGCGATTCCGCCGATGCCGTGAATCAGGCTCCAGTATAAGGCTGGAGCGAAGATCCGGGTTTGGACGCGATCGCGTCCAAACCGATTTCGCTCTGGCCGCGGGGCGCGGCGCAGGTGTATATTCCTATCGCGATCCGCCGGCGTCGACCGGCCCGGCCGTCCGGATCCCGTGGAGTCCGCTTCCGCCATGCCCCTGTCCCACGCCCGGTTGTGGAACGCCATCGACGGGCTGGCCCGGCGCGAGGGGATCAGCGCCTCGGCCCTGGCGCGGCGGGCGGGGCTGGACCCCACCAGCCTGAATCCGTCGAAGCGGTTCGGACCCGGCGATCCGCCGCGGCCGCGCTGGCCCTCGACCGAGAGCCTGACGCGGATCCTGCACGCCACCGGCCTGTCGCTGGGCGAATTCGCGGCCCTGGCCCGGGATGCGCCGGAGCGGCGGTCGACGGCGCCGATGCTGGGCCTGGCCCAGGCCGGCGAGGAGGGCTTCTTCGACGACGCCGGCCTGCCCGCCGGCGACGGCTGGGAGCAGACCGAACTGCCGCGCCCCCGCGACAGCCTGCTGAGCCTGCGCGTCACCGGCGATTCGATGGCTCCGGCGTACCGCGAGGGCGACCGCCTGATCGTCGACCGCGAGGCCTCGGACGTGCGCAGGGGCGACCGGGTGGTGGTGCGCACCATCGGCGGCGAGACCCTGGCCAAGCAGGTGGCCGGGCTGACCGCCCGCGCCGTGACCCTGGCCTCGATCAACCCGGCCTATGAGCCGCGCGTCGTGGCCCGCGGGGAGATCGTCTGGATGGGGCGGATTCTCTGGGTCAGCCAATAGCCCGCGGCCCGCGAAAA
>NZ_CALMZS010000081.1 GCF_937870815.1 uncultured Brevundimonas sp.
CGAGCGGGCAGCCGGCCCTCGCACGGATCGGCCCGGGCGACGGCCGGCGCCAGCAGGAGTCCGGCGGTGATCAGAAGCCATTTCATCGGCCCAGGTTGGCGCAGCCCGGGGCAGGGAACAAGCCTTGGCGGGGAGGGAAAGGAAGGCCGCGCGGCGGCGCTCCGTGGTGGAGCGGAGGACACCGCCATGAAACCGACCTCGACCCGGCCGACGGCCGCTGAACCGCCCAAACGTCCCCCGCCGGGGCCGACCCTCGTCCATGCGGCGCTGGCCGATCAGACCCTGCTGGCCATGATCCTCGGGAGGCCGGATCCGGAGGCCGATCCCGAAGGGCTCGCCGCCGCCTTGCTCGACCGGTTCGGGTCGCTGGGCGCCGTCGCCGGCGCGGCCCCCGGCGAACTGGAGCGGGACTTCAGCGTCGGTGCGGGCGTCGGCGCCCAGCTCGCGCTGGTGCGAGAGTTCGCCCTCCGCCTGGCGCGCGACGAGGCCTGCCGGCGCCCCGTGATCACCTCCTGGACGGCGCTGGTCGCCTATGTCCGGACGGCGCTCGCTCATGAGCCGCGCGAACAGTTTCGGACCCTGTTTCTCGATCGGCGCAACGTCCTGCTCCGGGACGAACTGACGGCGGACGGAACGGTGGATCACGCCCCCGTCTATCCCCGCGAAGTGATTCGCCGGGCCCTGGAGCTGTCGGCGTCCGCCATGATCCTGGTCCACAATCATCCTTCGGGCGACCCGACGCCATCGCAGGCCGATATCCAGATGACGCGACAGATCGTCGAGGCGGCGCGGGTGTTCAATCTCCAGGTCCACGACCACCTGGTCGTGGGTCGGGAGGGCACGGCCAGCTTCAAGGCCCTCGGTCTGATCTGAGGGCTTGATCAGGAGGCATTCTCACCGCGCCCCGCTCGTCGATGGCTTGCCCAGGGTCGTGCCGATGACGGCTCCGGCATGGAGGGCCGCCCAGCAGCCATCAAGCGCCGGAAAACACTTTCTGAGGGCCCGGATCGCCGTGGAGACTCTGTGAATTCGTGCCGGCTAGAACCGCGTGCTCAGGGTCAGCCGGGCGTTCAACGGAGCTCCGGTCGAGATGTTGGCGTTGTTGTGCGCGTCCGGGAAATAGGTCGTGTCGAACAGATTCTCGATATTCAGCTGCAACTGGACGGTGTCGTTGACCTCGTAGAACACGGCGGCGTCGACGCGGGTGAAGGCCGGCAACCGCGTCGTGGACGACGAGGTCCGGATCGCCGCGAACTGGCTGGCCTGATGTATGACTCCCAGACCGATACCCAGCCGGCGGCTGACGTCATAGCGGTTCCACAGACTGAACTGCTGCTTCGGGGTCTGTGCCAGACGGACCGAGTCATTGCCCTGCAGGCGGGCGTCCTGCCAGGAATAGCCGCCGCTGACCTGCCAACCTGGCCGCAGTCGCCCGGTGACAGCCAGTTCCACGCCCTCTGTCCGTGTCTCGCCGACATTGATGGTGACTGTCGGGTTAAGAGGATCGGGCGTGGTCGCATTGGTGCGGTCCAGCCGGAACACGGCGGCCGTGACGTTGAGGTCGGGACGGATGTCCCATTTGGCGCCGACCTCGTGGTTGGTGAATTCTTCGGGCTCGAGGTTCTGCTGTGTCGCCGACAGGGTCAGGAACTGATCGCCTGATCGCGGCAGGAAGGACTGGCTGTAACTGCCGTAGATCGAGAGGTTCGATCGGGGCTTGTAGATCAGGCCCAGGCGC
>NZ_CALMZS010000082.1 GCF_937870815.1 uncultured Brevundimonas sp.
GACGACATCCTGACCCTGGCCGGCAACTGGAGCCTGAGGGATGATCCCGCGCACGCCTGGCTGGTCGAGCGCCGCCTGCGCCGCGGCGACTACGGCTCGGCCTTCGCCCACGCCGATACGCTGGTTCGTCGGCGACAGGACATTCAGCCCCAGGTCTTCCGGCTATTCACCGTTGCAGGCGTCCAGGACCCGCAGCGATCCCTGCCGGTAATCGCCAGTCTTCTGGCTGCCGAGCCGCCCTGGAGGGGGGCCTATCTGGGTAGCCTCAGCGAGACCCCCGAGGAGCTGCAGCTCGCCGCGAGCCTCGCGATCCTGCTCGAGGCCGGCCCCGCGCCGCTGACCAACGACGAGTTGCAAGGCCTCTATCGAACCTTGCTGGACAAGCGGCAGTTTCAGGCCCTGAATGAAGTCCGTACACGGATAAACCGCCCTCCGCCCGGCGTGGCCGTGACCAATGGCGGTTTCGCCGACACGGCGGCCCCGGAGCCCTTCCAGTGGCGGCTGTTCCAGAAGGCGGGCATAGGGACGGAGATCGCGGCCGACGATCTGCGTCCCTCGAATCCGGCCTTGCGCGTCGACTACGACGGCTACGCCGCCGGGACGGTCGCCGAACAGCTGACGTCGCTGCCGCCGGGTTCCTATCGATTCACCGCCGAGGTCAGGGCCGAGACCGGCGAGCCGGCGGCCCGGCTTGCATGGACCCTGTCCTGCGCTACCGGAGGCGACGCGATCGCCTCTGTACCCGGCGGGGTCTCCAATGCGGCTCCGAACAGATGGACGACCCTGTCGGGACGGTTCGAGGTCCCGGACGGCTGTCCCGGGCAGTGGCTGAGGCTGGTGACCCGCGCCGACGACCATCGGTCCGCGACCCTGGTCTGGTTCGACCGGATCGTCGTTTCCCCGAACGGTTGAACCGCGCCCCGGGCCCGGAGTCGCCCGAACATCACGACCCTGGCCCGAATATGTATTGATTTTGAAACCTTCGCCGCCTATACCCTCTCTCGATGCACTGCGGGCCAGCCCGTACCAATGACCTGAACGAAGGGGATTTCGAATGCGCAAGACCATCGCCGCTGTCACGGCGGGCCTGCTGCTTGTGGCTGGCCAGGCCGCAGCCGCCAACAATTCCGCCGTCGCCCGGGTGGGTGATCGGGTCGGCGCCCGCGCCGGGGCCAGCTCCGAGTTCGCTGGCATCCCGCTGCCGGTGCTGCTGATCGGCGCCGCCGTCCTCATTACGACGGTGGTGGTCGCCAGCGATGACGACTCGGAAAGCGACTAAGACGAACCAAGGTCGCGCGACGCTGGCCATATTGCTGACGTAGCGCGTGCCGAACCGGATTTGGAAGGGCCAGTGGGATGCCGTCGCGATAGCGTCGGCGGTCCTGCTGGCCCTTTCCGTTCTTCTCGGCGGCGCAAGCCAGGGTCATGCGCTTCGGCTGGCCTTGGTGGAGCTGGCGTCCCTGCCGCTTCTGGTGCTGGCATCGGGGCGGCTCATCCAGACCGGCTTGTGGCGCGAGCATCGGTTCGCCCTCATCCTGTTGGCGGCGGTTGTCGCTATTCCGCTGGTCCAGGTGATTCCCTTCCCTCCGGCGATGTGGACCGGTCTCCCCGGCAGGGACCAGATGGTGTTCGCCCTGCGACTCGCCGGGCTGGAGCCGGGCTGGGCGCCGCTGAGCCTGACTCCCGATCGGACCTGGGGATCAGTCCTGGCGCTTGCACCGCCCGCCGCTTTCTTTCTCGCCATGCTGTCGCTTTCGCCTGCTCAGCGGGAGCAAATGGTCCAGCTCTGTATCGCCGCGGCCATCGCAGGAATCCTCCTCGGCGCCGCCCAGCTGGCCAGCGGCGGAGACAATCTCTACCTTTGGAATGTCGGGGCGGGTCAGGTCAGAGGTTTCTTCGCCAATCGCAATCATCTCGCCTCCTATCTGCTGGTCACCCTGCCCTTTGCCGTCATATTCGGCGCGGCGACGCTCAGACGGCGGGATAGACGGACCTCCGCCCTGTGGTTCGGCGCCCTGTTTGCGGGCTTGGTCGTTGTCGCCCTCGCGGCCATCCGCTCGCGGGCGGGGATCACCCTGTTCACGCCGGTCATGGTGGTCAGCCTTCTGGCCGCCTGGATCGCCGCCGGTCGGGGCCGGCCGGGTCCCGGGCTGCTGGTGCTGGTCGGTTCAATTGGCGCGGCGCTGACGGTGGTGGCCGTCCTGGCCCTTCCGCCCATCCTCGCCCGCTTCGATACTGGTGGCGCGCCTGAAGTTCGGTTCGAGCGCTGGCCGCTCATCGCGGAAACCGCCCAGACCTACCTGCCCCTGGGCTCCGGCATGGGCAGTTTCGACGCCGTATACCGCTCGGTAGAGCCGCTGGAGGAACTGGACAGCACATTCTTCAACCAGGCGCACAACGAGTACCTTGAGACATGGCTGGAAGCCGGCTGGCTGGGAATCGGCGTGATCCTGGCGTTCCTCGTCTGGTACGCCCGACGCTGCTGGAGCGCCTGGAAGGCGCCGCCGTCCCGGGAACGAGACCTCCAACGCGCCGCCAGCATCGGCATCGGCGTTCTACTGCTGCACTCGACCGTCGATTATCCATTACGGACCATCACGCTGGCGGTCATCTTCGCCCTGTGTTGCGGCCTGCTCGAACTGGCGGGGCGGTCCAGCGAGGACCCGTCGGGGAACCGACGCGCGGCCTGACGCGGACCTTCAACCGGCGACCGCCCCTGCCGCCTCCAGGGCCGTGGCGCATATCCGTACCGCGCCGTCGCCGTCCTCGACGGC